>NZ_SOAU01000001.1:2469427-2798854 GCF_004364865.1 Ilumatobacter fluminis
GCGCATGCGGAGGCGCTGCGCCTCGAGCAGCTTGCCCTCCTCCTCGAACCGCTTGAGCTGCACCTGCAGCTCGTTCTCGATCTTGCCCATGGCCACGGCCATCCGCTCGTTGCCGGCGACGTAGTGCGTGGCCGGGAACACGATCGCCCGCTTCATCTCCTCGAGCGTCTCGCCGGTGAGCGGGTCGATGCGGGTGAGCCGATCGACGGTGTCGCCGAACATCTCGATGCGCAGCACCGACTCCTCGTAGGCCGGGTGGACCTCGATCGTGTCGCCGCGCACGCGGAACTTGCCGCGGCCGAGCGTGGCGTCGTTGCGGTCGTACTGCATGTCGACCAGGCGGCGCAGGATGGAGCGCATGTCGTAGTCGACGTCGACGCTCAGATCGACGAGCTGGCCCTTGTACTCGTCGGGGTTACCCATGCCGTAGATGCAACTGACGGACGCGACGACGATCGTGTCGCGACGGGTGAGCAACGCAGCGGTGGCGGAGTGGCGGAGTCGGTCGATCTCGTCGTTGATGGACGAGTCCTTCTCGATGAAGGTGTCGCTCGACGGGATGTAGGCCTCGGGTTGGTAGTAGTCGTAGTACGAGACGAAGTACTCGACCCGGTTGTTCGGGAAGAAGTCGCGCATTTCCTGCGCGAGCTGGGCGGCGAGGCTCTTGTTCGGGGCGAGGATCAGGGTCGGCTTCTGGACCTGCTCGATGGTCCAGGCGATCGTGGCCGACTTGCCCGAGCCGGTGATGCCGAGCAGCGTCTGGAACCGTTCGCCCGAGTCGATGCCCTTCGCCAGCCCCTCGATCGCCTTCGGCTGGTCGCCCGACGGCTCGAACTCGGACACGACCTGGAACGGACGCTCCTCCGCGATCGGTTGCGCCACGGGCATCGCTGCGAGTTCGGGCGGGATGGTGGTGTCGGACACGCCGATCAGCCTACCGCCTCCCCATCCATCGACGAACGCACGTTCGCTCGACCGGTCGTGTCACTCTCATTGAATTTGGGTCGACGGCGAGCCCGATCGAATGCGAAGGTGGGGCATGCGACGGATGTCCACTGCCCTCCTGATCACCGGTGCGATCGTTCTCGGCGCCTGCGGCGGCGATGACGAATCGAGCGAAGCAGCCGACGAGTCGTCGGCCGAGGAACCCGCGGCCGACGAACCCGCCGTCGACGAACCCGCCGCCGACGAACCCGCCGCCGACGAACCGGCGGCCGAGGAACCCGCGGCGGAACCCGCCGACGAACCCGCCGAGGAACCCGCGACGGAGCCCGCCGACGAGCCCGCTGCGCCGTCGGGCGGCGGCTCGGGGACGGCGACACTGACGCTCGACAACGGCGAGACCTTCGAGTTCGGGGTGCTGTGCACGCTCGAACCGCAGGAGGCCGCCGGTTCGGAGATCGTGTTCACCGCCACGTCGTACGACGACCCGGGTCTCGACATCACCCAGTTCGGGGCGGAGGGCTCGGGAACGGTCACCGATGTCGCGACCGTCTCGGTGTACGACGGTTCGTACAACACCTTGTGGGAGGCGAGCAACCTCTACGAACCGTTCGGTGGCGGCGTCGAGCTCTCGCTCGACGGTTCGACGATCAACGGCACCGGCACCTTCTTCGCCGACGGCGACCCGGTGACCAACCCGGACGGGGTGGCCGGCACCGTCGAAGCCCGCTGCGGCTGATCGACCGATCGTCCCGGCTCCGGCAACGGCGCCGGAACCGGGACGCTCGCGTCGAGCGGCGCTCAGTCGAGCGTGAACACGTCGAACACGTACGGCTCCGCGTTCGGGTCGGTGGTGTCGAGCACCCAGCTCGTCACCTCACCGGTCTCGGAGTCGATCGCCGTGAACGCCGTGCGGTCGTTCGAGAACACGAACGGCAGCGCGACACCCGCATCGTTCGTGTCGGGCGCGATCGACGGCACGATCGCCTCGAGACCACCCGGGTTGCCCTGGGCGACGTAGTCGTCGGCGTTCCACGGTGCCGGGGGCACCGGGCGGCTGCGGCCCGACAGTTCGTGGTAGGCGCCGTAGCTGTTGCCGACGTTCGAGGTCTCGATGTAGTTGACACCGTTCTCCGACTCGAACCGATTCCACAGGTGGCTGTGCCCGTTGTGCACCAGGTCGACGACGCCGCTGTTCTCGAGCAGCGGGCTGACATCGGTGAGCAGCATGTTGCCGTCGGCCGGGTAGTCGTAGCGGATGCCGATCAGGTTGCCGGCCTCGTCGTACTCCTCGACCTGCTGCGGCTCACCGAAGTGCGGCATGACGTTGTCGCCGAGGCCCTGGGGGCCCTCGTGCATCATGACGACGACGTAGTCGGCCTGAGCGGTCTCACGACTCGACAACTCGTCACGCAACCAGTCGTACTGAGCGGAGTCGACCGCCAGTGACACGAACGGGAAGCTGCCGTGCCCCTGGGCGAGTGGGTCGTCGAGGTTGGCGGCTGCCTCCTGATAGCGGGTGGTACCGGTCCGCGTCGACGGGTCGACCTGGACACTCGGGCTCCGCCAGATGCGGGTGCTGAACAAGGTGATCAGGCGGACGTTGCCGACGTCGGTGGCGTAGTACTGCTCACCGGCCGGGCCGTCGGCGGGCAGGGTGAAGATCTCCTCGTAGGTCGTCGTCGACCAGGAGTTGTCCTCGATCCACTGCTCGCGAATCGCCGGGTCACCGGTGGGATTGACGTCGGCGGCGACGGTCTCGTAGACCTGCTCGGCGACGTCGCGCGGGACCGGCGAGTTGAACGACGCGTTGAGCGACGTCATGCCGTCGATGCGGCCCTGCACCTCGTGGTTCCCGATGGCCGGATAGATCGGCGCGTTCTGCAGGATCTCGCCACCGGTGTACACGTTGCCGTTGCTCGCCGAGTACTGCGCGGTGCCCTGCAGGCCGGGGAAGAAGGCCTTCTCGTTCGTGGCGTCGAACCACTCGCTGGCGCGGTCCGGCACGTTCACGAGGTCGCCGGCGAAGAAGACGGCGTCGATGTCGCCGAGCAGCGTCGACGCCCACTGCAGGTTGGCCGGCGTGTTGTTCTTCTGCTGGTGATCGCTCGTGAGCAGGATCGTGGCACCCTCGTTGCGACCGAGTTCGTCGTCGAGGTGGTAGATCGGCGAGTACACCGCTTCACCGTCGACCAGCGAGACGACCCGGTAGTCGCTGCCGTGCTGCGGGTGCACGCCGGTGACGCGGGCCTCGTGGCGGTACACGGGCCGTTCGACGATCCCGTCCGACGGTGCCGGCTTCTCGGCGATGGCCGACGACGCGTCCTCGGCCGTGCGCGACATCCGGAACGAGTCGGCGGCGTGCAGCTCGATCGAGCGGCCCGGGCGGTCGGTCGGCATGGTGTCGCCGAGCCGTTCGAGTTCGGCGCGGCTGCCGGTGATGACGTAGTGGGCCTCACCGGCCTGTTCGGTGAACCAGACGACGGAGACCTCGCGGTGTCCGGGCATCTGAAGGAACGGCTGGGTCAGCAGCGCGGTGTCGTGGTCGCTGGCTCCGGCGAAGCCGGGCAGCGCGGCGGTGACGAGGGTGCCGGCGACGAGTCCGGCGCCGATCGTGGCGGATTTGAACATGGGTGGTGTCTTCCCTGTGACGTGGTGGGCGGGTTCTCGACACCCCCGCCGGGCGCGGTGGATCCGGGCGCGACACGTCGGGTCGTTCGAGCCGTGCGGACCGAGGTCCGTCCGGAAGCGAGCGATGACGACGCTGAGGGGTGCCGCACGAGCCGGATCCTGACTCGCGCGACGCCACCGTAGGACGGTGGCGGATCGCTTGACCACACCCTCGATCCGAGTTCGCCGACTCTCCATTGCGTCGTCACCGGGCGGTCACCCGGTCGTCGCGATCGGGTCAGTCGTCGTGATCGTGGTGGTGGCGTTCGTTCGCCGGGGCGTCGCTCGCGCGCCGCACCAGTTCGACGTGGTTGGCGACGATCTTGATCTCGTCGCCGTCGTCGAACACCCGACCCTCGAGCCGGCCGCGCACGGCGATCCGGTCACCCGAGAAGAGTCGGATCGCGAAGTCCCCCACCGCGCCGAACGAGTCGAACTCGACATTGTCGAATCGACCACTCTCGTCATCGTGCACGCGGACCTTCACCACCACCCGATTCCCCTCCCCCGGGCGGAACGGCCGCTCGCGCACCTCCCCCACCATCTGCACGGTATTCACCCGCACCATGTTCGTGGGACGGCCGCCGGAACGCAAGGGACCGTACGACACGGGTGGGTCAGACCATCTCCGTCAGGGTTCGCGGAGTCGGTGGCGGAGTGGGACGCTGTCGCGGCGCATGGCGACGATCGGGATGTCGGGCGGCGGGGTCGTGCGGCGGTAGCGCTCCTGCTCGCCGTCGCCGAGCTCGGCGAACGCGCCGTCGACGAGATCCCAGTAGCGGCGCTCGACGGCGGCCTCACCCCGGTCACGTGCCGCCTCGTAGTGCTCGATCGGCGCACGTTGCGGCACGTAGGTGACGATCCGGCCTTCGACCGGTCGTGCGACGTCGGTCAGATCGGTGACGTCGACTCGGTCGTAGTTCCGTTCCCGGGCGTCGAGCGACGGCAGTTCGTCGTCGCCGACCCATCCGATGACGCCGTTGGTCATCTCGTCGTCGGCGGCGGCGATGCCGAGTGCGACGATCGTCCACTCTCGTGTCGAACCGTCGTGCTCGTCGGCCCGTCCGACGAGCGACATCACGCCGTAGTTCCAGCGCCGTCCGTACCCCCGCAGAACCGCCGGATGAAAGTCGACACCGCGGTGGAACGCTCGGCCGAGCGTGTGCCCGAACGACTCCGGACTCACCAGTGACCCGTACCCGAACACCCAGACGCCCGACATGGGTTCCGAACCTAACCGGTCGCGAGGCCGACGATCAGCAGCGCCTGACCGACGTGATACGGCACCATGATCGCAAGGCGACCGCCGGGGAGCGGCCCGACGAAGCGTCGGTGCCCGAGCACCCAATCGCTCACGGCGAAGAGCATGCCGCCGACCGCAGCGACGATCAGGCCGGTCGCCCACGAGGTCACCACCATCGCGGAGATGACGGCGGCGTAGAACACGACGGCACCGCCGAGCACCCGCCCACCGTGCGCGACCGCGCCCGGCAGTGTCCGGGTCGCGAACCGGTAGCCGAGCAGGCCGGCGACGAACACGAGGCCGGGCACCGCCCACGCCCAGGAGAAGCCGAACGAAACGGCGGCGACGGCATAGGCGAGATGGCCGACGGCGAACGCTCCGAGACCGGCCATGAACGCTCCCTCACCGTCGCCGAGCAGCGCCGTGTCGCCGACGACACCGAACAGCGCCCCGATCACCAGCCACACGCGCACATCGCTCGCCGGGTCGCTCAACGTCGCGGCGGTCGCGACGAGGAGTGCCATCGTCAACGGCTTGGCGACCAGCTCGACCGATCGGCGCTCGCGTGCCACCGCCCACCAGTCGATCACGGCGACGACGGCGGCGAGGGCGAGGAACACGGAACCGATCACGACGAAGCAGGCTACGAGCGGCTTGAATGAAGCCGATGGCGGCGTTCCGACTCGAGACCGAACGACTGGTGATCCGTCCGCTCGCGAGCCGCGACGTCCCCGAGTTCGTCCGCTACCGCAACATCGACGACGTCGCCCGGTATCAGGACTGGCCGCTCCCCTACACCGCCGACCTGGCCGACGAACTCGTCGCCGAGGTCGAACGGCTCGGCCGGCCGACCCCGGGCCAGTGGATCCAGCTGGCGATCGATCACGAGCATCACGTGGTGGGCGACTATGCGATCTGGCTCGACGGCGAGGGCCAACTCGCCGCGATCGGCTACACGGTGGCGCCCGAGCAGCAGGGCCACAACTACGCCGTCGAGGCGACACGAGCCGTCGTCGAGTGGCTCTTCCTGGAGGCCGGCGTGCATCGGGTGACCGCCACGATCGACCCCGAGAACGTTGCGTCGGCCCGTGTGCTCGAACGCTGCGGATTCGAGCACAACGGCACCGTTCGATCGTCGGCACTCGTGCGAGGCCAGTGGGCCGACGACACCCGGTTCAGCCTGCTCCGCCCGGCGTGGGAGAAGTGGCGCAACCGCGACATCGGCGCTCCCGACACGATCGAGCTGATCGAGGTCACCCACGACAACATCCACGACGTCTGTCGAATCGAGGTCTCCCAGAGTCAGCGTCGATACGTGAGTTCGGTCGCCCAGTCGATCGCCGACGCAGCGCACCCGCCGGTGCGGGACGGGGTCGTCTCACGCCCCTGGTATCGGGCGATCGTCGCCGACGACCAACTCGCCGGCTTCGTCATGCTCGCCCTTCCCGACGACGCCCATCCGGCACCGTGCCTGTGGCGGCTGCTCGTCGACACGTGGTACCAGCGTCGCGGCATCGCCCGGCGGACGATCGCGCTCATCGCCGACATGCTGACCGAACACGGATGCGATCGACTCGACGTCAGCTTCGTCGACGAGCCGGGCGGGCCCGAACGGTTCTATGCGCAGCTCGGATTCGAGCGCACCGGCGTCATCGACGACGACGGCGAAGTGTGGGCATCAGCCAATCTGGACGAGATCGTCCGACGCGTCCGCGGAGCATGACCAACTGACGCCACAGCTCGTCGACCTCACGGCGCAACGCGGCTTCGTCGCCGGAGTTGTCGACGACGTGGGTCGCCCGCTCGAGCCGCTGCTCGCGTGAGATCTGGCTGGCGATCCGGTTCCGGGCGTCGGCTTCGTCCATGCCGCGGAACTCGACCAGCCGCTGCACTGCGACATCGGGGTCGATGTCGACGACGATCGTGGCCGCGATGTCGTCGCGCGGGTTCTCACCGAGAAGCGGGAAGTCGAGCACCACGATCCGGTCGGTGTGTCGCTGCGCCTCGATCTGGCGCTTGATCTCGTCCTGCATCGCCGGGTGGACGATGCCGTTCAGGTCGGCGAGGGCCTGCTTGGCGTCGGGCGTGTCGCCGAAAACGACCGCAGCGACGGCCGCTCGATCGAGCGAACCGTCGCTGCGGATGATCTGATCACCGAACCGCTCGGCCATGCGGTCGAGCACCGGCGAACCGGGCGACTGCAGGTCTCGGGCGATCTGGTCGGCGTCGACGATGACCGCACCGTGCTCGGCCAGGATGGTCGAGACGGTGGACTTGCCCGCGCCGATTCCTCCGGTCAGCCCGACCAGGAGCATCGGCGCTACGAGCCTCAGGCCTCGTCGGCGGGGGCGGCGTCGTCGCCACCCTCGGCAGCCGCTTCGTCGCCGGCGTCAGCCGACTCGAACTCGGCCCAAGCAGCCTCGACCTCTTCGCTGGCGGCCCAGTTGCCCTCGTCGTCGACCTCGAAGTGCTCCGAGTACTCGGGGGCGAGCTCGCCACCCTCGGCGGCCTGCTTGATCGACAGCGAGATGCGGCGACGCTGCAGGTCGAGATCGATGATCTTGACCCAGAGCTCTTCGCCCGGCGTGACGACCTGCTCGGGCGAATCGACGTGGTGCGCCGACATCTCCGAGATGTGCACGAGACCTTCGATGCCGTCGCCCACCTGGACGAACGCACCGAACTGGACGAGCTTGGTGACACGGCCGTAGACGAGCTGCCCGACCTCGTGGGTCTCGGCGAACTCCTGCCACGGATCGGCCTGGGTGGCCTTGAGCGACAGCGAGATGCGCTCGCGACTGAAGTCGACGTCGAGGACCTGGACCTTGACGGGGTCGCCGACGGCGACGACCGAGCCCGGGTGGTCGACGTGCTTCCACGACAGCTCGCTGACGTGGATGAGTCCGTCCATGCCACCGAGGTCGACGAAGGCGCCGAAGCTGACGACCGACGACACGGTGCCCTCGCGGACCTCGCCGATCTTGAGGTTGTTGAGGAAGCTGTCGCGCGTCTCCTTCTGGGTCTCTTCCAGGTAGGCGCGGCGCGAGAGCACGACGTTGTTGCGGTTCTTGTCGAGCTCGATGATCTTCGCCTGGACCGTCTGGCCGATGTACGGCTGGAGGTCGCGGACACGACGGAGCTCGACGAGCGATGCGGGGAGGAAGCCACGCAGGCCGATGTCGACGATCAGGCCGCCCTTGACGACCTCGATGACCGGACCCTCGACGATCTCGTCGGCTTCCTTCTTGGCCTCGATGTCGCCCCACGCACGCTCGTACTGCGCACGCTTCTTCGACAGGACGAGGCGTCCTTCCTTGTCTTCCTTGGTGAGGACGAGCGCTTCGACCTGGTCACCCATGCTGACGACCTCGGACGGGTCGACGTCGTTGCGGATGCTCAGCTCGCGGCTCGGGATGACACCCTCGCTCTTGTAGCCGATGTCGAGCAGCACTTCGTCCTTGTCGATCTTGACGACGGTGCCGTGCACGAGCTCACCGTCTTCGACTTCGACGATCGTGCCGTCGATGGCGTCGGCGAAGCTCATGCCGAGGTCGTTCGAGACGACCTCACGCGGTGTGTAGTTGCCCTCTTCGTCGAAGGTACCGAAGTTGGAATCGGTGGTGGGCTCGGTGGTAGTGGTATCGGACAAGGAATGGACTGCTTTCGAAACGGACATTGAGTAGTGCTCTGGGCGCGCCGGGAACGCCCCAACGCAGGCGACCATGGTAGCAGCACACCCGCCGAGGCGGCCACGTTCCCGCAGGATCAGCGCCGGGTGGCGATGACGAGGAACTCGGCGGTGTCGGTGGTGGGCTCGGCGCGACGGTACGCACCCGGCTCGACCGAGTGGATCGCGTCGACCTCAAGCCCGGTCAGGTCGCACAACAACCGCAGCTCGCGGGGTGTGTAGCAGCCGGTCCAGAGGCTCGTCTCGGCCGCCACGCCCGCCTCGTCCCGGATCTCGGTCCGCTCGTGGTTGACGCCGGTGTCGGCGTCGAAGTCGGCGCCCTCCCAGTGTTTCACCACGAAGTACGAGCTGAAGGCGCTCAACGCCAGGCGCCCGCCCGGCGAGAGCGCCTGCGAGATGCCGGCGAGCACGGTGCGGTCGTGACCATCGGCGGTCATCAGGCCGAAGGCGCCCTGGCAGAGGCAGATGACGGCGTCGAACCTCCCGGCGAGGTCGTCGCGGTCGACCAGGTGCCGGGCGTCCATCCGTTCGAAGGTGGCGCCCGTCGGCGCACCGTCGGCGGCGAGGTCGACGAACCGCCGGCTCACGTCGACACCGTGGGTGGCGATCCCGCGTTCGGCCAGCTCGTACGCGTGACGGCCCGGGCCGCACCCGACGTCGAGCACCCGCATGCCGGGTTCGAGACCGAGCTCGTCGACCAGGAAGTCGATCTCCTGGCGGGTTCCCTTGGTGAACGAGTACCGCAGGTAGGCGGCGCCGAGGTGGTCGGCGACGTCTTCGAACCAGTGGTCGCGGTCAGGCATCGAGCACCACCGGATGGTGTCCGGGACGGAGTCGTGCCTGCACCGACGAGCCGACCTGGACGGGTTCGAGGTGGTTGCGCAGCGACTTGACGGCGGCGCCGTTCGCCAGCCGCACCGTGTAACACCAGACCGTGCCGCGGAACTCGGCGTGTTCGACCACGGCACCGTCGCCGTGCTCGAGCACGATGTCGTCGGGTCGGAGCATCAGCGTCCGGTCGGTCGCCTCCGGCTCCGTGAGTGCGGTGAGCTCGTCGGCGAGGCCCACGACGTCGGACGCCGCGGCGACCGGCACATAGCTCGCCTCGCCCATGAACGACGCGACGAACCGGTCGACCGGGCGGTGGAAGACCACGTCGGGCGCCGCCACCTGCACGACCCGTCCGGCGCGCATGACGGCGATCCGGTCGCCGACGGCCAGGGCGTCGTGCTGATCGTGGGTCACGAAGACCGCCGGCGTGCGCGTCGATCGCAGGATTGCCACGACGTCGTCGCGGACTCGGGCACGCAGGTTCGTGTCGAGGCTCGCGAACGGCTCGTCGAGCAGCATGAGGTCGGGGTTCGGCGCCAACGCACGAGCGAGGGCGACCCGCTGCCGTTCGCCACCGGACAGCTCGTGCGGATACCGATCGGCGTACTCGGACATGCCCACGAGATCGAGCATCTCGGCCGCCCGAGTGGGCGCGGTGTCGTCGCGCACCCCGAACGCCACGTTGTCGGTGACCGACAGGTGCGGGAACAGGGCGTGCTCCTGGAACACCAGGCCGACTCGACGCTTCTCGGGCGGCATCTGGACGCGCCCGTCGTCGACGACTCGGTCGCCGAGACGGATCGTGCCCTCGTCGATCGGGTGGATGCCGGCGATCGCTCGGAGGAGGGTCGACTTGCCGCAGCCACTCGGCCCCACCAGGGCGAGCACCTCGTGGTCGGCGAGCTGGATCGACACGTCGTCGAGCGCGACGACCTGACGGTCGAACCGGCCGAACCGTTTCGTCACGTGGTCGAACTGCAATGCCGTCATCGGCGCTCCGTGATCGATAACACCAGCGGACAAGCTATCCGGGGCGTTCGAGACGGCGCGAGAGCAGTGCGACCGGGATCAGTGCCACCAGGATGATCGACAGCGCGGGGAGTGCCGCCTGCTCGTACCGCGACTCCGAGGCCAGGTTGTAGACCCACACCGGCAACGTCTCGAAACCGAACGGTCGGAGCAGCAGCACGATCGGCAGTTCCTTCAGGGCGTCGACCCCGACGAGGATCGCCGCCGACAGCAGTGACGCCTTCGACAGCGGCAGGTGCACGCGACGGATCGTCCCGATCGACGAGGCGCCGAGCGATCGCGCCGACGCGGTCATCTCCTCCGAGACCTGTCCGAGTCCGGACTCGACCGCCCCGAGCCCGGGAGCGAGGAATCGGACGACGTACGCGTACACCAGCACCACCAGCGAGCCGGTCGCCACGGCGCCCGGCAGGTCGAGCCCGATCGCCTCGAGCAGTTCGTCGGCGCCGACGACCGCGAGGATCACGCCCATGCCGACGACCGGGCCCGGCACGGCGTAGCCGATGGCCGCGGCACGAGCGGCCACGCCGGTGAGTCGGCGACTCCCGAACCGCTGGGCGTTGGCGACGACGACCGCCGCCACGAGGCAGACGACCACGGTGATCACCATCAGTTGGACGGAGTTCGACAGGTACTCGGGGAACGAGTCGACGAGCGGTGTGCCTCGGTCGCTCGTCTGTTCGCGCACGGCCCAGACGACCAGCTGCAGGACCGGGCCGGCGAAAGCCGCCACCACGACGGCGCCGCACGCGACCGACGCCGCCACGGCGCGCCACCCGGTGAGCACCCGACGTTCGAGACCGGCACCCTCTCCCCCGCTCTGCCCGAACCGGGCCCGACCGCGTGCGATCCGCTCGATCGCGATCGCGACGAGGGCGAAGGCCAAGACCACCGTGGCGATCTCGGCAGCCGCATCACGGTCGTAGGTGCCGCGCCAGATCCGGAACACGCCCACCGACACGGTGTCGACACCGAAGTACTGCACCGTGGCGAAGTCGGTGAGCGTCTCCATCATCACGACCGCCGCTCCGGCCGCGATGGCCGGCCGCACCAGCGGGAGGACGACACGCCGTGCGGCCTCCGTGGGGCCGGCGCCGAGGATCCGTGCCGCGAAGTAGGCGCCACCCGCCTGGTCGCGAAGCGCGGCGCGAGCCAGCAGGTACGTGTACGGGTAGAGCACGAGGGTGAACGCGATCGTCGCACCCCAGATCGACTCGATGTCGGGGAACCATGCGTCGGTGCCGAACCAGCTCCGCCATTGGTCTTGCACCGGACCGGTGGGTCCGAGCGTGGCGAGGGTGAGGAAGCCGAGGATGTAGCTCGGCATCGCGAGCGGCAGGATCAGCATCCAGCCGAACACCCGCACGCCGGGGAACCGGTAGGCCGACACGAGCCAGGCCAGACCCGTGCCGAGCAGCGTCGAGCAGACGCCGACCCCGGCGAGCAGGAGCGCGGTGTCGACGATCTCGCCGGGCAGGCGGGTCGCCCATTGCTGCGACCAGACGTCGCTCCGCGGCGTCAGGATGCTGGCGGCCAGCATGGCCACCGGGATCACCACGAGCGCGGCGATGAGCACCGACATCCACGACCACCCGCTCCGGGAGGTCGGTCGACGGAACTCGATCACCGTGCCGCCCCGATCAGCCGTAGCCGGCCTCGTCCATCAGCCGGACGGCGTCGGGGTTGAGCGCGCCGAACACCGACGCCTGGAGCGGGTCGCGCACGAAGTCGACGCCGAACCGTTCGACGAGCACCTCGTCGGGCGGGACGTCGGGGTTGGCCGGGAACTCGTGGTTGCCGCCGATGAGGACCTGCTGGCCGTCGGTGGCGAGCCACTCGAGGAAGACGAGGGCGTCCTCGGGGTGGCTGGAGTGGGTCGTGATGCCGCCACCCGACACGTTGACGTGGGTGCCGCGGTCGTCCTGGTTCGCCCAGATCAGCTCGACGTCGAAATCGGGGTTCTCGTCGTATTCGCGTGCGAGGTAGTAGTGGTTCGTCACGCCGACCTCGCACAGCCCGTCGTTGACGGCTTCGAGGATCAGGACGTCGTTGCCCATGATGTCGGCGTTCGCCGCCCAGCCTTCGACGATCTCGAGCGCGCCGTCGTAGCCGTGGTGCTCGATCAGGCTGGCGACGAGCGACTGCTGGTACACGTTCGAGGCGTTGCGCATGCAGACCCGGTCGTTCCACTCCGGATCGGCGAGTTCCTCATACGAGGTCGGCAGGTCGTCGACCGCGATCTCGTCGGGGTTGTAGACGATGGTGCGGGCCCGCACCGTCAGCCCGTACCAGAGCCCGTCGGGGTCGCTCAGCTCGGCCGGGATCGCCGACGACAACACCTCGGACTCGATCGGCTGGAAGAGGCCCTCCTCGGCTGCGGCGGCCAGGTTGCCGGCATCGACCGTGATGTAGGCGTCGGCCTTGGTCTCGTCGCCTTCGGCCGCGATGCGCTCGCGGAGCTCGGCGTCGTTGCCGGTCAGGAACTCGACCTCGATACCGGTCTCTTCCGTGAACTGCTCGAACGCCGCCTCGATGCCGTAGTGACGTCCGCTGTAGACCCGCAGGACGTCGTCGTCGCCACCGCAGCCGGCGAGGGCGATGCCGCCGACGGCGAGGATCGGGAGTGCGAGACGTCGAGCGTGTCGGCGATCGATTCGGGGGGTCATGGAACTCCTAGACGAGTGAGGTCGCCGGCCGGTTCGAGGCGGCGACGGGTCGGGATCGTACGGCCGGAACGACGCGCTCGCGCACCAGCCGAGGGCCGTGCGTGAACGTCCACCAGACGCCGATCGATGCGAGGACGGTGAGGGGGTAGGCCACCTCGACGATGAACCAGTCCTTCATCGGTGGCCAGATCATGAAGTGACTGATGAGGATCCACATGCTCGCCGCAGCGATGGTGGCGATCGGGGCAACCGCACGCCGGGGCATCGGGATCTCCTTCACCCACACGAGCAGCACGAGACCGGTGGCGATGAAGTACTCGCGCCGGGGGTTGTTGAACACGCCGTACGCGGTGACCAGCGCGATGACGCTCGTGAGCACCTGCAGGTGGCGTCGCGTCGACCGCTGGATCAGCCAGCCGAGGACGAAGAACCAGGCGACCGCGTGGGTGCGGAAGCGCAGGTTGTACCAGTCGCCCAGGTCGGCCCAATCCATCCGGAGGGTGAGCACGAGTCCGAGCATCGTCAGCGGGAACGCGTACGGGAACCGGAGGTCGAGACGCCGGACGAACGGGATCGACGTGAACAGCAGCGTCAGGACGACGACGTGCACGAAGACCTCGATGAACCAGAAGTGCCAGTGGTTGCCGGCGTGCGACCGCGGGCCGATGTAGTTGTTGACGAGTGTCAGGGTGTGCCAGGTGTACTGACCCAAGGCCATGAACGCCAGCGTCCACAGCAGTGTCGGCACGGCGACGCGGAGCACGGTGCGCATGCCGGACCGCAGCCGCGCCCGGGTGTCGGCGATCGGCATGGTGAAGCGGGCCAGGTTGTAGCCGACGACGCCGAGCAACAGGTGCGACCCACCGGGGACGTGCCACAGCCGCATGTGGGTCGAGACGACGGCGAGAATGCCGACGGCGCGCAGGACGACGGTGGTGTCGACACGGGCGAGGCGCTTCGGGGCCCGGTCGGCGGCCAGTTCGGAGACGGGTCGCAGGTGCCAATCGGAGGGCAGTGACCCGAGCGCACGCTCGAGACGGATCGAACACTCGATGTAGCTGAGCGAATCGCCACCGAGGCCGACGAAGGTGTCGTCGTCGGTGATCGAGTCGACGCCGAGCACAGCGGCGAACGTCGCCTGCACCGCACCCTGCCGATCGCCCGGCCCGTCGTCGAGCGGGGTGACGGCCACCGCAGCGTGGGCGTCGGCCAGCAGCGCCGGGTAGTCGAGCTTGCCGTTGCTCGTCCTCGGTGCGACCCGGTCGAACGCGACGACCCGATTGGACGGCAGGCCGGTGGCTCGGACGACGAGCTCGACGGTGCGGGTCGGGTCGGTGTGGGGCGCCGCGACGGCGAGCAGGTCGTCGTCGCCGGCGACGTCGGAAGCGACACCGGCATCGGCCAGGTGGCGTTCGACGTCGTCGAGGTCGATGCGCAGCCCGTACGGCTTGACGCGACGTGCGAGCCGCCCGACGACCCGGACGAAGCCGGTGTCGGGGTCGCGACGACCGAGGTCGCCGGTCCGGAGCTCGTCGATCGTGCGACCTGCGGCGAGATCGGCGTGCTCGGTCGCATACCCGAGCATCACGTTCGGCCCGGTGTAGACGATCTCGCCCGTCTCGGCCCCGGTGTCGTCCATCACGTCGTTCATCGTGTCGACGGCGTCGGTCGGTCGGATCTCGAGGGCCCCGCCGGGGATGGCGATGCCGATCGTGTCGGGGTTCGCCCGCACGTCGGCCGGCGGGACGTACGTCATGCGAGCCGTGGCCTCGGTCGCGCCGTACATCGAGAACCACTGGGCGTGCCACCGATCGGCGCGCTGGGCCCACGCCGCGACCTTGTCGGCGGCCATCTTGCCGCCGGCCTGCGCCAGGAACCGCAGCGTCGGGACACGCACCTGTTCGGGTCCGGCTTGGTCGAGCAGATCGTAGGTGTGCGGCACCCCGGCCAGGTTGGTGACGCCGTGGTCGAGCATGAGGGCCCGGAAGCACGGATCGACGACCGACGTCGACGTGGTGACCACACTGCCGGCCACGGCGAGGTGCGAGTGCAGGATCGACAGGCCGAAGCTGTAGCGGAGCGGCAGGCTCGTGATGCCGACGTCGTTCGAGGTGAGCCCCTGGAACTCGGCGATCGACCGGGCGTTGGCGACGAGGTTGTCGACCGACAGGCGCACGAGCTTGGGGTTGCCGGTCGACCCACTGGTGCTCATCAGCAGGCCGAGGTCGGGGTGGAGCTCGGACGACGGCGCCGACCGGTCGACGGCGAGGTGCCAATCGTCGGCGCCGACCTGCAGCACCGCAGCGGGCGTCCACCGTTCGACCAGGCGGTCGATGTGATCGGCGGCGAGGAGTGGCACGTCGCGGCGGGCCAGGAGCGCCAGGTACGACACGACCCACTCGACGCCGTTGTCACCGGTCAACACCACGATCGACCGGTCGGGCAGCCCGGCGTCGTCGAACGCGGCGACTCGGCGATCGATCAGGCCGACCAGGTCGCCGTACGTGATCGTGCCGTTGCGGTGGGCGATGGCCGGGCGCGCGACGCGAGCAGGGTCTCGGACGTCGAACGGATCGACCGTCGGGCGGACGCCTGGATACGTCGAAGCCGTCGGCACCCCACCAGGTTAAGGAGAGCTAACAGCATTCGCCAAGGCGTCTTCGGGGATTTCGAGAACTACCCCTTGGCGTCGGCCCACGTGGAGCCCCAGGCGACGTTGACCTCGAGCGGGACGTCGAGGTCGGCGGCCCCTCGCATCAGGTCGACGACCAGACCGCCGACGCGCTCGCGCTCGGCCGCCGGCACCTCGACGATGACCTCGTCGTGCACCTGGAGTACCAGCTCGCTCTCGAGCCCGACATCGTCGAGCGCGGCGTCGATGCGCACGAGCGCGACCTTGAAGATGTCGGCGGCCAGCCCCTGGATGCCGGCGTTCATCGCCTGCCGCTCCCCCGCCTGACGGATCCGCCAGTTCGAGTTGAGCAGCTCGGGGATCGGCCGACGACGACCGAACAGGGTCTCGGTGTACCCGTTCTTGCGGGCCTCCTGAACGGTGGCGTCCATGTAGGCCTTGACGTTCGGGAAGGCCTCGAAGTAGGCGTCGAGGATCTTGGCGGCCTCGTCGGTCGGGATGTTGAGGCGCTGGCCGAGCCCGTATGCCTCCATGCCGTACGCCAATCCGTACGACACCATCTTCGCCTTCGAACGCTGATCGAGCGTCACGGCGTCCGGCTCGACCTCGAACACCCGCGACGCCGTCGCGTTGTGGATGTCGCTGCCGCTGGTGAACGCCTCGATCAATCCGGGGTCGGCGGCGAGGTGGGCGATGCAGCGCAACTCGATCTGGTTGTAGTCGGCGACCAGCAGTTCGCGACCCTCCGACGGCACGAACGCCGTGCGGAACACACGGCCGGCATCGGAACGGACCGGGATGTTGTGCAGGTTCGGCTTGTCGGAACTCAAGCGACCCGTGCGTGCGACGGTCTGGTTGAACGTCGCGTGGATGCGACCATCCGGCCCGACCTCGTGCAGGAGTCCTTCCCCGTACGTGCCGCGCAGCTTCTCGACCTCACGGTGACGGAGCAGCGGCTCGATGAACTCGGGCCACTGGTCGCGCAGCTTCTCCAGCGTCTGGGCGTCGGTCGAGTAGCCGGATTTGGTCTTCTTGACACCCTGCGGGCTGAGTTCGCGCTCGTCGTACAGGAGGGCACGCAACTGGGTCGGCGAGTTCAGGTTCAGGTCGTCGCGACCGGCGACCTGGCGGAGCTCGGCACCCAGCGATTCGACCTCGGATGTCAGTCGTTCGTTGATCGACCGCAGGGTGTCGGCGTCGACACCGACACCGACGTGCTCCATCCGGGCCAACACGCGCACCAGCGGATTCTCGATCTCGTGGTAGAGACCGGCCATGCCGTGGGTGTCGAGACTCGCCTCGATCGGCCCGGCGATGTGGTGGACGGCGAGGGCGTCGCGGCCTGCGCGCTGGGCGTCGCTGACGGCCGCACCGTCGAGATCGAGCTGGCCCGACGCCGATGCGTCGTCGCTCGGCGGCGCGTACGAGGTGAACTTCTCGAGCAGGTCGGCCAGCTCGTAGCGGGCCTCGGACGGGTCGATCAGGTACGCGGCGATCGCAATGTCGAGCTGCAGGCCCCGGAGGTCGACGTCGGCCTCGAGGAGACTCCGCATCAGCGCCTTGACGTTGTGACCGCGAAGGTGCTCGTGCGACGACAGTGCGTCGGCGACGGCGTCGTCGCGCAGCAGTGCGCCGGCGAACCACGCAACCTCCGACGACGACGCATCGGTCACGAACGCCACTCCGACGACGTCGGATCGGCCCGGTTCACCCGACCAGACGGCGGCGAGGTCGACGACGTCGAGCGATCCGAGAGCCGACGCGATCGCGGCCGGGTCGTCGAGCTCGGTGACCTCGGCAACGAGCTCGTCGCGAGGCGAGCTTCCGGCGATGCCGGCGTCCGGCCCGAGCGCATCGGCGAGCCGATCGCCCAGTGTCCGGAACTCCAGGAAGTCGAACAGGCGCTGCTGTTCCTCGGGATGCGGGGTGATCGCCAGATCGTCGAAGTCGACACTGTCGAGCGGGGCATCGTGGCGCAGCAGCATCAGTTCGAGGTTCTTGCGCGCCCGCTCCTCGTGCGCACCCAGATTCTCGCGCAACTTCGGCGTCTGCTCGTCGACGTGTTCGAAGATGCCGTCGAGGCCGCCGTACTTGTTGATCAGCTTCGCCGCGGTCTTCTCGCCCACCCCGGGCACGCCCGGCAAGTTGTCGGAGTTGTCACCACGGAGCGCCGCGTACTGCGGATACAGGGCAGGCGACACCCCGGTGCGCTCCTCGATCCCCGCCTCGTCGTAGAGGGCGTAGTCGCTGACGCCGCGCTTGTTGTACAGCACCTTGACATGCGGATCGGCCACCAGCTGGTAGCTGTCGCGGTCGCCGGTGACGATGATGACGTCGTCGCCGCGGTCGACCAGCCGGTCGACGGCGCTGGCGATCAGGTCGTCCGCCTCCCAGCCGGCCGCGTCGACCTGCTGGATGCCGAGCGAGTCGAGGACCTCACGCACGAGACCCATCTGCTGGCGAAGAATGTCGGGCGCCGCCTCGCGCTGCGCCTTGTACTCGGGCTCGGCCTCGTGCCGGAACGTCGGCTCCGGACGGTCGAACGCGACGAGGATGCCGTCGGGTTGATGGTCCTTCAGCACGTTGATGAGCATCGACGTGAAGCCGAAGACGGCGTTGGTCACCTGCCCGCTGGCCGTGGCCATGTCGGGCGGGAGTGCGAAGAACGCCCGGTAGGTCAGCGAGTTGCCGTCGACGAGGAGGTAGGTACCCACCCGACGGAGGTTACGCCGCGCGGGAAACATCCCACGGCGTCGGTGACGATCCGGGCGTCAGGGTCGCAAGGTGCCGTCGAGGATCCGCTCGGCGACGTCGCGCATCTTGGTGCGCTCGCTCATGGCGGTGCGCTGGATGAAGCTGAAGGCGTCGCCTTCTTTCATGCCGCACTCGTCGATGAGCAGCCCCTTGGCACGGTCGATCGTCTTGCGGGTCTCGAGCTGTTCGCCGAGCGCGTCGACCTCGCCGGTCAGGTTGCGCAGTTCGCGGAACCGGCCGATCGCCACCTCGATCGCCGGGACGAGATCGCTCTTCTGGAACGGCTTGACGAGGTACGCAAGCGCACCGGCGTCGCGCGCCTGCTCGACGATCTCACGCTGGCTGAACGCGGTGAGGATCAGGACACCGCAGAGCTTCTCGCTCGTGATGATGCCGGCTGCCTCGAGCCCGTCCATCCCGGGCATCTTCACGTCGAGCACGGCCAGATCGGGTTCGAGCTCGCGAACGAGCCGCACGGCTTCGTCGCCGCGACCCGTTTCGCCCACGACGTCGTACCCCTCTTCTTCGAGGGTCTCGCGTAGGTCCATCCGGATGATGGCCTCGTCTTCGGCGATGACGACTCGGAGTGACAACGTGGTTCCTTTCTCGGCCCGCCGGGTGCGGGCGGCACCATTCAATCAGAGCGAGCCGTACCTGCCCTGTTCAGGATCCGGTGAGGCGGTCGAGCAGTTCGTCCTGCTTGGCCTCGAGCTTGGCGATCTCGTCGACCACGTGGCGCCTCGTCTTGTCGAGTGCCGCCGCATGCTTCTCGGCCTGCGTCGCTTCCTGCGCCGCCCCCGGCGTCTCCGAGACGAGCGCTCGCAGCGCCGTGTCGTCCGCGTCGGAACGCAGGTACATCACCTGCTCGTCGAGCTGCGCCAACTCGGCGCGCAGCTGTTTGAGACGGGTCGCATTCTGCGACAACCGACGCTGGGTCAGCCAGGCTGCCATGTGCCCCGGGTGGGATTCGAACCCACACTTGACGGTGTTTGAGACCGCTGCCTCTGCCGTTGGGCTACCGGGGCGTGCGCGACGAGGCTAGCGCCGCGACCAGCGCAGCAGAGCCTCCGTCGCCAGGTCGTCGTCGCAACGATCGTGACCGTCGGACTACTTGTCGACGACGATCGTCTTGGCGGCGAGATCCCAGACGGCCTGACGAAGCGGCTTCGTGAAGAGGAACACGAGGCTGACGATCACGATCACCAGGTTGATCAGGCCACCGAAGTTGGCGAGCGGCAGCAGCGCGAGCGCGCCCGGCACCGCCCAACGAATGATGGCGTGTGACCACTCGACCGGCTCGCCGTTGCCGGCCTGCACCACGCGCATGCCGAACGCGAGCTTCATCGGCGAACCGCCGAACTGCTTCGTGCAGACCGCATCCCAGACGAAGCCCACGGCGGCACCCATGATGCTGATCAGGTAGAGCTTGCCGAAGCTCGCATCAGTGCCGAAGCCACCGAGACCGCCGTCGTCGTCACCGCTCAACACGATCGCCGAGAAGATCGACCCGAAGACGAGGCCGACGATGAGGCCGTCGAGGAAACGGGCGCCGATCCGCTTCCACGGCGACGGGAGGGTGCGGTTGCCGGGCACGTACGGACCGCCGGGAACGCCACCGGGCACGCCGTCGGCGCCACTCGGGCCACCCGGCGGGGGCGGCGGCATCGAGGACGGCGGCGGTGGCGGCGGTGGCGGGGTCGAACTCATAGCCGCAGCGTAGGCGTGACGCGCGACACGACAACCGACCACTTCATGACAGGTCCGTGACGACAACCGCGATGACCCATCCGGCACGTTGCCGCGAAAAGTCGCGGGTTACCCACCAGTAGTGCTGGCACGCCGTCCGAATCGGTCTAGCCTCGCCTCGATGCTCGCCTTCACCTTCCCCGGACAGGGGTCGCAGCGACCCGGCATGGGCCGACCCTGGGTCGACCACGAGAGCTGGGAACTCGTCGACGAGGCGAGCGATGTCGCCGGCCGCGACGTCGGTGCACTGCTGCTCGACGCCGACGCCGACGAGCTCCGCGACACCCGCAACGCACAGCTCACGACGTTCGTGTCGAGCTTGATGGTCCTCGACGCCGTCGAACGCCTCGGCATCGAGGCCAGCTTCTGCGCCGGACACTCGCTCGGTGAGTACACCGCGTTGGCCGCCACCGGTGCGCTCGGCTTCGACGAAGGCGTCGTCCTCGTCGCCGAACGCGCTGCGGCGATGCACGACGCCGGCAGCGAGCGGGTCGGGACGATGGCGGCGGTGCTCGGCCTCGACGACGACCAGGTCGAGGTGGCGTGCAATCTCGCCGACGCCGACGTCTGGGTCGCCAACTTCAACGCACCCGGCCAGGTGGTCATCGCCGGCTCACCCGACGGTGTCGAGGCAGCCGGCAAGCACGCCAAGGACCTCGGTGCGAAGCGGGTGATGCCGCTCCAGGTGTCCGGTGCGTTCCACACCGCGTTCATGGCACCGGCACGAGACCGGCTCCGCGACGCGTTGGCAGCGGCCGACATCCGCGATGCCGAGATCCCGGTCGTCTCCAACGTCGATGCGAAGCCGCACGACCGAGGCAACGAGTGGTCGGCGCTGCTGTCTGCACAGCTCGCGAGCCCGGTTCGCTGGAAGCATTCGCTCCAGACGCTCTCGTCGCTCGGCGTCACCGACTTCGCCGAACTCGGCCCGGGCGGTGTGCTGACCGGCATGGCGAAGCGAAGCGTCGACGGCGCCCGCACCATCTCGGTCGCGACACCGGACGACCTCGACAAGCTCGTCGAGTGGATGGGTGGCACCGCCGACGCCGGCGCCGCCTCACTCGAGGGCGAGCATCTCTTCGCCGTCGAGCGTCTCGTGGTCTCGCCTGCGGCCGGCATCTTCACACCGGCAGCCGTCGCGTCCGGCGATCTGATCGACGTCGGCACCGTGATCGGCCAGGTCGGCGAGCACGAGGTCCGGTCACCGTTCCGCGGTGTGCTCCAGAGCTTCATCGCCGTCGACACCGAACGCGTCACCTCGCGCCAGCCGATCGCCTGGCTGCGCACCGACTGAGGGCAACAGGGGGTACCAATGCCTGCCATCCGACCCGGCGCCACCGGCGCCGTCATCTCCGGCTGGGGAACCGCACTTCCCGAGAAGATCGTCACGAACGACGAACTCGCCGCGACCATGGACACCAGCGACGAGTGGATCCGCGCTCGCACCGGCATCGAGGAGCGACGGGTGGGCGGTTCGACCGCCGGGCTGTCGGCCGACGCCGGCCGCCAGGCGCTCGAGATGGCCGGGCTCACGCCCGACCGGATCGACGCACTCGTGCTCGCCACCACCACGCCCGACAAGCAGTGGGGCACCGCGGCACTCGTCCAGAACGAACTCGGCCTGTCGTGCGGCGCCATCGAGGTCAATGCCGCCTGCACCGGCTTCATGTACGCGCTGGTCCAGGCACACGGCATGATCGCCATGGGTGCCGATCGCGTGCTCGTGATCGGCACCGACACGCTCTCACGCATCACCGACTGGGACGATCGTGGCACCGCTCCCCTGTTCGCCGACGGCGCCGGCGCCGTCGTGCTCGAGTCGGTCGAGGGCGCCGGTCAGCTGCTCGGCTGGGATCTCGACGCCGACGGCTCGTTGCTGTCGATCCTCCACGCCGACGTCGGCGGCACCATCAAGATGGAAGGCAAGGAGGTCTTCCGACGGGCGGTCCGGCTCATGGTCGACTCGGCCGAGAAGGCGATGACGCACGCCGGGGTGACCGCCGACGACATCGACCTCGTCGTGCCGCACCAGGCCAACATCCGCATCATCCAGGCCGCCTGCGAGCGCCTCGGCGTGCCGGTCGAGAAGGCGGCGACGGTCATCCATCGCACCGGCAACACCTCGTCGGCGTCGATCCCGCTCGCGCTCGCCGACGCTCTCGACCACGGACGCGTCCAGCACGGCGACCTGGTCCTGCTCGTCGGATTCGGCGGCGGCATGACGGCCGGCAGCTGCGTGCTGCGTTGGGGCGGTGACGCCGAATGAGCGCCACGCCCGCCGACGCGCCGTCCACGAACGAACCACGCATCGTCCTCATCACCGGCGGTTCACGCGGCATCGGGCTCGCCTGCGCCGAACGGTTCAAGGCGCTCGGCGACCACGTCGCCGTCACCTACAACTCGTCGCCGCCGCCCGAGGGGTTCTTCGGCGTCAAGTGCGACGTCACCGACACCGAAGAGGTCGACGCAGCGTTCTCGGCGGTCGAGGCCGAGTTCGGCGGCCCGGTCGAGATCCTCGTCTCGAACGCGGGTGTCACCCGCGACACCCTCCTGCTCCGCATGAGCGAGGACGACTTCGCCACAGTGCTCGACGCCAACCTCACGGCGTCGTACCGCGTCACGAAGCGGGCGGCTCGCGGCATGTTGAAGGCCCGCAAGGGTCGGATCGTGTTGATGTCGTCCGTCGTCGGCCTGCTCGGCGCTCCCGGCCAGGCCAACTACGCGGCGTCCAAGGCGGGTCTCGTCGGTCTGGCCCGCTCGCTGGCGCGCGAGCTCGGTTCGCGCGGCATCACCGTCAACGTCGTCGCGCCCGGTCCGGTCGCCACCGACATGACCGCCGCCCTCGGCGAGGACCGCCTCGCCGACATCGTCGCCGCCGTGCCGCTCGAACGGGCGGCGACGCCCGACGAGATCGCCGGCGCGGTTGCGTTCCTGGCATCATCCGATGCCGCCTACATCACCGGAGCCGTCATCCCCGTCGACGGCGGCCTCGGCATGGGTCACTGACCCGAACCCAGAATCACCGACCGGGCGACCCCTACACTGTGGGCCGCCCCACCTAGCAAGGAGACAATCCGTTGGATCAAGAACTGTTCGCCCGCTTCCAGAAGTGCGCCGTCGAGGTGCTCTCGGTCTCCGAAGAGCAGGTGACCCCCGACGCCAAGTTCGGTGACGATCTCGACGCCGACAGCCTCGACCTGGTCGAGCTCGTCATGGCGCTCGAAGAAGAGTTCGGTGTCGAGGTGCCCGAGGACGAACTCGAAGGCATCGAGACCGTCGGCCAGGCCTACGAGCTGGTCGCCGCGAAGCTCTGAGCAACATGCAGGGTCAGGGCCGCCGCGTCGCGATCACCGGCCTCGGTGTCGTCGCCCCCTGCGGGCTCGGCAAGGAGGCCTACTGGAACGGGCTGCTCGGTCCGGGGCTCGACGGTGTCGGGCGCCTGACCGAGATCACCGACTGGGACTCGTCGCCGTACTACGAGTCGCCGAAGGTCGCGCGTCGCGCCGACGGTGTCGAGCAGTACGCCATCGCAGCCGCCGCCGAGGCACTCGAGCAGGCGGGCGAACTCAGCGTCGACCCGTCGCGCATCGGCACGATCTTCGGCACCGGCGTCGGCGGCATCCACACCCTCGAAGAGCAGATCACCGTCCGCATCGACAAGGGTGAGCGGCGCGTGTCGCCGTTCCTCGTCCCGATGATGATGGCGAACGCTCCCGGCGCTGCGGTGTCGATGCGGCACGGCTTCCAAGGGCCCTGCGAGACCATCGTGACGGCCTGCGCGGCCGGCACGCACGCCCTCACCTACGCCGCCCGACTGATCGCCTGGGGTCTCGCCGACGCCGTCATCGGCGGTGGCTCCGAGCACGCCGGCACGATCACGGCCCTGGCCGGGTTCGGCAACATGACCGCGCTGTCGTCGAGTGGCACCAGCCGCCCGTTCGACACCGACCGTGACGGTTTCGTCATGGGCGAAGGCGCTGCCGCGTTCGTGCTCGAGGAGTGGGACACCGCCGTCGCCCGCGGCGCCACGATCATCGGCGAGATCATGGGTGGGGCCAGCACGGCCGACGCCCACCACATCACCGCTCCGTCACCGGGTGGCGTCGGCGCCATCAGCTGCATGCGTCAGGCGCTCGACGACGCCGGGATCTCACCGGCCGACGTCAAGCAGATCAACGCGCACGGCACGTCGACCCCGCTGAACGACGCCGCCGAGGCGGCCGCGATCACCGACGTGTTCGGTGCCGGTTCGGTTCCGGTCGTCTCCACCAAGGGCGTCACCGGTCACGCCCTCGGCGCTGCGGGCGCACTCGAGGCTGCAGCGGTGCTGCTGTCGTTCGAACACGGCCTCATCCCGCCGACGGCCAACACGAAGGTGCTCGACGACGAGATGCAGATCGACGTCGTCATCGGCGAGCCACGTGAGTGGACGCCCGGCCCCACGATCTCGAACAACTTCGGGTTCGGCGGCCACAACGGCACGATCGTGCTCGGCCCGGCGGGCTGAGCACACCGGATCGGGTTCGTCGTCGTCGGCTACTGCTGGTCGACGACGACGAACATCAGGTCGGCCTCGGTCGCCACCTCGCCGTTCAGGAGCGCTCGACCGCTCCCCTTCCCCGCACGGGTACTGAGGCGCGTCATCTCGCATTCGAGCACCAGCTCGTCGCCCGGCCCGACCTGCCGACGGAAACGCGCCTTGTCGAGGCCGCCGAACAGCGGCAGCTTGCCCGAGAAGCGCTCGTCGGCGAGCACGGCGAGTGCGCCGACCTGAGCGATCGCCTCGCACATCAGCACGCCCGGCAGCGTCGGACGCCCCGGGAAGTGACCGGCGAAGAAGTACTCCTCCCCCGTGAGCCGCCAGATGCCGCGCGCCGACTCACCGGGCACGAGATCGACGATCTCGTCGACGAAGAGGAACGGCGGTCGATGCGGGAGGAGCTCGTCGGGGCGCACGACGGCAGCGTAGGCGACGAGACCGCGACGCTCCGCACCGACGACCCGCACCGACGCTCCGCACCGACGATGAACGGTGATCAACGACGATCGACGGTCGACCGACACGGCTGCGGCATTGAGAGAACACTGAAATAGTGGCCACATGACGTGGCTCTCACGCGACGTGATTGTGGTCCCACCGTCACTCCACGTCGCGCAAATGCCCAGATCACGACGTCTCTTTCAAGAAACTTTCGGAAATTTGGCAAGTGGTCTCACGCAGAGTGCTATTGTTCCCACTGACCGTTTGTCCCAGGTCGGAAGGAGGCAACCATGCACTACGTCAGGCCGTGCTGATTCCACATGCGCCGACGACCGCGGGACGGTCGCAGTGAGCCGGGTGCCTCCGCCCACTGACCGACCCGACCACGGCGTCGACGCACGATGATCGCTCCGGTCCGCACGGACGGTGACTGGTGGGGCAACGTCACCAACGGCGGCAGCCGGCGATCGCACAGAACAGGAAACGGGGGACCCGGCTCGCCGGGTCCCCCGTTTCGCGTGCGGTGGAGACCGGGCACCGGCCCGGGTCAGGCCGGTTCGCGTCAGTGCCGGTCGATCGAGGCGCGGACCTCGGCGACGTACTCACCGACGGCATCGGGGCCCTGATCGATGAGGCGGCGCATCATCGACGCGCCCTGGATCACACCGTCGGCGACGCGAGTTGCCTCGTAGGCCTGCTCGGCGTTCGAGACGCCGACACCGACGAGCACCGGCACCTCGGTGATCGCCTTCAGGCGTCCGGCGAGGGCGGTCGCCGTGGCAGCGAGTTCGTCGCGCTCACCCGTGACGCCGAGCAAGCCGACCGAGTACAGGAAGCCTCGGGCGCGGGCGGCGACTCGCGGCAGGCGATCGTCGGGCGCCGTCGGAGCGGCGAGCATGACGGTCTCGACGCCTTCGTGATCGGCGGCCCGGGTCCACGGCTCGGACTCCTCGAGCGGCAGGTCGGGCAGGATGCAACCCGAGACGCCCGCCTCGACGAGTCGGTGGGCGAACCGGCGGTGGCCGTCGTGGTGCACCAGGTTGTAGTACGTCATGACGAGCAGGGGGATCTCGACGTCGAGGCGTGGCACCTCGTCGAGGACCGACTGCGGCGTCGCGCCGCGATCGAGCGCCGCCTGCGACGCCTGTTGGATCACCGGACCGTCCATGACCGGGTCGGAGAACGGGATCCCGATCTCGACGGCGTCCGCGCCCTGTGCGGCACAGGCGCGGATCGCGTCCTGCCAGCCCGGGTAACCCCCGGTGATGTACGGGACGAGCAGCTTGTGCCCGGCGTCGCGCTTGGCGCGGAACTCGGTCTCGATGCGGCCGAACGTCTCGCTCACGCCTCGCCCCGATCGCCGAGCACGTCCATCATCTGTGCGACGTCCTTGTCACCACGACCCGACAGGTTGACCACGACGGTCTGGCCCTGGATCGTGTGCGCCTCACGGCTCAGCCACGCGATCGCGTGGGCCGACTCGAGCGCGGGGATGATGCCCTCGGTGCGGGACAGCAACTGGAACGCCTCGACGACCTCGTCGTCGGTGACGTTGGGGTACTCGGCCCGCCCGATCGACGACAGCCACGAGTGTTCGGGCCCGACGCCCGGATAGTCGAGGCCGGCCGAGATCGACAGCGCCTCTTCGACCTGGCCGTACTCGTCCTGCATCAGGTAGCTGCGCATGCCGTGGACGACGCCCGGCACGCCGTGACGAACCGCCGCTCCCCCGGCGGGCTCCACACCGACCAGTCGGGCGTCGGTGTCGACGAAGCCGGTGAAGATGCCGATCGCGTTCGAACCGCCGCCGACGCAGGCGACGACCACGTCGGGATCGCCCCCGGTGGCCGCACGGCACTGCTCGCGTGCCTCGTCGCCGATCACCCGGTGGAACTGGCGCACCATCCACGGGTACGGGTGCGGCCCCATGACCGAACCGAGGCAGTAGTGCGACCCGTCGACCGTCGCGACCCAGTCGCGCATCGCCTCGTTGACGGCGTCCTTCAGCGTCTTCGATCCGGAGTGGACGGCCTCGACCTCGGCGCCGAGCAGCCGCATCCGGAACACGTTCAGCGCCTGTCGTTCGACGTCGACGGCGCCCATGTACACCTTGCAGTCGAGACCCATCAACGCGGCGGCGGTCGCCGTGGCGACACCGTGCTGGCCGGCGCCGGTCTCGGCGACGAGTCGTTGCTTGCCCATCCGCTTGGCGAGGAGCGCCTGCCCGAGCACGTTGTTGATCTTGTGCGAACCGGTGTGGTTCAGGTCTTCGCGCTTCATGAAGATGCGCACGCCGAGTTCCTCACTCAGGCGGAAGCACTCGGTGAGCATCGACGGCCGACCGGCGTAGTCACGCAGGATCGTGTCGAGCTCGTCGCGGAACTCGGGATCGGACCAGGCCTCACGGAAGCCGGCCTCGAGCTGCTGGCAGGCGGGCACCAGGGTCTCGGGGACGAACCGGCCGCCGAACTCGCCGAACCGACCGGTCGGGTCGGGTTCGGACATGAGGGAGTCATCGTCGAATCGGGTGTCGAAGGGGGTGGTGTCGGTCATCGGGAACGGTCCGTGGTCGGGGGCGGGATTATTCGTCAGCCCAGTCGTAGGGCAGATCGTCGGGGCCGAGATACGGCGTCGGTGCGGCGGCACGTGCGTTCGCGATGAAGCGCCTGACCTTGCTCGGGTCTTTCTTGCCGGGTGACAACTCGACGCCGGAGGCGACGTCGACGCCCCACGGTTCGACGGCCTGGATCGCCGACGCGACATTGTCGGGGTCGAGTCCGCCGGCCAGGATCAGACGCACCGAGTCGGGGACGTCACTCACGACGTTCCAGTCGAACAGCTTGCCGGTGCCTCCGCCGGGTGAGTCGACCATCACCAGATCGGTGCCGTACTGGTCGGCCTTGGCCAGGTGCGGCGAGTCGGCCCCGAACGCCTTGATGACGTAGCGAACGTTGTGTGCGATCTCCCGAGTCTGCTCGATCGTCTCGCGTCCGTGGAGCTGTACGGCCTTCACGCCGGACTTGTTCGCGATCTCGACGACCCGCGACGGATGCTCGTCCTTGAACACGCCCACCGTCAGCACCTCGGGCGGGAGCCGGCGGGTGATGTCGTACACCACCTGCGGCGCGACCTGGCGCTGTGACGGGGCGAAGATGAAGCCGACCGCGTCGGCACCCATGGCGACGGCGAAGAGCGCGTCGTCCTCGTTGGTGATCCCACAGATCTTGACGAACATGTGCGCCCGATCCTACGCGAGCAAGGGCCCGACCACGCGGTCCGTTCAGCACGTCGTCGCGGGCCGCAGCGCGTAGTGTCCGAGTCGGTGGACGAGACAGGCGGAGGTCGGGCCGCGCCGACGACACGGCAACGGATCGAGCGGACGGTCGGCGTCGCCGTGTTCGGGTTGCTCGTCGTCGCCCCGATGATCGTGGCGATCGCCACCGACCGATCCGACGTCGTGATGCCGCTCCAGTTCGGCGCCCTCGCCGGTGCGGTCGGCACGCTCGCAGGACGACGTGCCGCTGCCATCACGATCGCCTTCGGCGGTGTGGCCGTGTTCGCCGGCGGCCTCGTCGGCACCTCGGTACCCGCCGCCGTGGCGGTCTTCGGCCTGCTCGGCGTCGGCGTCGGCTGGTCGGCGATCGACGGACTGTCCAAGACCGTCAACGTCGGCGCCATCGCGGCCGGCTTCGCCGTGTCGCCGACGGTCGACGTCGGCGACGCCGCACTCGACGCCGTGTTGCTGGTCGGCGGGGCGCTGTGGGCCGCCGCAACGCTCTCGCTCCTCGTCCGACGGGGCACGATCCACGTCCACGTACCGGCCGCGACGCTGTCGCGCCGATCGGCGATCGCGTACTCGGTCGGTCTCGGGCTCGCCGCAGCCGTCGTGAACGGGCTCGTCGTCGGGTACGAGGTCGAGCACGGCGCCTGGGCCAACCTCACCCTCTTCCTCGTCGCTCTTCCGTCACGCCACGACCTGTACCGAAAGGCGCTCGAACGGACGACCGGCACGGTCGTCGGTGGGGCGGCCGCCCTCCTCCTCGCCCGGGCACTACCGTGGCCCGACCTCTGGAGCGTGCTCTCGCTGCTCGCCATCGTGCCGATGCTCAAGGAGATGACGAACCGCTACTGGGTGTACTCGGCGTACCTCACGATCATGGTCGTGTTCAGCTCGTCCGATTCGACAGCGTCGCTCGTCGAGGCGAACCGCGACCGTGTCGTGCTCACCGCCGTCACCGCCGGGGCCGTCGTCGGGGTGGCGTGGATCGCGAACACGGTGTGGACGAGGACCCATCCGGATCACGAACCTCCGGCCCTGTCCTGATCGTCCCGGCCCGGCCACAATGAGCGGCATGGAGCTGTTCGAGATCGAAGAAGAAGGTCGGATGTCGCGCGAGGAGGCGGCGAAGCGGTTGCACGCCCTCGCCGACTCGCTGGAGCGTCACAACGAGATCGAGTTCGTGCGCGACGGCATCCGCACGCGCGTCGCCGTCCCCGACAAGGTCGAGGTGGAGGTCGAACTCGAGGTCGGCGACGAGAGTTCGATCGAGATCGAGATCAGCTGGTGATCAGCTGCTGATCCAGCCGGTCGCATCGTCGAGGGCGTCGGTGTGGAAGGTGCGCACCTCACCCGGCATCATCCAGCCGAACGCCTTCACCGTGCGCTGCAGCCAGGTCGCGTCGGTGACGACGGCGATCTTGTCGTACGCGGTGAACGTGCGTGCACCGAGCTTCGCGTCCTCGAGCATGGCGTCGGCCTCGTAGCCGGTGAACTCTTCACCGAGCACGTACAGCAGACGGATCTTCTCGTGCTCGGCCCGAGCCGCCTCGATCGCCGGGACGAGCACGTCCTCGTAGTCGTCGTCCTCGACTTCGCCGATGGCGCGGATCCCGACCACGTTGCCGGGAAGGTTCTCGATGAGCTGCAACATGCAGCGGACACTAGAACAACGCGGTCGATGCCGAGTTCAGCCGATCATGTCGGCGATCGCCGCAGCGGGATCGCCGCTGGTGACGAGCGTCTCGCCGACCAGGACGGCGTCGAAACCCGCTGCGTGCAGGGCACGGGCATCGTCCGCGCCGCGGACCCCCGACTCGGCGACTCGGACGACGGTGTCGGGGATGACCCGACCGACCCGAACCGCTCGTTCGTGGTCGACCTGGAACGTGACGAGGTCGCGCTGGTTGACGCCGACGAGGGTGGCGTCCGCCGCCATCGCCGTCTCGAGTTCGGCTTCGTCGTGGATCTCGACGAGCACGTCGAGGCCGATGTCGGTCGCCAGCGCGTGCAACTCGGCCAGTTCGTTCGGGTCGAGCGCCGCCGCGATCAGCAGCAGGCAGTCGGCACCCATGATGCGAGTGTCGGCGACGTCGTGTGCGCAGACGGTGAAGTCCTTGCGGATGACCGGCAGCGAGCACGCTGAGCGGGCCGCCTGGAGGTCGGCGACCGACCCGCCGAAGAACTCCTCGTCGGTGAGGACCGACAGGCACGCCGCTCCCCCACGCTCATAGATACGAGCCATCTCGGCCGGGTCGAGCCCGGCGTTGAGGTCGCCCTTCGACGGCGACCGCCGTTTGATCTCGCTGATGACCGCCAGCGTCGGCGACGCTGCCAGCGCGGCGCGGAAGCCGCGCGTGGCGGGCTGGTCGCGGGCTTCGCTGATCAGGTTGTCGAGCGACCGGGTGTCGGCCGCCGCCACCTCACGGTGTCGTTCGAGGATCGAGTCGAGGTACGTCGCCATCGTCAATCGGCGGGCGTCGCGGCCCTCAGAAGCCGAGCTTCTCGGTGAGCAGCGGCATGAGCTCGGCGATCGGCACGCGCACCTGCTCCATCGTGTCGCGTTCGCGGACGGTGACCGCGTTGTCGTCGAGCGAGTCGAAGTCGACCGTGATGCACAGCGGCGTCCCGATCTCGTCCTGGCGGCGGTACCGCTTGCCGATCGACTGGGTCTCGTCGTAGTCGACCATGTAGCGATCGCCGACGAGCTTGCGGACCTCGTGCGCCAGCGGCGTCAGGGTGTCCTTCTTCGAGAGGGGCAGTACCGCCACCTTGTACGGGGCGAGGCGCGGGTGCAGCCGGAGCACGGTGCGGACGTCGCTCTTGTCGCCGTCGCCGACCTCCTCCTCGTCGTACGCGGCGAGCAGGAAGGCCGCCATCGTGCGGGTGGCTCCGGCCGCCGGCTCGATCACGTACGGAACGTAGCGCTCGTTGTTCGGCTGGTCGAAGTAGTCGAGCCGCTCGCCCGAGTGCTCCGAGTGCTGCTTGAGGTCGTAGTCGGTGCGCTGGGCGATGCCCTCGAGCTCGTCCCAGCCCCACGGGAACGTGAACTCCACGTCGGAGGTGCCGGTCGAGTAGTGCGACAGCTCGTCGTCGTCGTGGGCACGGATGCGGAGCATGTCGGCGGGGATGCCGTGGCGGACGTACCAGTCGAGCCGCTCGTTGCACCAGTACTCGTACCACTGCGGGCCCTCGGCCGGCGGCACGAAGAACTCGAGCTCCATCTGCTCGAACTCGCGGGTGCGGAAGATCCAGTTCTGCGGGGTGATCTCGTTGCGGAAGCTCTTGCCGACCTGGGCGATGCCGAACGGCGGCTTCTTGCGGGTCGTCTGGAGTACCTGTCCGAAGTTGGTGAACATGCCCTGGGCCGTCTCGGGGCGCAGGTAGGCGTCGGCGCCCGACCCCTCGACCGGGCCGGCCTGGGTCTTGAACATGAGGTTGAACTCGCGCGCCTCGGTGAAGGAGTTCTTGGCGCCACACGACGGGCACGTGTTCGGGTCGTCGAGCTTGTCTTCGCGGAACCGGTTCTTGCAGTTGGTGCAATCGACGAGCGGGTCGGTGAAGTTCGACAGGTGCCCCGAGGCCTCCCACACCTGCGGCGGGCCGAGGATCGCGGCGTCGATCAACACGACGTCGTCGCGCTGCTGCACCATCGCCCGGACCCATGCCTCCTTGACGTTGCGGAGCAGGAGCGAACCGAGCGGGCCGTAGTCGTAGGTCGAGCGGAAGCCGCCGTAGATCTCGGCGGACGGGTACACGAACCCGCGGCGCTTGCAGAGGTTGACGATCTGGTCGAGCTCGGTTGCCGGCATAGGGCGACCAGGCTAGGGCCTGATCACGGCGACCGAGGGGGCCGTTTGGGACGCGCGTTCTCCAGCGATACTGGAGCCATGTCGACCGCAGTTTCCGACATCGAGCTCACCAGCACGTACCGGGCGACGCTGCCCGAACTCGCCGTCGATTGGGAGGCGGCCGAGATGCCCGATCCGCGTCTCGTTGCGTTCAACGACACTCTGGCCGCCGATCTCGGGCTGGCGGCCTTGCGCGACCAGGTCGACGTGCTCGCCGGCCAGCGGCTGCTGCCCGGCTCCCATCCCGTCGCCATGGCGTACGCCGGGCACCAGTTCGGCAGCTACAACCCGCAGCTCGGCGACGGCCGCGCGCTCCTGCTCGGCGAGGTGACCGGGCCCGACGGGCAGCGGGTCGATCTCCACCTGAAGGGTTCGGGTCGCACCCCGTTCGCACGTGGCGGCGACGGTCGAGCGGCGCTGGGCTCGATGCTGCGCGAGTTCCTCTTCGCCGAGGCGATCCACGCGCCCGGCATCCCGACCACTCGGGCGCTGGCCGTGGTGACGACCGGCGACCGGGTCCACCGCGCCGGCGACGACGTCGGGGCACTCCTGGTGCGCGTCGCTGCGAGCCACCTGCGGGTCGGCACGTTCGAGTATGCAGCGAGGCTTCCCGACCGGTCGGTCTTGCAGCGCCTCACCGACCAGGCGATCGAGCGGCATCACCCGGGCGCCGCCGATGCGGACGTCCCGGCGTTCGGCCTGCTCGATGCGGTCGTCGGGGTCCAAGCCGAGCTGATCGCCCAGTGGATGCTCGTCGGCTTCGTGCACGGCGTCATGAACACCGACAACACGACGATCTCCGGCGAGACGATCGACTACGGCCCGTGTGCGTTCATGAACCGGTTCGACCCCGACACCGTGTTCTCGTCGATCGACCACGGCGGCCGATATCGCTATGCGCATCAGCCGTCGATCGCCGAGTGGAACCTGACCCGACTCGCCGAATCGCTGCTCCCACTCGTGGTCGCCCCCGACCAGGGGAACGTGGACGACGCGGTCGCCGAGGCTCGCTCGGTCCTCGAGACGTTCATGCCTCGGTTCCGGACCGCCTGGGAAGCCGGGATGCGCCGCAAACTGGGCCTGCTCGACGAGCACGACGGCGACGCCGAGCTGTTCGACGAACTGGTCGCCGCGATGCGCGACGACCGGGCCGACCTGACCCTCACGTTCCGCATGCTCGCCGACGAGGCCCGGCGCAGCACGCAGTTGGTGTCGGCCCCGCTCGACCATGGCGAGGCGGTCGGTGCGTGGGTCGACGGCTGGACGGCGCGGCTCGAACGCGAGGGTCGCGATGCCGATGCGGTCGCCGCCGCGATGGACGCCGTCAACCCGATCTACGTGCCGCGCAACCACCTGGTCGAGGAGGCGCTCAGCGCCGCTGCCTCGGGCGACATGGAACCGTTCGGCACGATGCTCGACGCCGTGACCGACCCGTTCACCGCCCGCCCCGGCCTCGAACGCCACGCCCGCCCGGCGCCCGACGATTTCGACCGCACCTACCAGACCTTCTGCGGCACCTGACGAGATGGGAGCATGGGGTCGGATACGTTTCGTCGGCCCCGACGAAACGTATCCGACCCCATGTCGTGCTGTATGCGAGGCTGCGGGGATGAGTTCGATCGCCGACATCGCACCTGCGTTCATCGAGACCGCACACCGGATCGTCTGGGCGACGGTCGCCTCGGTCGACCCGCAGGGCCGACCGCGCTCTCGGGTACTGCACCCGATCTGGGAGTTCGACGGCAACCGCCTCGTCGGCTGGATCGGCACCGCTCCGACGCCGGTCAAGGTGGCCCACCTCGAACACACCCCGTTCGTGTCGGTGAACTACTGGGATGCTCAGCAGGACATCGCCACCGCCGAGTGCAACGCCGAACTCCTCACCGATGACGAGACCTGCACCCGGGTCTGGAACCTGCTGAAGGACGGCCCCGAGCCGGTCGGGTACGACCCGACCATGATCCCCGTCTGGAACGAGCCCACCGACGAGACGTTCGTCGCCATGCGGCTCGATCCGTGGCGGCTCCGGGTGTTCCCCGGTTCGATGCTGCTCGAGGGCTCGGGCGACATCCTCGACTGGCACGCCTGACCGGTAGGATCTCCCGCTCCGGGCGTTTAGCTCAGTTGGCTAGAGCGCTTCCCTTACAAGGAAGATGTCGGGGGTTCGAGTCCCTCAACGCCCACCAGCGGTGTCAGGTTGTTGATGTCGGGTTGATGGTGTCAGGTCCGGTACCACCCCGCCCATGGCGCTGACGCTGCGTCTCACCGACGACGAGAGGCGCTGCCATGACGTTGCCGCCCGGACGGCGCGTCATGACGTCGCGCCGTCTCGACTCGAGCTTGCGAACATCACGGCTCGACTGAGCTCGCTCTCGCCAAAGTTGGAGTGACACTCGACTTCGGTTTGACAAGTTGGAGTCGCACTACAACAATGCTCGGCTCATGGGGGCCGAACCGCACACGAACACCGGACGGGCGGCGAAGACGCGTCTGCGGCTCGTCGAGGCGGTCCGGAGCACGATCGAGGACGAAGGTGCCGTGTCCGCCGGCGAGGTCGCCAGGCGGGCAGGAACGTCGTCGGCGACCTTCTACAACTACTTCGAGTCGCACGAGGTCGCCGTCGCCGGTGCGTTCGACGCCGCGATGGTCGACCTGGTCGCGTTCGTCGAGCACGAACTCGACGTCGCCGAACTCCTCGATGCCGAGCTGACACCGTTCCTCGAAGGCTGGACATGGCGTGCGTTCGGCTTCTTTCGCGAGAACTCGGTGGTGTTCGACCTCGCTCGGTCGCTCCATCTCCGCTCGCCCGAGATCCGCACGATCTACCGCGAGCGCGAGGCCGAGGCACTCGCCCACTACACCCGCTTCGTCCGCCTCGGCCAGCGGGCGTCGGTCATCCGCGACGGCGACACCGACGCGATGGCCGAGGCGATGATGCTCACCTCGCAGGGCTGGAACCATCCCCGCGTCCTGTCGTGCGAACGCAACGGTGCACTGCACTGCGAGATCGTGCATGCCATGGCGGCGCACCTCGCCCCACCCAGCAAGCAAGGAGACCCGGCATGACCTACGTGCTCGGCGGCTACCAGACCGACTTCGCCCGCAACCTGCGCCGCGAGGAACTGACCCTCGACGACCTCGTCGAGGAGATCGTCCGTGGCACCCTCGGCAGCGCCGCGATCGACGTGGCCCAGGTCGAGAGCATCCACGTGGGCAACGCGTTCGGTCAGCTCTACACGGGCCAGGGGCACCTCGGCGCCATGCCGGCCACCGTCGTGCCCGAACTCGCCGGCGTACCGGCGATGCGGCACGAGGCCGCGTGCGCATCTGCCTCGATCGCCGCACTGGCGGCCATGGCCGAGATCGAGGCGGGCCGCTACGACGTCGTGCTCGTGCTCGGTGCCGAACAGGAACGAACGATGCCCGGCATCCAGGCCGCCCAGGTGCAAGCCGCGGCGGCGCACGTGCCGACCGAGACCGGTGGCGACCTGCCGATCTGGCCGGCGATGTTCGACCGCATCGCCGACGAGTACGACCGCCGATTCGGCGTCGACGATGCCCATCTGCGCTCGATCGCCGAACTCAACTTCTCCAACGCCCAGACCAACCCGAACGCCCAGACCCGAGGGTGGAACCTCGGACCCGAGATGTTCGCCGCCGACGACCACGCCAATCCGGTCGTGGTCGGCCGCCTGCGCCGCACCGACTGCACCCACATCACCGACGGCGGAGCGGGCGTCGTGCTCGTCTCGGAGCGGTGGATGGCGCAGCACCGTCCGTCGGTCGACGAGGCCCGGATCGTCGGGTGGGGGCACCGCACCGTCGGCCTGCCGCTCGAGCCGAAGCTCGCCGCCAGCCGGAACGACGCCTACGTGATGCCCCACGTGCGCCAGGCCATCACCGACGCCTGGAAGCGGGCCGGGGTCGACGACGTCGCAGCGATCGACGCGATCGAGACACACGACTGCATGACGGCGTCGGAGTACATGGCCATCGACCACTTCGGCCTCACCGAGCCCGGGCGGTCGTGGCAAGCGATCGACGACGGCACGATCGCCCGAGACGGCGCCACGCCGATCAATGCGAGCGGCGGCCTGCTCGGCGGCGGCCACCCGGTCGGATCGACCGGCGTCCGCATGCTCGTCGACGCCTGCAAGCAAGTGCGCGGGACGGCCAACGGCTACCAGGTCGACGGCGTCCGCCGAGCACAGACCCTGAACATCGGCGGCTCGACCGCCACCACCGTCAGCTTCGTCGTCGAACCCGCCACCGCGGGCTGACCCTCCCCAGGAGCACCACCGTGAGAGTCCAGATCCACGAAACGTTCGAGTCGGGCCTGCCCGCCGACGACACCCACCCGTACCGCACGGGCGCCTGGCGCCCGCAGACACGCGAGTACGACGCATGGGACCTCGACGTGGTCGGCGAGATCCCCGACGACCTCGCCGGCACCTACATCCGCAACACCGAGAACCCGCTGCTCCCCTCGATCGAGCGCTACCACCCGTTCGACGGTGACGGCATGCTCCACTCCATCTCGTTCGCCGCCGGGGAGGCGCAGTACCACAACCGGTTCGTGCGCACCGACGGCTTCGTCGCCGAACGGGAGATGGGCCAAGCGCTCTTCGCCGGCGTCGCCGAGAACGTCAACGCCGCCAAAGAGTCGTGCGAACTCGGTGCGCGTCCGAACATGAAGGACGCGTCGAGCACCGACGTGGTGGTCCACAACGGGAAGGCGCTATCGAGCTTCTGGCTGTGCGGCGACCTGTACGCCTTCGACCCAGTCACCCTCGAGGCACAGGGCCGCGAAACCTTCGGCCTGCCCGACGGCGTCGGCATCTCGGCCCACACCAAGATCGACGAGGTCACGAACGAGCTGCTGTTCTTCAACTACGGAACCGAACAGCCGTACATGCACTACGGCGTCGTCGGTGCCGACGGCGGACTCGCCCACTACATCGACGTGCCGCTGCCCGGCCCTCGCCTGCCCCACGACATGGCGTTCACCGAGCACTACTCGATCCTGCCCGACCTGTCGATGTTCTGGGAGCCGAGCCTGATCGAGCACGGCATCTACCTGCCGTCGTTCCACCGCGACGTCCCGACCCGGTTCGCGATCGTGCCGCGCTACGGCACCACCGAAGAGATCCGCTGGTTCGAGGCCGACCCCACCTACGTCCTGCACTGGATCAACGCCTACGAGGACGGCGACGAGATCGTCCTCGACGGCTTCTTCCAGGAGACGCCATCGCCCGATCCGATCCCCGAGTGGTCGTTCGATCAGAACCTGTTCCGCTACCTCGACCTGTATTCCATGAACGCCAAGGCCCACCGTTGGCGGTTCAACCTGCGCACCGGCGAGACGAAGGAAGAGCACCTGTCGGAACGCATCCAGGAGTTCGGGATGATCAACGGCCGCTACGGCGGTCGCCGCCACCGCTACTCGTTCAACGCGCTGCCGTGCGAGGGCTGGTTCGGCTTCAAGGGCGTCATCAAGCACGACGTCGACAGCGGCACCGAGGAGATCCTCGAACTGCCCGATGGAGTGTTCGCGAGCGAAACGGTCATGGCCCCGCGCCTCGGCTCCACCGCCGAGGACGACGGCTACCTGATCACGTTCACGATGGACGTGAACGACGACCGCTCCGAGTGCCTCGTCGTCGACGCCGCCGACATCACCGCCGGGCCGATCGCCCGGATCTCGCTGCCGGAGCGCATCAGCTCGGGCACCCACGGCTTCTGGAGCCCCGCCGACGCCTGACCCGACGGGACGGCGACGAGCGTCGCGAACCCACCGCCGACGGACCCCGTCACTCACGTAGGTTGCCGACATGGGCGCAGCGGTCGAACGGCACCTGTCGGGGATCGATGCGGTTGTGGCGACGACGGAGCTGCTGCAGCGGAACCGGGCGATGCATCCCACCGCCGGCATGTACGAGGCGGCCGACTTCCAGTGGTGGTGGCGGTCGCCCCGCCGAACCGACGAGTACCCGCAACTGTTCTGGTTCGACGACGACGGCCCGGTCGCCGCGGCGATCGCAACGGCGTGGGGTGAGGCAACAGCTCTCGACCCGCTGCTGCTCCCCGACGCCGACGACGACTGGGCCGAGTCGGTCGTCGGACGCGGCCTCGAACACGCGGCAGCACACGGGATCGGACACGTCGAGCTGGAGGCAGTTCCCGACGGACCGGTCGAGCGGGCACTGCTCCGGAACGGGTTCACGCCCGGCGACGGCGGCTACGTCGAAGGCTGGATCGACGCCGCCGCCGTTCCGGCCGTGTCACCGATCGCCGACGGCTACTCACTGCATCGACGAACGGACCGCACCGATCGCCCCCACCACTACATCCGGCGCAGCGGCGCCGACGTCGAGGCACGGCTGCTGCAGACGTCGCTCTACTCGCCCGATCGTGACCTGCTCGTCGAAGACGACGAGGGCGACGCCGTGGCGTCGGGCCTGTTCTGGTTCGATCCGGTCACGCAAACCGGTCTCGTCGAGCCGATGCGCACCGAGGACGACCATCAGCGCAAGGGCTTGGCGCGGCACCTGCTCACGAGCGGTCTCGCACTGCTCGCCCACGCCGGCGCCGAGCGGGTCAAGATCTGCTGGAGCCCCGACAACCCACCTGCAGCGAGCCTGTACCTCGACGTGGGGTTCGTGCCCGACCGTCGTACCCGGATGTTCGCCGGGCCGACGGGCTGCGTGCCAGGCTGAACGTCGTGGCACGACCACCCCAATCCGACGAGGAACGCTCGGCGAAGCGTCGCCAGATCCAACGCGCGGCGATCGAGCTGTATCGGGAGCGGGGTTCCGACGTGACGGTCCGCAACGTGGCCGACCGTGCCGGTGTCTCCGTCGGCACCGTGTACTCCTACTTCGACAGCCTCGCGACGCTCATGCGTTCGTTGTGGACGGGCGCCGTCGCACGGGTCAACGTCGAGTTCATCGAATTGGCGAGCGAGTTCGACGAGCCGCTCACACGCATCCGAGCCCTGCTCGAGCGCTACGTGCAGTTCGCGCTCGACGAGCCCGAGGTGTACCGGAGCGCACTGCTGTACGTACGACCACCGTCGCACGATCAACCCGAACCCGACCATCCCGACGAGCTGCCGTTCCACGCCCTGCTGGTGACGGCGGTGCGGGAGGGGCAGGGCGTCGGCACGATCGTGGCGGGCGAGCCCGAGCGGTTGGCGCAGGTGTTGTGGGCAGGTGTCCACGGCGCTGTTGCGCTGTCACAGAACATGTCGATCTATCGGCTCGAGGGCCCCGCCGAGCTCGGACCGACGGCGATCGACCTACTGCTGCGCGGCATCCGTGTTCCTCCCACCGGGTGACACGACCGTCCGGTCGATACGACGCACGCCGCACTAGGTTCACCGGGATGCGACCACTTCTCTGGTGCACCGTCGCACTGGCACTGTCGGCATGCGCCGCTCAGCCGTCCGACGACAGTGCCGGATCGGTCCCGCTCGACAGTGTGCCGACCGCCGATGACACGATCCCGGCAACCATGGTGCCCGACACCGCAGCGCCGACGACCACCGCTCCCCCGGTGACCACCGCTCCCCCGGGAATCACGATGCCACCGGTCGACCCGCGGTTCGCTCCACTCGTCGGTCGGTGGGCGCACTACGACGTCGTCGCCTACGAGGACGGCACCCTGAAGACGCTCATCATCAGCTACGGCTTCAACGACTTCACGGCCGTCGACGGCGAGCTGATCGACCAGGGATCGTTCTGCTTCTCCGAGCAGCGAACCGACCAACCGATCGAGACGTCGCTGTCGGACGAGGCGACACAGGCCATCCAGCCGCCGCCGACTCCGGTCACCGTCGAGGAGATCGACGACACCCTGCGCATCACACGGCCGGCGACGCCCACACCCGTCGGCATCGAGCTCGACGACCCGGCGAACGAACCCCTTCCCACCGACCCGAACGATCCCCGGATCATCGACGACGACGGCGACGGCAACCCCGGGATCACCGTCGACATCCGAGTGAGCGACGAACTGACCGGCGAGCTCTACATCGCCCGGCGAGAGATCTTCGCCTACCAGGCGTACCTGACCGACCCCGACACCCTGCAGGGCACGGTGACCGACGACTCCGAACAGCTCGTCATCGGAGCGAGCGACCCGGTGTTCGACATGGCGACCGAGTGGGTGCAGTACGCCGATCTCGACAAGAGCCCGATCATCCTGAAGCGAGTCGACGAGGACTGGGACTGCGACCGTCTCGCCGCCGAACGGGACGCACTGTTCCCGCCGACTCCGGAGGTCGACTGGTGACCGAGACCGCACCGTTCCCGTCCCGCTGCTACGGGGTGCTCATGCACCCGACGTCGTTCCCGGGCCCCGAACCGATCGGCACCCTGGGTGCCGAGGCGCACGAGTTCGTCGATTGGCTGGCCACGACCGGAGCGTCGATCTGGCAGATCCTGCCGCTGACCTACCTCGGCAGCGAGGACTCGCCGTACTTCAGCCCGTCGTCGTTCGCCGGCAACACCTGGCTCATCGATCTGCGCGAGCTGGTGGCGGCCGGTCTCATCGCGGGCATCGGCACCCCGCCCCGGGGCGACGAGACCCAGGTCGACTTCGAGGCGATGCGAACGTGGAAGGCGCCACTGCTCGACGCAGCGGCCGGCGCCTTCCTCGATGACGACGGCCACCCCTGGTGGCCCGACTACGAGCGCTTCGTCGCCGAGTCCCCGTGGTTGGCCGACGTGTGCCACTTCATCGCACGCAAACACGCCGACCCCGTCTCGCCGTGGTGGGACTGGGATCCGGCGATCAGGCGGCGCGAGCCCGCTGCGCTTGCCGCCTCGGCGATCGAGCACGCCGCAGCGATCGAGCGCGAGCAGGTCTTGCAGTTCTTCTTCGACCGGCAGTGGCAGGCGGTGCGTGCCCGAGCCAACGCGGCCGGCATCGTGGTGCTCGGTGACACGCCGATCTATGTCGCGCCCGACTCGGCCGACGTGTGGGCACACCAGTCGCAGTTCCAACTCGACGACGACGGCCGGCTGACCGCCCAGGCCGGCGTGCCGCCCGACTACTTCAGCGAGACCGGACAGCTGTGGGGCAACCCGATCTACCGCTGGGACGTGATGGCCGACGACGGATTCTCGTGGTGGATCGACCGGCTCGGGCGAACCCTCGATCAGACCGGCATCGTCCGCATCGACCACTTCCGCGCCCTGTCGGCGTACTGGTCGGTCCCCGCCGACGACGAGACCGCGATCGACGGGACGTGGATGACCGGCCCCGGCCAGGCGTTCGTCGACGCAGTCGGGCAGGCGTTCCCGTCACTCCCGATCGTCGCCGAAGACCTCGGTGACCTCGACGACGACGTGCTCGCGCTGCGCGACCGGAACGACCTCGTCGGGATGCGGGTCTTGCAGTTCGGCTTCGACGGACCGCCCAACGATCACCATCCGAGTCGCATCGTCGAGCGCAGCGTCGTCTACACCGGGACGCACGACAACGACACCCTCGCAGGATGGTGGACATCGTCGCCGCGTCGTCGCAAGGAGCGCGTCCGCCGCGACACCGGGATGCCGCCCAGGGTCCGCACCCGCAAGGCCGTGTGGTCGCTGATCGAGACGGTGCTCGCGAGCCCCGCTGTGGCCGCCGTCGTCCCGGTGCAAGACCTGCTCGTCCTCGGTAGCGAGTCCCGGATGAACCTCCCCGGCACGGCGACCGGCAACTGGCAGTGGCGTCTCCGCCCCGGCGCGCTCACCGAACGCCTGGCGAGCGACCTCAGGTCCCTCGCCGAGTCGACCAACCGCTGAGGGCCGGCCACCCGCACCGCACACCAGTCCTCGGTGAACCTCGTCCGAAAACCCGGACCACCCCCACCGAGAACTCACCCACCAACCCCGACCACCACGATCTCGGTGAACCTCGTCCGAAAACCCGGACCAGAGCCACCGAGAACCCACCCACCAACCCCGACCACCACGATCTCGGTGAACCTCGTCCGAAAACCCGGACCAGAGCCACCGAGAACCCACCCACCAACCCCGACCACCACGATCTCGGTGAACCTCGTCCGAAAACCCGGACCAGAGCCACCGAGAACGACACCACCAGCCACGTCACTGCCTCCAGAGAACGACAACTGCCCCACCCACCGCGCCAGACCCTCCACCCCCACGAGCCCACCGACCCGGCCCGATCACCGAGAGAACTCGCCCGCCGAGGGGCCGGGGCGGCCATGGCTCCTGGGAATCCGGGCCGGTCGAGGGTCGGGGTCGTGGGAGCATGGTCGGATGGACGAGCTGAGTGCGGTACGTGACGCGGCGGAACGGGCGTTGGCGTACGCCGCGACCATCGACGAGCGGCGGGTGTTCCCCGACGCTGGTGCGGTCGATGCACTGTCGGCGCTGGGCGGGACCGTGCCCGACGGCGAGTCCGACGTCGCCGAGACGCTCGAACTGCTGGCCGAGGTGGGCGGTGCGGCCACGGTGGTCAACACCGGCCCGAACTACTACGGGTTCGTCACCGGGGCGACGCACCCTGCCGCACTCGGCGCTGCGATGATCGCAGCCGCCTGGGACCAGAACGCCGCGTTGCCGGTCATGTCGCCGGTGGCAGCGACGCTCCACGACGTCACCCGCGAGTGGCTCGTCGACCTGTTGGGCCTCGGTGCCGACACCGACGTCGCGTACGTCACCGGGGCGACGGTCGCCAACGCCTCCTGCCTCGCTGCCGCGCGGGACGCGCTCCTCGCCGAGGTGGGGTGGGACGCTCCGGCCCAGGGACTGTTCGGGGCCCCGCTGATCCAGGTGGTGACCGGCCGCCAGGCGCACTCGACGGTTCGGAAGTCGTTGGGGTTCGTCGGACTCGGCTCCGAACGGATCATGACGGTGCCGTCCGACGATCAGGGCCGCATGCGTGCCGATCTGCTCCCCGATCTCGACCCGGCCGACGGCCCGATCCTGGTGTGTGCGCAGGCCGGCGAGGTGAACACCGGAGCGTTCGATCCGTTCGACGAGATCGCCGACTGGACGGAGGCTCGCGGTGGCTGGCTCCACGTCGACGGCGCATTCGGGTTGTGGGCCCTGGCCGATCCGACGCGTGCACACCTCACCGCCGGGCTCACCCGGGCCGACTCGCTGGCCACCGACGGCCACAAGTGGCTGAACGTCACCTACGACTGCGGGATCGCGCTCGTCCAGCGACCCGGCGCACTCCGGCGGACCTTCGCGTCGATCGCCGGCTACCTGCCGCCTGCGAGCGGCTTCGAGGCGATGCACCACACACCCCAGTCGTCGCAGCGTGCCCGCCAGATCGAGGTGTGGGCGGTCTTGCGTGCCCTCGGCCGGACCGGTCTCGCAACATTGGTGCAGCGTGGGTGCGACGGCGCCACGGCGATCGCCGAGCGGCTGGGTACGAGCGACGGATTCGAGATCGTGAACGACGTGGTGCTCAACCAGGTGCTCGTCATCTATCGCGATCCGGCTACCACGGCGAGGCTGATCGAAGCCGTGCAGGACGACGGACGGATCTGGTGCGGTCCGACCTCGTGGAACGGGGCGACGGCGATGCGGATCAGCGTGTCGTCGTGGAAGACGACGTTCGACGACGCCCGCCGGGCTGCCGACGTGATCACCGAGGTCGCCGCCTCGCTCGGCTGACTCGCCGCCCGCGAGCATGCGGGCATGGGGAACGCAGTTCGCGAAGAAACACACGGCCATGTGCGGCGGCTGACGCTGTGCCGACCCGATCGGTACAACACGATCACACCGGAGCTGCGAGACGAACTCGGCACTGCGCTCGACGTGGCCGAGCGCGACCCGAACGTGCGAGTGATCCTGTTCGACGCCGAAGGCCCCGCGTTCTGCGCCGGCTACGGACTCGATTGGTCGACCGACGCCCAGTCCGGCGAAGAGCAACGCGACGAACGGGTGTGGGACTCGGTGCGCGACCAACACATGATCGGTTCGTTCGCCGACACGTGGGCGAAGTTGCACGACTGTTCGAAGCCGACCGTCGCTGCCGTCCAGGGGTGGTGCATCGCCGGGGGCACCAACATCGTCTTCAACGCCCACCTGATCGTGGCCGGCGAGAGCGCCCGGTTCGGTTATCCACCGTCGCGGGTGTGGGGCATTCCGGAGGCACCCTGGAACTGGGTTGCCCGGATGGGGCTCCAGCGGGCACGCCGCTACATGCTCACCGGCGACGAGTTCACGGCGGCGCAAGCGTTGGAGATGGGCGCCGTGCTCGACGTCGTCCCCGACGACGAGTTACACGAACACGCGATGTCCTTGGCGCAACGCATCGCCCAGGTCCCGGGCAATCAGCTCGAGATGATCACCTGGTCGTTGAACGCCGTCGCCGACGAGATGTACGACCCCAGGGCGTCGCGCCGGCTCGGCACCTTGTTCGACGGGGTGGCCCGTCACACCCAGGAAGGACTCGACTTCGTCGAACGATCGCAAGAGGTCGGTTTCCGCGAAGCGGTCCGCGATCGGGACCGCCCCTTCGGCGACTACGGCGAGCGGCGCCCGTGAGCCGGCTGGAGGGCGCCGTCTGCGTCGTCGTCGGCGCCGGGCAGCAGCGCGGCGCGACGATCGGGAACGGGCGAGCCACCGCGATCCGGTTTGCCGAGGAGGGGGCACGCCTCGTCCTGGTCGATCGTGACGCCGAGGCCGTCGAGGCGACGCTGGATGCAGTCGCCGAGATGGGAGTCGAGGCCGTGCCGCTCGTCGTCGACGTGACCGATGCCGGGGCGCCCGAGCGGGTGATCGCCGCAGCGGTCGAGCACTTCGGGCGGCTCGACGTGCTGCAGAACAATGTGGGTATCGGGGCCGGCGACCGGCCGCCCCACCGACTCGACGAGGACGTGTTCGATCGGATCGTCGAGGTCAACCTGAAAGCGACGTGGCGGCTGTGCAAAGCCGCCATCCCGACCATGCGGGAGCAGCAGCGGGGCGCCATCACCAATGTGTCGTCGATCGCGTCGATCGCCGGCACCCAGATCGCCGCCTACCGGATGTCGAAGGCTGGTGTCGACGCGCTGACCAGGAATGTGGCCGTCACGAACGCCGCACACGGCATCCGGTGCAACGCCGTGCTCCCCGGCCTGATCGACACGCCGATCGGCGTCGATGCCGCCGCCGCGGCGTTGGGCGTCGACCGCGACGAGTACGCCGCGAAGCGAGCAGCGCAGGTGCCGATGCGACGTCAGGGAACGGCCTGGGACGTCGCGAACGCCTCGTTGTTCCTGGCGAGCGACGAAGCCGCCTTCATCACGGGCGTCTGCCTCCCGGTCGATGGCGGCCAGACGGCCAGAATCGGCTGAGCCGCCTCACGCCCGACGGGCGGCGAGGATGGCCTCGAGCAGTTCGGGTGTGGTGGCCACGACCGGCCCACGGCGAGCGGTGTGATCGAGGACGCAGAGGTCTCGGTCGAACACCTCGGCGGCGACACACCCCGCCTCTTCGGCGATCAAGACCGAGGCAAGGTAGTCCCAGACCCCGTGCTGGTCGTTCATGTCGACGAAGGCGTCGGTGACGCCGCCGGCAACGTTGCAGATGTCGGGCGCCGAGGCACCCATCGCCCGGAACTGGGCCCAGCCGTAGTGATGGGTCGGCAGACCCGACACCCCGACGAGCGCCGCCGACAGGTCGGTGGTCGCGTTGGGGCGGCACCGCTCGCCGTCGAGGAAGGCGCCTCCGCCGCGAGTCGCCGTGTAGACGGCGCCCGAGGCGTGGTTGGCGACCATGGCGACGGCGGGACCGTCGTCGTCGACGAGGCACAACGCGGTGGCGAACCAGGGGATGCCGTGGGAGGCGTTGGTCGATCCGTCGAGCGGGTCGACGACGACGATCGGGGCGTCGCCGTCTGCGCCGTCGGGTGCGGTGACGCCGCTCTCTTCGGACAGGACTCGGTAGCCCGACCGGTAGAGCACGTCGAGGCACGCCTGGTCGGCGTCGAGGTCGACGGCGTACTGGCCGTCACGCCGACCGGACGCTCCCCAATCGGTATTGGAGGCGAGCACAGCGGCGACGGCGTCGGCCGCCGTACGGAACGTGTCGAGGGCCTGGGAGGGGTTGACTGCCTTCACGCTCCGTGACGGTAGTGTCCATGACGTGGCAGTGATCGACGTCGCGGGTTTCGTGGCGGACCTCAAGAGCCAAGCAATCGACTTTGGCTTCCATGTGCACGACGAACGGCACTTCGTCGAGACGTACTCCCTCCGCCAGTTGTGGGAGGTCGACCTGCACCCCGAAGAGGCGTGTGCGGGCCCGATCGACCTGCACCTGTCGCTCGACGTCGACCCGAGGGCACTCCTCGGCTTCGAGGACGAGGTCATGAAGATGGACGACCTCGAGGACGAACCGCCGACCGGGTTCACGTTCCCCCTGCTGTTCACGTGGACGCTCCCGCCGCTCACCGACCCGCCCGACCTGCTCGTGCTCGCCACCGATCTCGCCGGCGTGGGCGGGATGGGTCTGCCCGTCGAGGTGTCGGCGATCGACTCGTTCCCGAGTGTGACCGACGCCCCCGAGCGAAGTCTGTCGCTCGTGGCCCGCATCAACATCGATTTGGCCGACGTGTACCTGAACACCGACATGAACGAGGACGGCGCCATCGCCCAGGCCCTCGAGCGGTGCAAGCACGTCAGCCTCTACCTGCTCGACCGGGCCGGCGCCTGGCTGGGCGACACCTTCTGACCCAGAACCGAGGAGCGAACGTTGGAACTCGAGGATCGTGACGGTCTCACCGTCGCCGAACTGATCGACATCCTGAGCCACCATCCGGGCGACGCCATCGTCGAGATGTCGATCGTCGCGCCGGTCAAGGACGGCGACGACGACATCACCGTCGACCGGTACAACGTCGACGGCGTCATGCCGTGGCAGGACGAAGGTGAGGACGGCGACGTCGTCTGGTTGATCGGCGGCGAAGATGCCGACGTCGATGTCTTCATCGACGCGATCGAACAGCCGGATGCCTGACGCTCCCGGGTTCGAGCCACCGTCCGGCCCACCCGCAGGCTGGTATCCCGACCCGTACAACCCTGCACAGCAGCGCTACTGGGACGGCCGCGCCTGGGACCTGACGACGCCGGCGTTCGGCTTCGCGCCGACCGACACGGACGACTTCCCCGACATCGGCGACTGGCTCGACCGGTCGTTCCGCAACGCGTACAAGCGTTGGCGTGCCGTGACGCTCATCGCCCTGGTCACGGCGCCGATCACCACGGCCGCGAGCTATATCGCCATCGACCGCTTGGCAGACGGCCTGGTCATCACGAGCGACGAGGTCGAAGGATGGAGCAGCGACCGGCTGCCCGTCGTGATCGTGCTACTCGTCGTTGGGATGCTCGCCAGTGCGATCGGCGGACTCGGCATGGCCCGACTCCTGCTCGACACGGTCGACGGGGACGAACCCGGCTCGACCGGCGACGAGATCGCCGCCGGGTTCCGGGCGCTCGGTCGTGGCCTGGCGACACTCCCCCGAGCGATCGGCTGGTTCGTCGTCCTGATGGCCGCCGTCATCGCCGCCACCCTGGTCGCGATCGTGCTGATCGCGCTCGTGCCGCCCCTCGCGATCCTGCTCATCCTGGTCGGCATCCCGTTCGGGGTGTGGCTCGGCATCAAGTGGGCATTCGTGCTCGTGGCGATCATCGACCGTCCGGGCGCCCCGTTCGCACGGTCGAGCGAGGTCGCACGGGGCCGCTGGTGGTCGACCTTCGGCCGATTGCTCCTGCTCGGCATCATCATGTGGCTGATCTCGCTGCTGATCCAGACCGTCGGCACGATCGCCACGGGCGGCGGGTTCGGCGGCTTCGGGTCGGGTGGCACTACGACGATCGAGATCGACAGCGACGGCAACTTCGACCCGGTCGTGCTCGACGACGAACTCGACTTCGGATGGTGGTTCATCGTCGTCACCTCGATCACCTCGATCGTCGGCACGATCCTGGCGTCGAGCGTGACCGCCGCCGCCATGTCGGTGCTCTACCGCACCCGCAACCGCCGCGACGCCTGATCCGACTCAGTCCGGCACGAACACGTAGCTCAGGACGGCGCCGCTGACGTTCCCGAGTGCAGGGTCGATGGAGCCGGTGGCGGACTGACAGATCAACCAGATCGTGTGGCTCCCGGCCGCAACGTCGAACACCCTGGAGCCGGCCAGCTGTCCGATGCTGCCGTCGCTGCCGGCCGACTCCCACCCCTGAAAGGGAGTCTGGAGCTCGGCTGCGTCGGAGATCGTGCAGAAGATCTTGGCGCCCGGTGATTGGTCGGACACCGTGGCCGACGAGTGGACCACGATGGATCCGGGACCGGGCGCCTCGAGGTCGAACGAGGTCACGTCGACGATCGCTCCGTCGACGGGCAACTGCGTGAGGTCGGTCGGGTCACCCGAACTGCCCACCATCGTCGACGTGCGTTCGAGGACGGCGAGACGCTGTTCGATCTGGTCGAGGCCCGAGGCCGTGTAGTAGCCGGTGACGTCGGCGAGCACGAACACGTCGCCGAACCGGTTGTAGAGATCGATCGCCCCCGCCGCCGACACCTTCACGTCGACCTTGTTCGGCGTCGCCGCCTGGCCGGCCACCCAGTTGAGATTCGATGCCGTCGGGCGCTGCACGTCGGACGGGTAGATGGTGAGAAACGAAGCGGCGGTCGGCTCGACGATCGTCACGTTGAGCGCAACACCGCTGATGCCGTTCGGGACGACACAATCGCCGTTCGATCCGGCGACCTGCTGCTCATACGTCTCGTCGGCCCGGAGCGGGGTCGACCGGGGCCCGACGTTCTCGTCACCCGGGCGGAGGTCGAACAAGCGGCACGGTGTGACCGGAACGAAGGTGGTTTCGTCGACGTCGACAGCTGCGTCTGCTCGCCAGTCGGCGACCACGAGAGCGCCGAGCACGGCGACCACGATGCCGGCGACGAAGGCCGTGACGGAACGCGGCGTGATGGTGATGGACATTCGCTTCCCCTTCCGGCGCACGAGAATCCTCGCCGTCCGCCCAGGGCACAACCCTACGTGATCACGCGCGTTCGGCCCGTTCTGCCACCTGTCCGGAGAAGCGTCGGTACCCTGGACGACGTCGCCACCGACGGCCAGAACGCTTCCCGACCCACCCCAGGAGGAGCCGTGCCGACCGCACACGAGATCGCCCCCGACCAGCTGTTCGCCGAGGCCGACCGTGCCCGCTCCGAGGCGCCCCGTCGTTTCGGGGTTCCGGCACGGCTGCTGTTCGCAGCCCTCGACCTGCTGTACGGCCGAGCGTCGACGTTGGAGAAGTTCCGCGTGCTCGAGGTCGTGGCACGGGTGCCGTACCAGGCCTGGGAGCAGGTCGCGTTCGTGGCGATCACCCACACCCACGAACAGCCGTCGTTCGCACGCGACATCCAGCAGCGGGTGCGAGGCGCCCGGTCGCAGCAGGACAACGAACTGCTCCACCTGCTGATGATCGAGGAACAACTCGATCAGCGGCGGTTCCGGCGGTCGTGGATCCGGGGCCGGTTGCTGCCCCAGGCGATGGCGTTCGTCTACTACCAGATCTCCTGGCTCCTGTACGTGGTGCGACCGCAATGGTCGTATGCGCTGAACGCCGACTTCGAGCACCACGCGCTGCACACGTACCTCGACTTCGTCGACGATCACCCCGAGTTCCACGACACCCCATGGGTGAGCGACTTCCAGGACGACTACGCGCCCTGGTCGACGCTCGCCGAGTTCTACACGAGCATCGCCCTCGACGAGCGCAGCCACCGTGACGAGTCGATCGCACTCGTCGCCGCGGCCCGCTTCGGCGACTCCGCCGACGGAACCTCGGACGCTCCGAGCGCCGGCTAACGCATCGACGCCCCTCTCGGATCGGCCGTATTCGAGTCGTCGAGGGCGCCGGTCAGCCTGTCGCGTACGCGTTCACGTCGACGACCACATGCACCGTCGCCGAACCGAACACACACACCTCACCCGACGAACCCAACTTCACCGTCACCGAGTTCGCCACCACACCACCCGCAACGAAATTCACATTCGACGCCGTCGGCACATCCCCACCACACGGAAACACCGTCAGATGACCCGCCTCATCACCACGAACCGCCGTCACGTTCAACACCACCGCACTCGCCGACTCCGGCACCCCATGCCGACCAACCACCGGCACCACCAACACCGACCCACCATCGACCACACCACCACCAGCCAACACACCATCAACCGTCACCCCACCCAACCGAGAATCCACCAACCGCCCCGGCACCACCGGCACCACCGCATCCTCACCCGACACATACGCGTTCACGTCGACGACCACATGCACCGTCGCCGAACCGAACACACACACCTCACCCGACGAACCCAACTTCACCGTCACCGAGTTCGCCACCACACCACCCGCAACGAAATTCACATTCGACGCCGTCGGCACATCCCCACCACACGGAAACACCGTCAGATGACCCGCCTCATCACCACGAACCGCCGTCACGTTCAACACCACCGCACTCGCCGACTCCGGCACCCCATGCCGACCAACCACCGGCACCACCAACACCGACCCACCATCGACCACACCACCACCAGCCAACACACCATCAACCGTCACCCCACCCAACCGAGAATCCACCAACCGCCCCGGCACCACCGGCACCACCGCATCCTCACCCGACACATACGCGTTCACGTCGACGACCACATGCACCGTCGCCGAACCGAACACACACACCTCACCCGACGAACCCAACTTCACCGTCACCGAGTTCGCCACCACACCACCCGCAACGAAATTCACATTCGACGCCGTCGGCACATCCCCACCACACGGAAACACCGTCAGATGACCCGCCTCATCACCACGAACCGCCGTCACGTTCAACACCACCGCACTCGCCGACTCCGGCACCCCATGCCGACCAACCACCGGCACCACCAACACCGACCCACCATCGACCACACCACCACCAGCCAACACACCATCAACCGTCACCCCACCCAACCGAGAATCCACCAACCGCCCCGGCACCACCGGCACCACCGCCGGGTCGTCTCCGAGGTAGAGATCGACGACCGTGGTCTCGCCGGCAGCGACCTGCACCGTGGCGCTGGCCTCGAGCCACGAGCCATCGGGCGCTTGCCATCGTGCAACGATCCGATAGTCGGCACCGGGGTGCAGACAGCCGAGGAGGAAGGTGCCGGCCGGTTCAGCGCTGACGTCGGCTCGACAGGGATTGACGTACGCATCGGCAGCAAGGGGGTCGACGCTCACGATGGCGGCGGCATCGTGGGCAGGGGTGCCGTCGGGCAAGAACAGCCTCCCCGTCACGACGGCCTCGGGCTCGAGATCGATGGACAGGGTGCGGTCGCCGCCCGTCATGGACACGACGGCGGCCTCGGAGCGGACCGGCGTGCTGTCGTACCACTCGTCGGCGAATCCTGGCGTCCGGCTGTTGACGAACACCCGGTAGTCGTCGAGCGGCACCGCTTCGAACTCGACGACACCGTCGATCGTCGGCCCATCGATCACCGCCGGCGAACCGAGCGATTGACTACCTCGAACGAGATACACCCACGCGTCGGCCGGTTGGCCGCCGGCGCTGACGTCGACCGTGATCGTCGAGGTCGTCGACAGGACGAACTCGATCTCGGTCACGAGCGGTCCGCCGACCATGCCGAGTGACACAGACTGGGGTAGCAACTCGTGCCGCTCCGGCGGCGGATAGGCGGTGGCCCCGATCTCCCACTCACCAGGCGGCAGGTGCGACCCATCGCCCACCGTCAGCTCGAAGCGGCCATCGGCATCGACGGTGAGGGTACTCGAGTACGTCGTGCCGACGATGTACGTGTGCACACGAGCACCAGCGATCGGCGCGCCACTCCCATCCACCACCCGCCCGGGAATGGTCGTCAACGGCACCACGGTCGTGGTCGTCGTCGGTGGCGGCACCGCTGACGATGCGTCGGCTGCGACACCGCAGGCTGCGAGCACGAATCCGAGAACCACGAGCAGCACGGTCGATGCCGGGTGCCTCTGCCCCGACGCGTCACCCTGTGTTCGCACCTCGCCCCGCTCGATGACGAGCATGGTGTCACCCGCGACCACGCTCGGCAAATCACAGGTGTTCGTAGGGCGGGTGGGGATCGAACCCACGACCCGGGGATTATGAGGTCTTCCACCCCCATGCGGTGTAGCCCCGAGCGTTTCCCCTGATAGTTGCAGGTCACGACCCGCCGGTCTGGGACGTGTTATTCCGCTGAGTCCAACCAGATCAGAATGGGGTCGCCGTGGAAGAGAGTCAACCTAAAGTTCTCGGGAGAGAGCAACATCACACGATCACCGAACGAGCTGGGGAAGACCTTGGCTACGACGCTCTTCGCAAGTACCGCATTCGCAACCTCGCCGCCGCTCCCGCTGATCATTGACTGAACGACCTCCTCCGCAAGCCGACGCACAGTCTCCTGATTCCCGATCACTCGCATTCCGTCCTGCAACTCGCGGGTGTCAATCTCGGCCACGTCCGACCGGCGTAGAAGGACCTCGTAGATGTCGAGTTCGTCGTTCATCTCGGTTCTGGAGGGTATCGAGACGTTGATCAGTGCGAGCGGCCGCCAGCCGTTCAAGATCCCTGGGCGGACTTCTTTGACGGCGATCCCGTGCGATGGTTGGCGAGGTCGACGATCTTCACACGCGCCTTAGCGTTGACGAACTTGTTTGCGACGACACGCCTGCGCCGCGCGAACCGGCTTCCTCGCCACCGGCTCAGCATGCGCATCGAGATCCAACCCTGCTCCTCCAGGGCGAGCAATCCGGTTCGAATGGTGCGTTCGCCGAACGGGTACGTGACATGACCAGAGGGACGCCGGTCACCACCAAACCAACCAACCGGACGGCACCACTCGCCCGTGCCAGCCACCGAGGGGGGCTGCGGATCGAAGCGTTCCGCAGTCATTGCGCAGTAGTAGGCCGCCAACTCCGGGGCGCCCCATAGGCCGAATCGAGGATCAGAAATTACGGGACCGTGCACGTTCACGTAGCTGTTGCCCGGTACTTGACCCGCACGAGCCCCTGGATCGTCGAACTCCTCTTCACTCCCATCGTCCCGCAGGACGATGATGTCCGGCCGCCGACCGGCGGCGAACGGTACCCGCCTGACGAGCTTCCTGCGCTCAAGAATCTGAAGCTGGGCGCGCACCCACTCACGCTTCTTGTCGACGATCTCCGGGTCATACATGGCGTCTTCAGGCAGCGTCATCGTGAACACGTGGGGATCCCGACAAAGATCGTGCAGGTCCTCATAGCTGATGTTCCGGCGGAGGACGAGTCCGGGCGTGCGCTGACCGGCGTGTTCCGGCCAGAGCGCAATGCCCCGCAGCACGAGATCGAGCTTTGCAGCGCCGACTTGCCTCTTTCGCAGCATCTCCGCCGCGGCACCGGCGACGTAGGTCTCGCGCACGCGAAAGACATGCTTGCCAACAATTCCAGGCCGGTACTGATAGCCGGCCCTCGTCGAGCTTGACTTGGCCATGAGGTGGTGTCGCCTTAGTGTGTCGGATGGAGATCCCGTGGCAGGCGCTGCTCGCATACGAGACGACCAGCGCCCGCCACGGGGGCCTGTCCAAGACCGACGCACCCATACGATGGGCGCCGACCGATCGGACAATGCCAGCTAACAGGCTGATCTGAGTTCTGACCACCGATTCTCGATCGTCCCCCTGCGTGCGGTGCCGCCCAAGAGGAGTCCACTCTCTGGCAGTACATCATCTAAAACGTCTATCCTCTAGCACGGCGTGACGGGCCGGGATCAGACGGCACGAGCCGCAGGGACCTGACGGCACGAGCCGCAGGGACCTCTGAATCAGGAATCCATCGCGGCGGAACACTGTCTATGGGCCGCACCCCTACGCCTGCGCCACCCGGATCTAGTCGGTTCGACCCTGCAGGCGATCCAGAACGTCGGCGACCCGCCAAAGGTCAGTCCTCACCGCGCCTTGGTCCTCGATCGGGACGACACCTCCATGATGCTTGACCGCACGCCGGTGCGCGTTCAGCCGTGTGAGCGCTTCGTGGCCGTCGTCGCCAATGAGGTCTGCAGCGCGAGCACGGTCGAGAAGTGCAGGGAATCGGGTGTTATTGCCGGCAGCAAGCACGGAACGGAGGACGATCTCGAGCGCCGTGTGCATCTCCTCCAGTCCGATCTCATCGGGCAGGTCTCCAACGATCCAGCGTCCGATCTGCTCGTCTGCGAGAGTAAGGCGATCGGAGAGCGGGTGGCCTCGATCGGGTGGGTCGAGTATGGGCCAGAAGACGCGTGGCTCGTCGTCCCGCGACGACACGACGACGTCGGATGGGTACGGACTCAGTGTGTCACCGACGCACAATTCCACGAAGCGCGCTACTAAGGACCGAGCGACGCGAACCGCAGTTGCGCCATGGCCGCGACCGGTGAACCCTTCCGCGACGATTGGGAGCTCGCGCTCGAGTTGTTGAGCCCATGCAGCGATGAGAACGCCGGGTCCGTCCGCGATGAGTTCCCATTCGGAGAGTCGTCCACCCCCTCTCCGCCGGAACCGAACATCGAGACCGAGTCGGCGGCCGCGCGCTTGGGCGGCGCGCATCAACGCCCGGACGAGGTCATCAAACTCGTTGCGGACCTTCACATCCGTGCCGTATCCCGCCACGACTAGATCAGTCCTCGATCTTGGGCGTGCCGTTGGGTCCGATGCCGCGTCCGCCCGGGACCTGGCTCCATGAGCTGCTCAATGTGCGCACGCTTCGCCGTTTGTGGAGGAGCATGCTCTCGCCCCGGGCGCTCTTGATGCGGTTGCCCTTTCTCCATCACGCCGAACCTACTCGTGCAATCACAGATCGTGTCTCCTGGTCAGTTCCCGATTGCGGTGGACCTCGTGACATCTCGGACGCGCCCGGGACCAGCAACGCGCTTTGATCCGGACCAACAGATAAACTTCGGCTGAGCGCTCCCAACAGATACCTTTCGGTCGTGAGCAGCTATGCAACGACGTATCTTGCCGACGGCCGGCCGATTTGCTCGTTTCGAGACGGCGTCGACCAGCTCTTCTACACGCTCTTCATGCGTAGCGACTGGGTCGAGCTGCATGGTCAGGAGGCGTACGAACTCGCGCCGAAGTCGTTCGTCGACTTCGACCCTGAAGAAGCCGTCATCATTGGCTTCAGGGTGGCAGCAGGATCGCTGCGAGACCGGCTCGACGTCATGGGAGTCGACAGGGAGACGGTGCGATCCGAGCTCGAGGTCCTCCTCGAGGAGCAGACCGATCGGAAGTCGCACCTCGTCGAGTCGTTTGCGACTTCACCGGACGTCGTTGCGCAGATTGAGACGGACATCGGAGCTTGGGCCGCCGTCGACTCCGAGTCGTGGTTCGTTCAACTAGGCGAACGCATCCAAGCCGGAGACCACGTCGACCGACCTGGACAGCGCACCCCCGGTTCTGCTTCATGGCTGATGTCCCTGTGGGACTATCACGATCCGCGGTACCGCCTCCGCGCCGTATTGGAGGTACTGCCAGCAGACCTAGAGATCACTCTGGATCTCGCTGACCTTATCGAAGGCGGTTGGCTCGGGCCTGACGACGACCCGCGCACCGTTGCGAGCGACTTTGTCGCCTACGCCAGCCACGGCGGTCTCGATCCCATCGTGTTGACCGAAGGTCGATTCGATGCCGAGGTTCTCGCTGCGACATTGGAGTTGAGACGTCCCCATCTCGCCAGCTTCATACGCTTTCCCGACTTCAATCAGCGTCCCGAAGGCGGTGCGGCCGCCCTCCGCCAGACCATTCGCGCTTTCGCATCGGCGGGAATTCCGAACCGGGTCGTAGGTCTCTTCGACAACGACTCTGCGGCCCGGGATGCGATGCGCAGCATCTCGAACGACGCGCTTCCTCCCAATATCGTCACCACTCGTCTCCCACCGCTCGAACTGGCACGTCAGTACCCGACACGAGGCCCTCAAGGCGACCACGCAATGGACGTGAATGGGCTCGCAGTCTCGATTGAACTGTTCCTCGGGACTGACGTTCTCGCGGACTCGTCGGGTCTTCGTCCGGTCGAATGGGGCGGATATGTGAGCGGCGTCTCGAACTACCAAGGCGCGATCACTGACAAGGGCGCGGTGCAGGACGCGTTTCGGACGAAGGTCGCTAGCGCTCGGAACAACCCCGCCGTTATGGAGACCCAAGACTGGGCAGCACTCGACGAACTACTGGAACACCTGCTGTCTTCAATTCGCGGCCTGTCGATCTCGCAACGTCAGCATCCCTGACGTCCGACTCTCCGATCCGGCGGCGGCATCGACGACCGCGCGGGGACAGGAATCCGCACACGACGAGGACCCGGGTCGCGTTTACAGCCGTTCGTCCCGGAACAGATCGCGTGCGGCTTGCTGCGCGCGTTCGGACTGCGCCGATCGTCCGTACCGGGCGAGCATCTGCGGTGTCGACCATCCGGCGAGGACCATCAGGTTCTCGTCGGAGAGTCCTCGCGTCTTCGCGACGTGCGCGAACCGGTGCCGGAGTGCGTGCGGGTTAATCCGGTCGATCCCGGCGTCGACGCATCGACGCTCGAGCATCTGACGGAGACCGGAGTCGGTGAGCGGTCCTCGTTCACCGAGCCATAGCTCCGGGTACTTCGCAGACGGATGCCGGCGGCGTGCGCGGACGTAGCGGTCGAGTTGCTCAAGGGGTTGGAACATCAGCGGGACGACGCGGGTCCGTCCTCCCTTCCCGGTGACGGTGATCGTCTCGGCGCCCAGATGGGCGTCCGCGACGCGCATCCCGATCAGCTCCGAGGCGCGGATCCCGGTCGTTGCGAGGACCAGGACGATCGCGGTGTCCCGCGCCTGCTCGAACTTTCCGTGTCGACCATTGGACGCCTTCGCGTCGCTCCGACAGGCTTTGACGAGGGCGCGGACGTCTTCGTCGGACGGCATCGGCGGAGGCTGGTCGACGACCTTCGGCGGCGTCATCTTCCCCATCGGGTTCGGTCCGGCGAGCTCCTCTTCGTCTTCGAGCCATCGGTACAACTGGCGGAGGGATCGATATCTGCGGGCGACGGTCGCGTCCGAGAGTCCGCGGTCGCGACAGGCGACGAGGTAGCTCTCGACGTCTCGTCGGGTCGCTTCGACGAGGTCGGCGTCCAAATACTCGAGGTAGCCACGAGCGTCCGTTAGGTAGGCGGAGATCGTCGCGGGAGATCGTCCGGCGGCTCGGAGCGAGCGTGTCCAGGAGTCGAGGAGGTCCACGAGACTGAGCAGAGTTATCCGCTGTGGCTCCAGTGTGGCAATCCTTGATACCACAAAGCACCTGGTAGTAGGGCGGGTGGGGATCGAACCCACGACCCGGGGATTATGAGTCCCTTGCTCTGACCACTGAGCTACCGCCCCGAAAACGAAGAACAGGGTCCCACATGGGGACCCTGTCATCGTGGCTCCGGGGGTGGGGCTCGAACCCACGACCCTCTGATTAACAGTCAGATGCTACTGCCAGCTGAGCTACCCCGGATCGGCGACGGCAGAGCCTATCGCCGCGATCCGCGCCATCACACGCCGATGCAGACTTCTGCTGTAATACCGCAGCGTGAAGCAACCTGTCACGTGTCGGTGATGTCTCATCGTCTCGTCGACCTCCGCCCGGTAGGCCCGCTGGAACTGGGATCGCGGGATACTCGTGACCTCGCTCCAGAACACCTCGGCCGCGTCGATGTCGAGATCGGCATGCAGGTAGAGACGGCCCTTCAGACGCTTCTCGTCGATCTCGAACTCCTGCCGCAGCCACGTCAGGAAAGCGACCACGAGCACCGGATCGCTGTTGGCGAACACGATGCCACCCTCGTCGCTCTTGCCTCCCTCCCCTGCATAAAGCCCCAGTGCGTAGATGGCCCGGTCGCGAGCGGTGAGCGAACCGACCCACGCCGCTGCCTCGACCCGGCTCGCCTCGATCTCGGCCTCTCGCTTCAGGCGCATCGGATGCTTCGGGCCGGCGGGGTGGCCCCGGTTGCGGGGTCGGGGGTCGAACTCGACGTCTCGCACCCACACCGACACCGAGCTCTTCGACACGTCGAGTTCGGCGGCGATCTCCTGCAGCGTCCACGACGCGGCGCGCAGTTCACGAGCGCGCTGACGTTGTTCGACCTTGCCTCGATACCCCATGCCGCATGGTGCGCACGAGGGTGTGACGCAGTTGCGGCGTCAGGCTGCGGAGAGCTTGTACTGGTCGGCGTCGGTGACGAAGTCGGCGTGGCCGTAGCGGTCGAGCAGGGTGGCGATGCGTGCGTTGAGGCGACGGTCGATCCGGTCGCCGACCACCGGCGCCTTCAGACCGTAGGTGTAGAAGAGCGTCTTGGCGGTGATGGCCCCCAGCGCGGCGCCGGCGGCGACCTTCTCCCCCGTGCTGAACGTGATGCCGATCGACTCGGCCCGCTCCGCGTCGCCGCCGAGGAAGCTCTTGATCAGCACGAACCGGGAGAATCCGTTCTCGAGCCAGGCGTGCACCTTGCCCCGCACGGTCGACGTGTCGAACAGGTCGACCTCCATCGTCCCCCGCACCAGCGAGCCGCAGATCTCGTCGTCGTAGCCCTCGACCAGCGACACGTGACGGGCAGTCATCAGGTCGACGATCTCCTGCGGGGTCTCCCCCAACAGGTTCTCGGGCAGCCCGAGCAGGAAGCAGCGGTAGCGAGACAGCTCGACCCGCGCCCGCTCGGCGTCGGTGAACTCGGTCCGGCCCTTGCGCAGCACCTCGGCCGACATCAGGAACACGCCGATGAGGCCGGCGGGCATCTGGTCGACCTGCGGGATCGGGGTGCCGTACGTGGCGACGTCCCACTTCCCCGAGCTCAGCAGGTGGAACCGGACCATCGAATGCATCAGGCGAACCTTCGCCGCCGCTTCGAACCCCTTGCCGTCGCGACGCAGCGCGCCCGGCAACGTGGTCGCCGTGAAGAAGCTCGCCGTCTCGAACACCCGCTTCGCCGCGGCTTCGTCGGACAGGGTGCCCGTCATCGTCATCGGGAGCGCGGCGTACTTGTTGAGGAACGTCGCCAGGAACGCCCCGCGGATCGCGAACGGGGTCGCCGTGGCCATCCCGATCCGTTCGGCGGCGGCACCGCGTTCGACCAGCTCCATGTCGACCCAGTCGGGCGTCGCCTCCATGGCGCCGATCAGATCGCGCAACTCCTGCGGTGCGTCGTCGACCGCGTCGACGCCCTGTTCGCACGCCGTCTCGAGCATCTCGACCAACGTGCGGAAGCCGAACTCGGGGATGAGCGCCGCGTAGGCGTCGGCGAACCGGTCGCCGCGCATCGTCGCATCACGGATCAGGCGTTGCAGCTCGGGCTGCTCGAACACCCGCTCGACCGCCGCCCGGTGCGGCGCGAACCGCTCGTCGTCGACCGTCGCCTCGGCGTCGTATCGCTCCGGCACGATCGTGAAGTCGACGTTGCCGTACACGCCGGGGATCTCGTCGCGCTGGCGGACCACGTCGTCGGCGTAGACCCAGGCCTCCCGGTCGATCTGTGTGTCACTCCCCATGTCGTCCCTCCCGCCCGGATCATAGGGACTCGGCGCCACCCGATCGGTGGCGGACCTCACTCGGTCTCGAGGAATTCACGCAGGCGCTGGCTGCGCTGGGGGTGCCGGAGCTTGGCCAGCGTCTTGGCCTCGATCTGGCGGATGCGCTCACGGGTGACCCCGAACGCCTTGCCGACCTCTTCGAGTGTCTTGGCCTGCGAGCCGTCGAGGCCGAACCGCATCCGGACGATCTCCTGCTCGCGCTCGTTCAACTCGCCGAGCACCTGCTCGACGGCCTCGTGCAACATCGCCCGAGCGGCAGCATCGGCGGGACCGTCGACGTTGGCGTCCTCGATGAAATCGCCGAGGTTCGATTCGTCTTCCTCGCCCACGGGCGAGTCGAGCGACAACGGGTCGAGTGCGTACCGGAGCAGATCGCGGACCTTGTCGGGCTCCATCTGCATCTTGGCGGCCAACTCGTCGACCGTCGGTTCACGCTCGAGTTCCTGGTGCATCTGGCGGCGGGTCCGGGTGAGCCGGTTCATGTGCTCGACCATGTGCACCGGGATGCGGATCGTGCGCGCCTGGTCGGCGATCGCCCGGGTGATCGCCTGACGGATCCACCACGTGGCGTACGTGGAGAACTTGAAGCCCTTCGTGTAGTCGAACTTGTCGACGGCACGCATCAGGCCGAGGTTGCCCTCCTGGATCAGGTCGAGCAGCTGCATGCCACGACCTGAGTACCGCTTGGCGATCGACACGACCAGCCGGAGGTTGGCCTGAGTCAGCTCGCTCTTGGCACGTTCACCCCGGCTGACGGCACGCATCAGCAGCCGCTGCTCGGTGTCGTCGAGGCCACCCTCGTCGATCCGCTCGGCGGCCATGTGGCCCTCTTCGATGAGCTGGGCGAGACGCCGCTCGTCTTCGGTGGTGAGCAGGTCGACCTGGCCGATCTCGCGCAGGTACATCCTCACGGTGTCGGAGGTGCCGGTGTCGACGCGGGTCGTCCGCTTCTGGCCACGGCGGCGACGGCGGCGGGTGAGCAGGCGTTCGACGTCGTCCTCGTCGATCACGACGCTGCGGGTGCCACGAGGCGGTGTGTCGTCGTCGACCTCGTTGACGGTCTCGTCGACGCTGATCCCGGCGTCGGTGAGCGTGGCGGTGACGGTCTCGAGTCGGTCTTCGGTCAGTTCGACGTGGCGGAGCACGTGGGTGATCTCCTCGGCGTGCAGCTCACCGTGCTCGCGACCGCGTGCGACCAACTGCTTCCACTCCGTGTGACTCACCCCCTCGAAGGGAGGTGGCACCGGCGCATCGGTCGGTTCAGCCCCCATGCTCACGTGCCTCGCTGCGTCCTTCCAGCCAACCTAGCAACCAGCCGGCTGCCTCCAGGCTTCGTTCTTCCTCCCCGAGCGCCTCCATCCGGACGCGGGCCTCGGCGTCGAGTCGGATCAGTTCGGGATCGTCACTCGCCCGCCGCATCGACAACTCCCGTCGCACTGCGGCACGGATGAGGTTGACCGCCTCGATCTCTGCGTCGACCTCGAGGTCGACCACGGCCGCACGCTCGATCACGTCACGCGCTTCGGGATCGGCGATCTCGAGCGACTTGTCGACCTCTCCCCCGGCCTCGGCGACGGCGAGGAAGGCACGCCGGTAGACCTCGTCGGCGAACAGGGCCTCGACCAGCCACGGGGCGATGGCATCCCAGTCCTGGACCAGCAGCGTGATGGCGACGAACTCGCCGTTCTGACGCCGCTGCGCCCGTTGCTTCGGTTGCTGCACCCGCACCTGCGGCCGCCGCGTGCCACGCTCGGCCAGTCGCACCAGATCCTCGACCGGAAGTCCGACCCGAAGAGCAACCTCACCGGCGTACAGCTTGCGGATGTCCCGATTGGGATGCTCATTCACCACGGACATTGCCGACTCACCGAGTCGAGCAATCGCCTCCGGCGACTGCGGTACCTGCCCGTCGAGTACCCGACCGAGTCGGAACCCGAGGAACGGTTTCGCCTCGTCGACCGCCTTTGCCAACCCTTCCGGATCGGACTGAGCCATCTCGCCCGGGTCCTTTCCTCCGGGGAACGACGCCACCTTTACCTCGACCTGGTACTTCTCCTCCCACTCGTAGAAGCGTTCGGCCGCACCCTGGCCAGCATTGTCGGCGTCGAACGCGAGCACGATGTCGCTTCCGTAACGCTTGAGGAGCCGGACGTGCTCCTCGGTGAACGCGGTGCCACACGTGGCCACCGCACGGGGCATGCCTGCCTTATGGAACCCGATGACGTCGGTGTAGCCCTCGCACACGATCACTTGGCTCTGGTTCACGATGTCGCCCTTGGCCCAGTTGAGGCCGTACAGCGTCTTCGACTTCGTGTAGATCGGCGTCTCGCTCGAGTTCTTGTACTTCGCCGGATCGGACGACCCCGGCAGGATGCGGCCGCCGATGGCCACCGGCTCGTTGTTCTCCGTGAAGATCGGGAACAGCACCCGACCCCGGAACGCGTCCTGGAGCCGGTTGCGCCGGTTCGTGAACGCCAGTCCGTTGTCGATCAGCAACCGGGCATCGATCCCGGCCCCGTTGGCCAGCGCGTCCCAGTCGTCGGGCGCCCATCCGAGCTTGAACTGCCGGGCGATCTCCCCGCTGAGGCCACGACTGCGCAGATAGTCACGCGCCGCTCGCGCGTCGGGCGACGACAGCAGCCGTTCGTGGTACCAGTCGACGGCGGTCTGCATCGCCTCGACCAGCTTCTTGCGGCGGGCCCGCTCCTTCGACTGCGCACCCGAGGTGTAGTTGAGCTGGATCCCGGCACGGGCCGCCAGGTTCTCGACGGCCCCGACGAAGTCGACGTGCTCGATCTCCTGCACGAAGGTGAACACGTCGCCCGACTTGTCGCACCCGAAGCACCGGTACCGCCCGGTTTCCTCACGCACGTTGAACGACGGTGTCTTCTCGGCGTGGAACGGGCACAGGCCCACCCAGTTGCGGCCGGTGCGCTTGAGCTGCACGTGCTGGCCCACCACGTCGACGATCGACACCGTCGAGCGGATCCGCTCGATGTCGTCATCTGCGATGGCCATGCGCCGAATCTAACCAGCCGGTGTGCGACCCGTGCGCCGCGTTCGGGTCGGGCGATCGCCGGAAACGTCCACGCCGTCGCTCCCTCTGGCACCCGACCCGAGCGATCCCGCCTCGACCTGTCACGATCGGGGCATGATCGACATCGGACGAGTCGGACTCTGGACCGGCATCCTCGACGCCCACCCCACCAGCCGCACGCAGGAAGTCGCCGTCGAACTCGAGGCGATGGGGTGGCCGACCCTGTGGCGTCCCGAAACGTCGGGTCGCGACGCCTTCGTGTCGTGCGCCCACCTCCTCGACGCGACGACGACCCTCAACGTCGCCACCGGCATCGCCCAGATGCACGCACGACATGCCGTCACCACCCGCAACGGCCAGCGCACCCTGCACGAGGCGAGCGGGGGCCGCTTCCTGCTCGGCCTCGGCGTCAGCCACGGACCCTTCATCGAAGCCGTCCGCAAGGTCGAGTACTCGAAGCCGTACAGCGAGATGGTCGCCTACCTCGACCAGATGCTCCAGGCACCGTTCCACGCGGTCGGCGCCGACGACGAGCCGCCGACGGTGCTCGCCGCCCTCGGCCCCAAGATGCTGCAACTCGCCGCCGACCAGGTCCAGGGCGCTCACCCGTACTTCTCCCCCGTCGAGCACACGGCGTTCGCCCGGGAGACGATGGGCGACGGCCCGCTCCTCGCCCCCGAACAGATGGTCGTCATCGACGACGATCGGGCACGTGCCACCGAGACGGCGCTGCGCCACATGAAGCGCTACCTACAGCTCCCCAACTACACGAACAACCTCAAGCGGTTCGGATTCACCGACGACGACATCTCGACCCCGTCGGAGCGCCTCATCGACGCGATCGTCGTCCGTGGCTCGATCGACGACGTGGTCGCCCGTGTCGGCGAACATCACGACGCCGGCGCCGATCACGTCTGCATCCAGGTGCTGCGCCCCGACCTCGAGTTCCCGATGCAGGAGTGGCGCGACCTCGCCGACGCCTTCGCCCTCACCTGACACGCGAAACGGGTCGGGCGCCGTGCGGCGCCCGACCCGTTGCTGTAACCCCGGTCGGACTACTTCTGGCTGTCGCTGGCGCCGACGATCGCCTGCGCCGCGGCGAGGCGAGCGATCGGCACGCGGAACGGCGAGCAGCTCACGTAATCGAGACCTGCCTCGTAGAACAGCTCGATCGAGGCGGGGTCACCGCCATGCTCGCCGCACACGCCGAGCTTCAGGTCGGGCTTGGTCTTTCGACCACGCTCGGCACCGAGCTTCACCAGATCGCCGACGCCCGACTTGTCGATCGAGTCGAACGGGTTCTGCTTGAGCAGGCCCTGCTCGAGGTAGGCCGGCATCATGCGGCTCTCGACGTCGTCACGGCTGAAGCCGAAGGTCAGCTGCGTCAGGTCGTTCGTGCCGAAGCTGAAGAAGTCGGCCACCTCGGCGATCTCGTCGGCGCGCACGGCGGCGCGCGGCGTCTCGACCATCGTGCCGATCGTGATGTTCGGCTTGCGCTTCATGCCCTTCAGCGCCTCGTCGATCTCCTCCTGCACCCAGCTGCGTGCGAGCGCCAGCTCTTCGCGCGTGACCGTGAGCGGGATCATGATCTCGACGATCGGCTTCTTGCCGGCGTCGCGCAGCTTGGCGGCCGCATCGAGCAGTGCGCGCACCTGCATGGCGTAGAGGCCCGGCTTGATCACACCGAGGCGGACGCCGCGGGTACCGATCATCGGGTTGTGCTCCGACCAGTCTTCGGCGGCCTCGAGCATCTGCTGCTCCTTCTTGGAGAGCTTGCCCTTCTTGGCCATCTTGACCTTGAGCTCCTCGACGGAGGGGAGGAACTCGTGCAGCGGCGGGTCGAGCAGGCGGATCGTGACGGGCAGCCCGTCCATGGCCTCGAGGATCTCCTCGAAGTCGGCCTGCTGGGCCTCGCGCAGCTTCTCGAGTGCCTTCTCCTCCTGCTTCGGCGTGTTCGCGAGGATCATGTCGCGCACGATCGGCAGACGGTCGGGAGCGAGGAACATGTGCTCGGTGCGGCACAGGCCGATGCCCTCGGCGCCGAGCTCGCGGGCGTTGGCCGCGTCTTCGCCGGTGTCGGCGTTGGCGCGCACGGCCATCTTGCCCTTGCGGATGGTGTCGGCCCACTTGAGGATCGTCGTGAACTCGGCGGGCGGCTCGGAGCCGGCCATCTCGAGCTGGCCGAGCATGATTTCGCCGGTCGTGCCGTCGAGCGACAGCCAATCGCCCTTCTTCACGACGGTGTCGCCGACGGTGAACTGATCGCCCGAGATCTTGACGGCGTCGGCGCCGACCACGGCCGGGGTGCCCCAGCCGCGAGCGACCACGGCCGCGTGGCTGACCAGACCGCCGCGAGCGGTGAGGATGCCCTTCGAGGCCATCATGCCGTGCACGTCGTCGGGGCTGGTCTCGTTGCGGACCAGGACGACGTCCTCGCCCTTCTTCCAGGCGGCCTCGGCCTCGTCGGCGGTGAAGTACACGCGGCCGACGGCGGCACCCGGCGATGCGCCGAGGCCCTTCGTCAGCACGTCGCCCTTCTTGGCGAACTGCGGGTGCAGCACGGAGTCGAGGTGGTCCTCGGTCACGCGCATGACGGCTTCTTCGCGGCTGATCTTCCAACGGCCACCCTGACCGTCCTTGGTGCCCTTGGTCATGTCGACGGCCATCTTGAGCGCCGCGGCGCCCGTCCGCTTGCCGACGCGCGTCTGGAGCATCCAGAGCTTGCCCTGCTCGATCGTGAACTCGGTGTCGCACATGTCTTCGTAGTGCGTCTCGAGCCGCACGAAGATGTCGAGCAGCTCCTTGTAGATCTCGGGGAACGCCCGCTTCATGTCGTCGAGCGTCTCGGTGTTGCGGATACCCGCCACGACGTCTTCGCCCTGGGCGTTGATGAGGAAGTCGCCGTACGGCTTGTTCTCGCCGGTCGCCGCGTTGCGGGTGAAGCCGACGCCGGTCGCCGACATGTCGTCACGGTTGCCGAACACCATCGTCTGCACGTTCACCGCGGTGCCGAGCTCGTGGCTGATCTTCTCGCGGACGCGGTAGGCGATCGCACGCTGACCGTTCCACGACTTGAACACGGCCTCGATGGCGCCGGTCAGCTGCACGCTGGGGCGCTGCGGGAAGGGCTCGCCGGTGTGCTTCTTGACGGCCTTGAGGTACGTCTTGCAGAGACCCTTGAGGGTGTCGGCGTCGAGGTCGGCGTCGTTGGTGGTGCCGGCGGCTTCCTTGGCCGCTTCGAGCGGGTGCTCGAACACCTCGCCGGGGACGCCCATCACGATGCGGCCGTACATGGCGATGAAGCGACGGTACGAGTCGTAGGCGAAGCGCTCGTTGCCGGTCACGTGCGCCAGCCCCTCGACGCTCTCGTCGTTGAGGCCGAGGTTGAGGACGGTGTCCATCATGCCCGGCATCGAGAACTTGGCGCCCGAGCGCACCGACACCAGCAGCGGGTCGTGCGCGTCGCCGAGCTTGCGACCCATGGCCTTTTCGAGCTTGAACACGTGATTCGCGATCTCGTCGTCGAGGCCCTCCGGCCAGCCGCCGTGCATGTAGTCGCGACATGCGTCGGTCGAGACGGTGAATCCGGGCGGTACCGGCAACTCGAGCACCGTGGTCATCTCGGCGAGGTTCGCACCCTTGCCACCCAACAGATCCTTGTAGGTCATGGGGGACTTCCGGTGCTTATGATCGAAGCTGTAGACGTAAGGCATCGTGGTGCAGTCTACGAAACTTCTCAGCCGCTCCCCAGGGCCTCTTCCCCGATCGCCGTAGGCTTCGGTCCCATGGTCCGTCTGCTCGGTTTCGACGTTCACGTCCGGACCGGCTTCGTCGTCTTCCTCGCCCTGATCGTCTTCTTGTACCAGGACGCGTTCGGTGTCTGGCTCGCGGCCGGCATCGCCGTCTTCACGCTGCTCCACGAGTTCGGCCACGCGATCGCCGCCCGCCGCGCCGGCGCCAGCGCCGAGATCTCGCTCGACTTCCTGGCCGGGTACACCTCGTTCCGCGAATCGCCCGGCCGGCCGATCTCGCCCGGCATGCGTGCCGTCATCTCAGCCGCCGGACCGGCGGTCCACATCGGCACCAGCATGTTGGTGCTCGTGGCGATGGGTGTGAACCCGCTCTCGATCGACAGCGTCGGGCAGACCGACGCCACCGCCGCCATCTGGTGGGCGGGTCCGGCGATCGGCGCGATCAACCTGATCCCGGTCCTCCCCCTCGACGGCGGACACATCGTGCTGACCGGGGTCGAGAAGCTGACCGGCGACCGGGCCCTGCGCATCATGACGATCGCGAGCATCGCCCTCACCGGCGCGTTCGCCGTGTTCATGTTCTCGACCGGTCGACCCGGGTTCGCGATCTTCATCGCCTTCTTGCTGATCAGCCAGTTCCAGATCCTCCAGTCCGCCGGCTCGCGCACCGGCCGGAGAGCGGCACCCGGCCGTGCGGTCAACGCCGAGGCCCAGGCGTGGCAGACGGGCCACCCCGGCATCCTCGAACCGGGTCAGCGCATCTCCCCCTGGTTCGAGGCCCACCGAGCCCTCACCCAGGGCGACCAGGGCGGGGCGATGGGCGTCATGCTCGCCGACCTGCGCTCGCCCGCCCCGAAGAACTGGCTGCCGCCGTCGGCGGCCAACCCGAACCAGCTGCGCGCGGTCGTCGACGTGTTGCCGACCGACCTGCCCCACGCCAATGCATACAGCAGCAGAGTCATGGCCGAGGTGTTGCTCGCCATCGGCGACGTGCAACGAGCCGGCGCCTATGCCGCCGCCGCATACGGCGACCATCGCCAGTGGCCGCTGGCCATGGTGGTCGCACGGGCATCAGCAGCGATGGGCGACGACGACAACGCCGTCCGCTGGCTCGGCGCTGCGACCGAGTCGGCCGGACCCGAGAGCGCTGCCGTCGTCGGTCAGGTCATGGACCGGGCGCCCGAACTCATCCGGGTCCGGACCCGCCCCGAGTTCGCCTCACTCCGTGACCGAGTCGCCTGACGACCGGTCGGTCGACGGCGTCAGAACTGGACGACGTCGCCGAGGTCGCTCGAACGCTTGACCCAGCCGAGCGCCACCGTGCCGGACACGCTCGTCACCGTTCCGACCTCCTGGTCGCCGTCGACGATCGGATCGCCGGCCGACGTGCCCTCGGCGACGGTCAGGCGTCGGAGCGACTTGGGCGCCTCGGCGGCCCGGCTGTCCATCCGCTCGACGAGTTCCTGTCCGGGGTAGCACCCCTTCGTGAAGTCGACCGCGAGCTTGGTGAGACCGGTTCCGGCCGGGATCGTGTCGCCGGCGACGATCTCGGCACCCATGCGGGGCCACCCGATGGCGATGCGTGCCGCCTCGTCGGCCTCGGCGGCGCCGTCGGCGGCCTGCAGCGTGAGCGTGGCGTCGACGCGGATCTTGAACCGCTCGAGCCGTGCCAGCAGCTCGTCGCCGAATCCGGCATCGGTGTCGAGTTCGAACCGGGCGTCGTCGGCGCGGGTCAGCCGCGCGAGCACGTCGATCTTGCCGGTCGGTTGGAGCACGAACGTCCAACGCTGCTCCCCCACGTCCATGCCGGTGACGCTCTGACTCAGCTGTGAGTGCAGGTACGACTCGGCGTCGCCGCCTTCGACCACCACGACGTCGCGAGGCCCGAGTACCGACTCCAGTTCCGCTGCATCCATACCCACCAGTCTGCCGACGAACACAAGGGGTCAGGCACCTTCTGTTCGTCGAACCGACCGAGATGAGCGTCACCTGAACAGAAGGTGCCTGACCCCTTGTGTTCTGGCACACTCGGTGGGGTGAGTGACATGAACGACGTCGACCGGTTGGTGCAGCGGGCCGTCGCCGGCATCACCAACATCGCCGCCCGAGCGGCCCGCTTCTCCACCCGGCTGCTCCTGATGACGCTGCTGCTCTGTATCGGTGGATTCGCCCTGGGCGTCGCAGCGCTGTCGGGCGGCATCGAAACCGTCTGGATCGTACTGGGCATCGTCTTCGGCACGATCGCGATCGCCAGCGCAGTCCTCGCCCGGTGGCGGGTCGGCGCCGTGAAACGCCACGCCCCCGAACTGGCGAACGAGATGCGGGCACTCGTCACCAGTGGCGACCCGGCCGAGCGAGAGGTCGTCGAGGTGTTCACCGTCGACGACCCGGTCGCTGCGTCCGGCATGCAGTTCTCGACCGACGGCGAGTCCGGTTCCGCCGTCGTCATGTCGCGTCAGATGTACGGCTTCCGCGAGATCCCCGCCCGCACGCTCGAGAACTCGGCCCGACTGTCGGAGGCCATCCGTGCCGTCACGACGTTTCCGGCGCTCGTGCTCGCCGCGGTGCTCGTGAGCCTGGTGTTCGGCTTCCTGAGCATCTTCTTCCTCATCGCCCTCGCCCTCTGACACCCGCCCACACGGGTCGGGTGTCGTACGGAACACCGAGGCGCAGCCGAGGCGTTTCGGGAGATCACCCGACCCGGACGCGCACCCAACCTCACCGGAGTCGGGTGATCTCCGGAAACGTCGACTTCGTCGCCGTTCCCTCCGACACCCGACCCGGTGTTGCTGCGGTCAGGCTTGGGTGCCGGCGTTGCGGCGGGCGGCGGTCATGCGGCGAGCGGCCGGGATGGCGGCCAGCAGCGCCGCGGCCTTGTTGCGACACTCGAGATCTTCGTCATCGGGCACGCTGTCGGCGACGATGCCGGCACCGGCCTGCAGCGATGCGATGATCCGCCCCTCGGCATCGGGCGGGCGGATGAACATCGTGCGGATGGCGATCGCCGTGTCGAGGTTGCCCGACCAGTCGACGTACCCCACCACACCCGCGTACGGTCCGCGCTTCACCGGCTCGAGCTCGTCGATGATCTCCATCGCCCGCACCTTCGGGGCACCGCTCACCGTGCCGGCGGGGAGCGTCGCCCGGAGCACGTCGATGGGTCCGAGCTCGTCGCGCAGGTCGCCCGACACCTGTGACGTCAGGTGCATCACATGGCTGTACCGCTCGAGCGTCATCAGCTCGTCGGGTTGGACGGTGCCGAACTTCGCCACGCGCCCGACGTCGTTGCGGGCGAGATCGACGAGCATCACGTGCTCGGCGCGCTCCTTCGGGTGTTCGAGTAGTTCGGCGGCGAGTCGACGGTCGTGTTCATCGGTCGTCCCGCGCTTGCGCGTCCCGGCGATCGGGCGGCTGATGACCTTGCGGTCGAGCAGCTGCACCATCGGCTCCGGCGACGAACCGACGAGGGTGACGTCGGGGTGCCGCAGGAAGTACATGTACGGGCTCGGGTTCACCTGCCGGAGCACCCGATACACGTCGAACGGGTCGGCGCCGAGCTCGAGGTCGTAGCGCTGCGCCAACACGACCTGGAAGATGTCGCCGTCGAGGATGTACTCCTTGGCCACGTCGACCGCCCGCTGGTACAGACCGTCGGGCATCGACGACCGCAACTCGGGCACGTCGTCGTCCTTCGTCGGTGGTTCGACGGGCAGGTACGGCAGCGGCTGTGCCAGCTTGTCGATGCCGGCGAGCACCGACACCGACGCCCGGTCGTAGGCGTCGTCCAACTCGGCCTCGGACAGGCCGTGGGTCGGAACGCTCTCGATCATGTAGACGCGTTGGCGCCAGTGGTCGAACGCTGCGAGCGAACCGATCACGCTCATGGCGGCGTCGGGCAGCCCGTGGTCGTCGGCCGGTACGTCGGGCAGGTGCTCGACCTCGCGGATCACGTCGTAACCGAGGAACCCCATGATCCCACCGTGGAGCGGTGGCAGGTCGTCGAACGCCGGGCTCGTGTAGACCTCGAGCAGCGACTCGATCGCCGCGAGGATGCCCTGGTCGGTCGGCACGTCGGCAGGCAGTTCGCCGGTGACGGTCAGCTCGCCGTTGCGGAGCAGCAGCGTCGCCGACGGGTCGCGCCCGACGAAGCTGAAGCGCGCCCAACGTTCACCGTGTTCGACCGACTCGAGGAGGAACCCGGGTTCGTCACCGACGAGCTTCACGAAGGCGGCGACGGGCGTCTCGAGATCGCCGAGCACCTCGGTCCACACGGGGACCACCGAGTGCTCGGCCGCGAGCCGATGGAACTCGTCGCGCGACGGTTGGACGATCACGAGCCGAAGCGATTGTGGAAGCAGGAGCGCTCGCCGGTGTGGCAGGCGCCCTTGCCTTCCTGCTCGACGATGAACAACAGGGCATCGGCGTCGCAGTCGTAGTACGCCTCCCGCACGAACTGGCGGTCGCCGCTGGTGTCGCCCTTGCGCCACAGCTCTTGGCGGCTGCGTGACCAGTAGACCATGCGGCCCTCGTCGAACGTCATCTGCAGCGACTCGGCGTTCATCCACGCCAGCATCAGGACTTCTTTGGTCTCGACATCCTGCGCAATGGCGGTGACGAGCCCGTGGTCGTTGTACTTCACGGCGTCGAGCTGGTCGGGCGTGGCGTCGATGCGAACTCCGGTCGGCATGCCGGCCAGCCTACGAGCGACCGGTCGCCGCTCGGCAATCAGTTGCGGGCTCGATCAGAGGTAGAGACCGGTGCTGGTCTCGATGCGCTTTGCGGCGACCGCGTGGAGGTCGCGCTCGCGCAACATGATGTAGTCCTCGCCCTGCACTTCGACCTCGTAGCGGTCATCCGGGCTGAACAGGACCCGATCGCCGACCTCGGCAGCCCGCACGTTCTGGCCGAGCGCCACCACCTCGGCCCAGACGAGCCGCTTGGCCATCTGCGCCGTCGCCGGGATCAGGATGCCGCCCGACGAGGTGCGCTCTCCGTCCTCACGACCGATCCTGACGAGCAGGCGATCGTTGAGCATCTGGATCGGGAGCTTCTGGTCGGTGTCGGCCACGAACCGGAGGGTACCGTCGGCGGATGGCCACCACGCAGCGCACGGTCGAGCTCACCACAGCCGACGGCCACGCCCTCGCCGCCGATCTGGCACTCCCCGACGACCCGGTGGCGTCGCTCGTCGTCTGCCACCCGCACCCGCTCTACGGCGGCAGCCGCTTCAACCCGGTCGTCGAGGCGATCTTCACCCGTGCCGCCGCAGCCGGCGTCGCGGTGGTGCGCTTCGACTTCCGTCGCGAGCACGGGAGCGGCATCGCCGAGCGCGCCGATGTGGTCGCCGCGATCGACGAGATGGCACGGCACGGCGACGGGCCGACGTTCGTCGCGGGCTACTCGTTCGGGGCGGCGGTGGCGCTCACCACGGTCGACGCGCGCATCGCCGGCCTGGTCGCGGTCGCTCCTCCACTCGCCATGTTCGAGGTCGAATCACCGACCGTGCCGACGCTCGTGATCGCGCCGCGCCACGATCAGATCACCGACGTCGCGACCGTCACCGAGACCGTCACGTCGTGGCCGACCGCCGAGCTCGAGGTGCTGCCCTCGGCCGATCACTTCCTCGCCGGTCACACCGGCCAGGTCGGCGACCTGACCGTTGCGGCCCTCGCTGCGTGGCTCAGTGATCGGAGCTGATGCAGAACTCGTTGCCCTCGGGGTCGGTGAGGGTGCACCAGCGGAATCCGTTCGTCTCCCGGTCGGCGACGACGGCGCCACCGAGCTCGAGGATCTTCGCCTTCGCCGCTTCGATGTCGGGCACCGAGCCGTCGAGGTGCAGACGGCGGGTCCCTTCCGTGGCCTCGTCGACCGTCTGCAGCGCCACGGAGATGCCGCCCTCGTGTTGGGGCCGGAACCAGAGGAAGTGCGGCGCGAACTCCTGCGCCGGTTCGGCGCCGAGCACGGCGCCCCAGAAGGCCTTCTGCCGTTCGTAGTCGAGCACGTTGATGACGACGCTGCCGACCGTGATCACGGGTTCGCTCATGGCCGAATGGTAGTCCTGCCGCCGTCGACACCGGGTCCGGGTGTCCGGTGCCGACGGCGGCAGATCATCACGCCGCTGCGGGCCGGCGGCGGCGGGCCAGCAGGAGGCCCACGGCGCCGAGACCGACGGCTGCGAGCGCCCACTGGAGCATGGTGCCAGTGACGTCGGAGCCGGTCCGGGGCAGCGTCGTCGGTGGCACCGGGCTCTGGCCGATGAGGTTCACACGGTCGTAGTGACTCGGGTCGTCGTCGAACACCGGCGACGCGCCCGGGATCGGCTCGTAGTTCGTCGGGTCGGTCGGATCACCGGTCGGATCGATCGGCGTCGCCGGCGTTCCGACGACGGAACCGACGTTGGCGTAGTCGCTCTCGTCGGCAACACCGACGAGTTCGCACGTGGCGACCTCTCCGGGGAGCAACAACGCCAGCTCGCAGACGAAGCCTTCCCGGTCGTCGGTCACGATCACGTCGACCAGTGCAACGGCACCGGTGTTGGTGACGACGTACTCCCACACGACCTCGGACTGATCGTCGACCTCCGGCCCGGGCGCCTCGTCGGCATCCTCACCGTTCGTCGACTTCTCGATGTCGATCGACGCGACGGCACCGGTGTAGTGGCTCGGGTCGTCGTCGACGACGTCATCGATCGGCTGATCGGTGTCGGGGTCGACGATCGGCGTGTAGTTCGTCGGGTCCTCGGGGTCGCCGTCGGGGTCGACGGGGAACGAGGGGGTTCCGACGACGTCGGCGACGTTGGCGTACTGACCATCGACCGTGGCGAACGAGGTGAGCTCGCACGTCTCGGAGGCTCCGACGAGCAGCAGGTCGATGACGCAGATCTCGCCTTCGAGGTCGTCGGTGACGACCACGTTCGTGAGGGCGACGTTGCCGGTGTTCGTCACGACGTACTCCCAGACCACGACGTCACCGATCGGGACGACCGGGCCGGGCGCCTCGTCGGCGTCCACCCCGTTGGTCGACTTCTCGACGTCGATCGCCGGCTCCGCACCGAAGTAGTGCGACGGGTCCGAGTCGCCGATCGGCGGCTCGGGCTCGCCGGTGACCGGGTCGATGATCGGGTTGCCCTGCTGGTCGACGGGCTGGCCGGTCACGTTGCCGGTGTTCTCGTATTGGCCGACGAGCGTCGAGCCATCCTCGAGCGCGAGTTCACAGGTCGTGCTCTCACCGATGGCCAGGAACTCGATCGTGCAGACGTCGCCCTCGACCGAGTCGACGACGGCGAGATCGGCGAGGTCGGTGTTGCCGGTGTTCGTCACGACATAGGTCCAGGTGACCGAGCCGCCGAGCGCCACGAACGGACCGGTGCCGGTGTCGGCATCCTGACCGTTGGTCGCCTTCTCGAGGTCGATCGCGGGGCTGGCCCCGTAGTAGGCGCTCGGGTCGTCGTCGACGATGATCGACGTGCCCTCGTCGTCGACGAAGGGGTACACCCCGTCCTGGTCGACGATGGGGTCACCCGCCGGGTCGACGGCGATGCCTTCGACGTCGGACACGTTGACGTACAGATCGCCGGCCTGAGCCTCGGAGACACCCTCGACGGTGCAGGTGATCGAGGTTCCCGGCGTCAGCGTGACCGGGAAGATCGTCCCCTCGGTGCACTGGGCATCCACGCCATCGATCCGGTCGTCGCCGAAGCCGGTGACGAACAGGTCGACGTCACCGGTGTTGGTGATCACGTACTCCCAGACGATGGGTTGGTCGAGCAACACGTACGGAACCGTGTTGTTCGGGTCGGCCTGATCGCCGGCAGGGTCGTCGGCCTGGAAGCCATTGGTGGTCTTTTCGATGTCGATCGACGGGTCGGCGACGGCGACGTAGCCGGAGGGGTCGTCGTCGACGATCGTCGAGTTGCCCTCGTCGTCGACGAACGGGTTCTCCCCGTCCTGATCGACCATCGGGTTGCCCTCCGGATCGGTCGCCGTACCGACCGTGTCGGCCAGGTTCTCGTAGGTGCCGAGCGCCGACGCACCGGTCGCCCGGTACACCCACACCTCGTCCACATCGAGCAGACCGTCACCATCGACGTCACCGTCGACGAACACGATCGTCCCGGCCTCGGTCGACAGATCATCGGACTCGTCGCCGACGGTTCCGTTGTCATCGACCACCGCCACGTCGGCCAACGCGAAGTCACCGGTGTTCGTCACCGTGTAGATCCACGTCACCTCCCGGCCGGGGCTGACGGTGATCCCGTCACCCGCCGGCACCTCGACCAGTTCGCCCAGATCGCGGTCCCACAGGTAACCCGCGGTCACCTTGTCGATCGCGATACCCGGCTCACCGACGGCGACGTAGCCGGAGGGATCGTCGTCGACGATCGTCGAGTTGCCCTCGTCGTCGACGAACGGGTTCTCCCCGTCCTGATCGACGATCGGGTTGCCCTCCGGATCGGTCGCCGTACCGACCGTGTCGGCCAGGTTCTCGTACGTGCCGAGCGCCGACGCACCGGTCGCCCGGTACACCCACACCTCGTCCACATCGAGCAGACCGTCACCATCGACGTCACCGTCGACGAACACGATCGTCCCGGCCTCGGTCGACAGATCATCGGACTCGTCGCCGACGGTTCCGTTGTCATCGACCACCGCCACGTCGGCCAACGCGAAGTCACCGGTGTTCGTCACCGTGTAGATCCACGTCACTTCCTGAGCGGGGCTGACGGTGATCCCGTCACCTGCGGCCACTTCGACGAAGTCGCTGAGATCGGCGTCCCACAAGAAACCCGAGGTCACCTTGTCGATCGCGATACCGGGCTCACCGACACCGAGGTAGTTCGACGGGTCGTCGTCGCTCGGCGGCTCGACCGGGATCGGGCCGTCGGGTGTCTGGTTCTCGGTGATGACCTCACCGTCGCCGTCGAGCGGGGTGCCGGTGACGTCGGCGGTGTTCACGTACTGACCGAGGTCGGCGCCGCCGGCCTCGCGCGCGGTGCACGTGACCGACGCGCCCGGAGCGATCACCGTCGGGAACACCGTGTCGATGGCGTCTTCCTCGCACGTGGCGATCGTGCCGATCTGGTCGTCGGTGAACGAGGTCACCTCGAGGTCGACGTTGCCGGTGTTCGCGATGACGTACGTCCAGTAGACGTCGCTGCCGGCGAGGATCTCGGGGCCGGCGGGATCGCTGCCGGGCAGGTCGGCCGGGACGTCGTTGGTCGACTTCTCGATGTCGATCGCCGGCACGGCGATGCCGTAGTAGTGCGACGGATCGTCGTCGACCGGTTGCTCCATCGGCGTGCCGTCGGGGTTGACGATCGGTGTGCCGTCGGGCTCGACGGGTGTGCCGATCACGTCGGCCGAGTTCTCGTAGATCCCGAGGATCGCCCCGTTCGGGGCATCCGCCTCGAAGGTCCACGTCTCGTCGACGTCGAGCAGGCCGTCACCGTCGGCGTCGCCGCCGACGAACGTCATCTCGTCGGTCGTGATGTCATCGCTCGTGTCGGCGGGGGTGCCGTTGTCGTCGACGATGGTGACGTCGGCGAGTGCGACATTGCCCGGAGCCGGGATGGTCACCACATAGGTCCAGGTGACCGGGTCGAGGGTCGGGACGATCGGCCCGGCGGGGTCGGTCCCGACCGCATCGGCGGGGACGTCGTTGGTCGACTTCTCGATGTCGATCGTGGCGACCGCGCCGAAGTAGTGCGACGGGTCGTCGTCGACGACCGGGACGACGTTGCCGTCACCGTCGAAGAACGGTGAGCCGTCCAGGCGGACGAGATCGGCGTAGCTCTCCTCGCTCCACGGAATGTCGGGGAGCACCGGATCACCGACGACATCGGCCGTGTTGTCGTACTGGCCGGCTTCGGCCGGCGCCGGCGTGGTCGACGTACAGGTCGTCGATTCGCCGATGGCGAGCGTTGCGACCGGGCAGGTGATCGTCCCAGCCGTCGTCGACAGGTCGTCGGAGGGATCGGCCGGGGTGCCGGCGTCGTCGGTCACGACGACGTTCTCCAGCACGGTGTTGCCGGTGTTCGTGACGACGTAGCTCCACACCACGTCCTCACCTTCGGGGATGTACTTGCCCGTCGGCGAGTCGGCGTCATCGGCGGCGGTCGGCGCATCGACGTCGATGGCGTTGGTCGCCTTCTCGATCGAGATCGACGGGTCGGGTCGCCAGAGGCCGAGGTCGATCGTGAGATCGTTCGGGTTGTCGGCCGACGGGTTGTCGGGTCCGAGCGTGACCATGTCGCTGACGAACACGTCGTCGTACAGCGGCCCGTTGACGGCTGCCGGATCCCAGAGACCGGTCGGGAACGCAGGTTCTTCGGTCCCATTCGAGTCGGCAGCGCTGTCGCCGCCCTCGAACGCAGGGCTCACGACCCAGTCACTCGGCGGCGCGAACGCGATGAAGTAGTCGCCCTCGGGAAGCGCCGAGAACAGGTACTGACCTTCGACGCCCGTCGACGAGTCGGTGACGGTCTCGTCGACGAACAGGTCGTCGGCGTCGAGCACGCCGTTGCCGTTGTTGTCGAGGAAGATCGCGACGGGCACCTGGGGCACGCCGACGAGCGGGGCCTCATCCTGCACGCCGTCGTAGTCGGCGTCGTACCAGACCTGGTCACCGACGAAGTGGTCGCCGAGTTCGGCGACCGTGATGTCGACGGGCGGCGGCGCTGCCGTGTTCACCGTGTTCGAGGTCGCCGACTGCGCCGACCAGCCGAACGCGTTGGTGGCGACGTCGCCCGGAACGGCGGCGACGGATGCCCGCATCGGCCACTCGAGCTGGAACGACTCGCCGAGCGCGAGCACGCCCGGTTCACCGGTCGCATCGTCGACATACGAGATACGGATCGCGGCTGCGCTCGAGATCGGCGACGGCGGCGTGGTGGACCACGCCGCCTCGGCGCACCCGGGCACCTCGGCGTTGCCGGCGAAGGCCGGGTAGAAGTCGTCGTAGCGGCACGGTTGACGCTCGGTTGTGTACTCGATCACCACGTTCGGATCGGGGCTGGTGACCGGGCCGGTGAGGTTGGTGTCGAACTGCGAACCACGGGGCGACACGGCGCCGGTGTTCTGGTTCGGCACGACGAAGGTGTCGCCGACGTACGGGAAGATGTCCATCACCATCACGTTGATCACGTCGGTGTTGCCCTCGTTGACCACCGTCATGCGGTAGTCGACCGTGTCGCCGGGTCGGGTGCAACGCTCCGAGCCGTAGGTCGTGTTGTCCTCGCCGGCGGGTGGGAAGCCGTCGGCACAGGTCGCGTCGGGTCCACCTCGCACCTCCTTCTGTGAGGTGAGGAACACGAAGTCGAGCACCTCGATCGAGGCCAGGTCGGCGCGGATGCGGTCGTCGGTCTCGCCGTCGCCGTCGAGGTCGTCCACGTCGTCCTGCCACGTGCCGAAGAAGTTGCCGTTGTCCCAGACCGAGAAGTACTGGCCGCCGGCGTCGTCGGTGAGTGCGTTGGTCGTCGTGAAGTTGCGGTTGAGGACGCTCTGGGGCGGGGTGCCCGCCTCCACATCGGTCTTGAAGGTGATGGTGATGGTGCGGTTGCGCTCGAGATCGCCGGCGCATTCCCACCGCAGGACCGAGTCGTCGAGACCCGTCCCAGCGTTGGGCACGGTGCCGCCGTCGACCGGGGTCGCCGGGCACGTCACACCGTCCGGCGCCGACACGGTGAAGTCGTACGGCGCCGAGAGGCCGCCCTCAGCGAGGAGGTTCTGGGAGAGCGTCGGGACGACATCCATGATCACGGGGTCCGGATAGTCGGCCGTGGCCGTCCAGTGGTTCTGCACGCGCAGGCGCCACGTCAACGTCGTCGTGGTCGTGTCGCTCGACGGGAAGACGCCGTTGCCGAAGTTGTTCCCGGTCGCCGTGACGTCCTTGAAGATCGCAACGTGCGGCTGGGGGCTCTCGATGTTGATGGTCGCACTGTCGGAGTCGGACGCAGGCAGCGGGGCGCCCGTCACCGGGTCGAGCACCGTGCCAGAGAGCGTCGCCGTGTTCACGACCGGGATCACGGGCGTGGTGTCGAAGTCGTTGCCGTCGCCGCCGTCGCGGCCCGGGTCGATGAAGTAGCCGTAGAGGTCGGTGCGCCCACTGCCGTTGTCCTGAATCCAGCCGGCGGGCAGGTCGCCGTAGCGAACCTCCACGAACTCGGCCGGGTTCGTGTCGGGGGCGGGAACGGTGATCGTCTGGCTCGACGCTCCGTCGGCGAACAGCGAGATCGTCGTGGCGTCCTGCAGCGTGACGACGAACTCGACCTGTCCGTCGCCGTTCGGGCCGGTCGGCCCGGCGGGCCACGTTCCGGTGCGCAGCTCGGTCATCGTGAACTGTCCGGGGAGCGGATCGGTGAGCACGGCGTCGAAGATCACGCCCTCGCCCTCGTTCTCGGGGCGGAGGTAATACGACGAGAAGCTGTCGCCGTCGTCGCCGTTGGTGCCGTCGTTCAGGTCGAGGTCGACGAACGGACGACCCGCCGCCTTGTCGATCGTCGGGTCGCCGGGTTCACGGTTGTCGACGACGAACGGGAACTCGTCACCGCCGGGATTGCCGTCGCTCCCCGGCGGGAAGGTGCCGCCGGCGACAACGACGTTGCTGGTCTCGATCGGCGCCGGGAGCGGCGCGTCCGCCGGGTACTCGAGGGTGATCGAGCGTTCGATGCACTCGTCGACGCCCACCTGGACGTCGCCGAGCAACCACGTGACGGTGCCGTCGCCGTTGTCGACACCACCACCGGCGTCGACCACGACGAACCCCTCGGGGATCTCGTCGGTGAGGGTCGCTCCCTCGACGCTGCCGTTCAGTGGGCCGTAGTACGGGTCGTCCGGGTTGTCGCCGCACAGGGCAACGGTGAACACGACCGGCTCGTTCGGCGCGACGCGGGCCGGACCCGTCTTCGTCACGTCGAACGACGTCCGGGCGCGGGCCGTGACGTCCTGGGTGTCGATCACCGTGTTGGGCAGCGGGTTGCCGTCGCCGTCGAACTCACCCCACACCGCCGTGTTCGTGGCCGTGGTGAGGTCGGGCGTGACACCGGCCGGGATCTCGAACGAGATCTGGAGGTTGGCCGAGGTGCCGGCGGCGAAACCGTTCGGGAACGTGAACACGATGTCGGACGGGTCGCTCGTGTCGACCTCGAACGACGGTCCGACGCCGCCGGGCGACGCCGAGACGAACTCGAACACGGCAGGGTCGCCGTCGACGTCGGTGTAGGACGGCGCCAGATCGTGCAACTCGAACCCGTTGCAGTCACCGGGTGCGTTGCAGCCGATCGACACCTCGTAGGTGACGATCGAGCCGCTGGGGAACGTGCCGTCCTCGTTCGCGAAGGGCTGGGTCTGCGCCAACGACTTGACGAGCGTCGGCTCGCCAGCGTGGGCGGCTCCGGCCGGCAGGGCGATGCCGGTGATCAGGAGCATCAGCGCAGCGACGATGGCTACGGCGGGCCGTCGTCGTGGGGTGGTGTGTGTCATGGCTTCCTCGGTGTCGTGGATTCGGCAGGGCGCTTCGTCGCACCCGAGAAACACAGAGGGTGACCACGCCCGAATCGTGACGCCAACGACAAATTTTCGCAAAGAAGCGCGCTGACCAGGGCTTTCGCGCGAACGATGAGTCCACTTGCGCCGAGAAGCACCAGACGCCATCGCGCCCGTACACCACTATTCGTGATACAACGTGCGCTCCCAGCGAACCCTCGACCGCGCATCGACCCTCGACCTCGTGTCGAGATCCAGAGCGCGGGCAGGATGCCTGCGGGACCAGCGGCGTCAGACGCGTCAGGCCGGAGTGGTTCGACCGCGCTCGAGACGGACGACGCGATCGGCACGTTCGAACGCAACCGCTCGGTGCGAGACCGCGAGCACCGTGAGTCCGGCGTCGGCCAGGTTCTGCCAGAGCTGGAGTTCGGTCTCGACGTCGAGCGCGCTCGACACGTCGTCGAGCACCACCAGCTCGGGTCGGTGGACGACGGCGCGTGCCCCGGCGAGCCGCTGCCGCTGTCCCCCGCTCAGACGGAGCCCGCGAGGGCCGATCACGGTGTCTTCGCGATCGGCCCAGCCGTTCACGTCGTCGCCCAGCATCGCCAACGACAGGGCGCGACGGATCTCGTCGAGGTCGGCGTCGCCGAACGCGATGTTCTCGGCGAGCGAGTCGGACACGAGCTGTGGGACCTGGGGCAAGAACGCGGCGTTCGGCGGGACGAGGAACGCTGCCCGATCGTCGAGGGTGTCACCGTTCCATCGAACGTCACCGGTCACGTCGGCCTGCCAGGCAAGGCCCAGGATCGCTCGCAGCAGGGTGCTCTTGCCGGCACCGATCTCACCGGTCACGACGACGAACTCGCCCCTGCCGACCGACAGGTCGATCTCGGTCACGCCGCCACCGCCCGGGTACCGGGCCGACAGGCCGACGACGTCGAGTCGGTCGAGCGGCACGCGCTCGGGCCGTTCGACCGCGGGTCGTACCCGTTCGTCGCCGATCTTGATCGGAAGGTGGCGAGGGGTGACCGTGCGGCGCACGTCGCCGTCGGCGACGAGATGACGCATCCGCTCGAATGCGACGGCCGCCTGCTTCTGGCGGGCCAGCGCTCGGCCCATCATCCGCGGCAGGAAGCCGAGCCAACCGAGGTACGCGGTGAACAGTGCGACATCGCCCACGCTGAAGGTTCCGGCCGCCAGCGAGCCGGCACCGACGAGCAGCACCAGTGCCAACCCGACGTCGGCGACGCCGCGGGTGAACGCCTCGAGGCACTCCTCGAGCACGCGATCTCGCACGGCGGTGGTGCGGCGCCGCTCCACCAGATCGTCCAGACGATCGAGCAGCGGCTCGGTCGCGTCGTTCGCTTTCACGGTCGTCGCCGCCGCCATCATGTCGCCGACGAGCCCGGTCACCGCAGCGGTGGCCTCTCGGTCGGCGACCCGGTACTGCTTGATGCGACTGTCGAGTGCCTTGGTCGCCACACCGACGACGACGAGCGGCACGATCAGGATCAACGCAGCCGCCAGGTCGGTGAGCCCCATCACGATCCCGGCGAGGACCGTGAACACGAGGCCCGCCGACACGTCGACCATGCCGTCGACGAAGCGAGCCACGTCCTCGGCGTCGTCACGGAAGTGGGTGACGGCCTCCCCCGCCGAGCCGACGGGTTGCCCCGCTTCGACGCCGCCGCTCGCCACCTGCGCAGTGAGCAGGTTGGCACGCAGGAAGGTCTGCATCTGCAGCCACACCCGGGTCCAGACGAGGGCGGCGGCGTGGATGGTCGCCATCCGCCCGATCTCGAGGACCACCAGCGCGACGACCCACCACACCGCTGCGTCGACGTCGCCGGCCTCCACGGCGTCGAAGGCGCGTCCGAGCACCCAGCCGATGCCGACCGGGAAGACGAAGAACAGCACGAACAGGCCTTCGCCGGCCCAGAACGTGCGGCGATCGTGCTGGCTCACGCGCCATGCGAGCGTCCAGGCGTTCATGCCAGCATCCCTTCCGAAGGAGCACGGTCGGGCTCGAGCGCCAAGTCGAGCAGGCGGCGGAACCGCCCGTCGGGGTCGGCGACCAGCGTCTCGCGCGCACCGAACTCGACGATGCGACCGGCCTCGAACACGGCGATGTCATCGACCTCCGAGAGCGTGGAGAGCCGATGCGCGATGACGATCGTCGTCCGACCGCGCATGAGTTCGCGCATCGCTTCCTCGATCCGTCGCTCGGTCACCGGGTCGACCCGCGCCGTCGCCTCGTCGAGCACGACGAGGTCGGGGTCGCGCAACCAGACACGTGCCATCGCGAGCAGTTGTGCCTCGCCGGCCGACAGTCCGGCACCGCCACCGCCGAGCGGCCGGTCGATGCCACCGTCGGCGAGCGCGCCGAGTCCGACCGAGTGCAGAGCGTCGGCGACGGCTGCGTCGGAGTGACGCGAATCGAACAGCGTCACGTTCTCGCGGATCGTCCCGTTGAACAGCTCGACCTCCTGCGGCACCAGCGCCGCCCGACGGCGGAGCTCGCGCATCGGCACGTCGGCGATCGGGACGCCACCGACGTTGACCTGACCGGCGGTCGCCTCGACCAACCGGAGCACCAGACGCGAGAACGTCGTCTTGCCGCTTCCGGTGCGACCGACCACGCCGACGGACCGCCCGGCCTGCAGGGTCAGATCGACGTCGTGCAGCACCGGGTCGTCGTCGCCGTAGTCGAACGACACCGACGAGAACTCGATCGCCAACGGACCGGCCGCCGGTGAGGTCCGGCCGTGGTCGAGCACGGTCGGCTCGACCTGCATCAACGCCAGCACGCGCCGCATCGCTCCGGTGGCCTTCTGCACGGTCTCGAGTTCGTGGACGACCTCTTCGAGCGGGCGCTGGATGAGCAAGACGTATTGGAACAACAGGAATGCCGTCCCGACGGTGATCGCACCGTTCGAGACCAGCACGGCACCGGCGAGCACCGACGCGACGACGCCACCGACGACAGCGCCCTGCACGCCCCACCACATCCCGAGAAACGCCGACTCGCGCCGCACCGACCGGTCGAGCGCACCCGCCGAGTCCTCGACGAACCGCCACATGGCGTGGGAGCCGGCACCGTTCGCCCGCAAGTCCTCGGACGCGTTGAGCCGTTCCTCGATGCCGCCGTACAGGCGGGCGTAGGCGCCCATCTCGTCGGCCGACTCCTCGACCGCACGGTGCCGCATCACCAGCACCGCGGCGACGGCCGCGACGACGTAGACCGCCATTCCGACGCCGATCCGCCAGTCGATCGCCGACACGACGATCACCATGCCGGCGACCAGGATCGCCGAACCCACCGCCTTGGGGAGGACGCGACCCAGCAGGTCGGACACCGAGGTGACGTCGCCGTCGACGCGCTGGATCAGCTCACCGGGGGTGTGTTGGCGATGGAACTCGTGGTCGAGACCGAGCACGTGACGGGCCATCCGCATCCGGAGTTCGTTGGTGGTCGCCCAGGCTGCGTACGTCGCCGACCGGGCGACGAGCACCGACACGACCTGCGCGGCGATCACGATCACGAGGAACACGAACGCGAGCCGACGAATCGTGTCGGCGTCGGTGCCTTCGACCGCCCGGTCGACGATCGAACGGACGACCAACGGACCGATCACCGTGAGGCCGGCACCGAACGCCGTGAGGACGCCGAGCGCGGCCCAGCGACCGGCCTGGGGCCGGAGCAGCGGTAGCACGGCGCTCACGCGACGATCGGACGACATACCTGTGATTCTCACCCTTCGGGACGCGTCGACCGAAGGAGGTTTCGCCACCGCGCCCACCGTGGCGGGTGGACCACTATCGTCCGAGTCATGGATCTCGGCCGGTCAGTCGGCGTCGGTGTCACCCTGGCGCGTTCGTTCCTCACCCCCTTCGAACGCCCCGATCGTTTCCCGCGGGCGCTCAAGGCCATGGCACCGTGGGGGTCGTCGATCGCCGGCCTCCTCGCCGGTGCCGCGGCGCGTTACCCCGACCGTCTCGCCGTGATCGACGACGACGGCGGTACGACCTACGCCACCGTGTGGACCCGTACCCAGTCGATCGCCGCGAGCCTCCACGCCGACGGCATCGGCCGGGGCACCCGTATCGGCATCCTGGCCCGCAACCGCCGTGGCTTCATCGAGGCACTCGGCGCGGTGGCCGCCGTCGGCGCCGACGCGATCCTGCTCAACACCGGCTTCGCCGGACCACAGCTCGCCGACGTCGCCGACGCCGAACAGCTCGATCTGATCATCCACGACGACGAGTACGCCGAGATGGTCGCCGACTCGATGGTCAAGGCGTCGATCGACGAGGCCGACCTGGAACGGCGGGCATCGCTCGGGGGCACGGTCGAGCCCACCAAGGACGTCGGCCGGGTCGTGATCCTCACGTCGGGGACGACCGGCCGACCCAAGGGAGCCGCTCGCGAGAGCGGCCCGTCGGCGCTCGAGGGCGTGGCGGCCCTCCTCGATCGGATCCCGCTGAAGCTCGGCGACGTCCAGGTGATCGCCGCTCCCCTCTTCCACGCGTGGGCGCTCAGCCATCTGCTGCTCGGCTTCTCGCGGTGCGCGACCGCCGTCGTCGCCCGCAAGTTCGATCCGCAGCGCACCCTCCACGCCGTCGCCGACGAGGGCGCGGATGTCCTCGTAGTCGTGCCGGTGATGCTGAGCCGCATCCTGCAGGCCGACGACGGCGAGCTCCGTCTGCCGTCGCTGCGAGTGATCGCATCGAGCGGCTCGGCGATTTCCGGACAGCTCGTCACCGACGTGCTCGACCGATTCGGTCCGGTGCTCTACAACCTGTACGGCTCGACCGAGGTCGCCTCGGCCACGATCGCGACCCCCGACGACCTCGCTGCCCACCCGACCACGGCCGGTCGCCCGGTGCGCTGGGTCGACGTCGCCATCCTCGACGGCGACGGCAAACGGCTCCCCGAGGGTTCGTCGGGACGGATCTTCGTCGGCGGAGCCTTGAAGTTCGACGGGTACACCAACGGCGACGACAAGGAACGCATCAACGGCCTCGTCTCGACCGGCGACGTCGGGTCGTTCCGCGACGGGCTCCTGTTCGTCGAAGGACGCGACGACGACATGATCGTCTCGGGCGGCGAGAACGTCTTCCCGAGCGAGGTCGAGGAGCTCCTGCACGCCCACCCGGCGATCATCGACGTCGTCGTGAGCGGCGTCGCCGACGACGAGTTCGGACAGGTCCTGGCGGCATTCGTCGTGCTCGCTCCGGGCGAGGACCTGACCGACCGAGAGGTCAAGGATCACGTCAAAGCACAGCTCGCCACCCACAAGGTCCCGCGCCACGTCCGCTTCATCGACGAACTGCCCCGCAACACCACCGGCAAGGTGCTGCGCCGCCAGCTCTCCGTGTCCTGACCCGCGCCCGAGCGCGACGAAGCCCGACCGGCAGAGCGGTCGGGCGTCGCTGTTCGGACAGTGACGGGTTCAGCTGAGGGCGTCGTCGATCTCGGCCATCACATCGTCGGTGAGTTTGGGCATCACCTCGACGGCCTTCATGTTCTCGACGACCTGGCTCGCGCGGCTGGCGCCGGTGATCACGCTCGACACCATCGGGTGCTTCGTGCACCAGGCGATGGCCAGCTGTGCCATCGAGCAGTCGAGGCGTTCGGCGATCGGGCGGAGGCGCTCGATCTGTGCGACCGCGTCCTGGTCGCTCATGCGCTCGTTCAGCCACTCGTAGCCCGAGAGGGCTGCACGGGAGTCTTCCGGGATGCCGTCGCGGTACTTGCCGGTGAGCAGGCCCGATGCGAGCGGGCTCCAGATCGTGTTGCCGTAGCCGGTGTCGGCGTGGAGGCGGGCGTACTCGACCTCGACCTTGTCGCGCTCGAGCAGGTTGTACTGCGATTGCTCGGTGACGGGCTTGTGGAGGTGGTGACGTTCGGCGATGTCGATCGCATGGCGGATCTCGTCGGCCGACCATTCGCTGGTGCCCCAGTAGAGCGCCTTGCCCTGCGCCACCATGTCGCTCATCGCCCAGACGGTTTCCTCCATCGGGGTGTTCGGGTCGGCGCGGTGGCAGTAGACGACGTCGACGAAGTCGAGGCCGAAGCGCTCGAGCGATCCGTCGATCGCCTGCATCAGGTACTTGCGGTTCAGCGTGTTCCGCATGTTCGGGTCCTGGCCGTGGATGCCCCAGTAGAGCTTCGTGGTCACCACGTACGACCAGCGGGGCCAGTCGAGCTGACGGAGCGCCTCGCCCATGATCTGTTCGCTCTTGCCGCCGGCGTACGCCTCGGCGTTGTCGAAGAAGTTGACCCCGGCGTCGTGCGCGGCCTGCATGCACTCGAGCGCCATGTCGGTGCCCATCTGGGTGTCGAACGAGACCCAACTGCCGAAGCCGAGTGCACTCACCTTGACGCCGCTGTTACCGAGGCGTCGGTATTCCATCGATTCGTTCGGGATTGCCATGGTGGCGACTGTACCCGTACAGGCGACGACGACACCTCGGCTCCCCGAGGCGTGACATCTGACCGACCGGCGACCGGTCTGCGACTGGACGGTGACCGGCGAGTCGGCCCTCATCGTCAGGCGACGACGAGCTGGGCGCGGCCCGATCGCTTGGCGACGAGCATCGCTCGATCGGCAAGATCGACCGGGTCGGTGCCGGGTCGGCACTCGGCCAAGCCGACGCTCAGCGAGACGTGATCGGGTGCGCCGACCACCTCGAGCGGCTCGGTGAACGAGTCGACGATCCGTTGCCCGATCGCCTCCGCCGTCGCGAGATCGATCCCGTCGAGCAGCACCACGAACTCGTCGCCACCGAACCGTGCGACGACATCGCCGGGACGACACGATGCGACGATCCGACGGCCGATCTCGACCAGCACCCGGTCACCGACGGCGTGCCCATATCGGTCGTTCACCGACTTGAACCGGTCGACGTCGACGTACAGCACGGCGCTCGGCTCGACTGCAGCGCTGATGGCGTCGGTCAGGGCGTCGCGGTTGGCCAGACCGGTGAGCGTGTCGCGGGTCGCAGCGAGCACCAGCCGGTCACGGTCGCGCCACCGCTCGTGGAGCAGCGCCGTCACCTGACACAGGTTCTGGATCCGCGTCAGCACGTTGGCTCGCACCATCAGCTCGCCCGACGCCGGGACCCAGCGGAGCTCCAGGTACACCCCGATCAGCTCCCCGTCGAGTTCGACGGGCACGAAGCCGAGGCGGAACGCCTGGTCGGGTTCGGCGTGGCGCAACGCGGCGGAAGTGACACTCGAGGGCGCCGTGCACGGCAGCAACACGTCGTCGGCCGAGCGCGGGCGGCCCGACTCGTCGACCGCCAGCGTCGGCGTGGTCCATGGTTGCCACCCGCGATCGACGGCCCGCTGGAGCACCGGGAGCAGACCGGGGTCGGAGCGCGGTCCGAACACCTGCGGCTCGTCCTCGAGCGCGACGAAGTACCAGCGCAGCGACCCGTACTGGTTGTGATAGCAGAGCTCGTCGCACAGCCGACTCCGGACGACGTCGCGTCCGGCGCCGGTGAGTTCGGCGTTGAGCGGTTCCGACACCGATGTCTCCATCGACTGGGGCACCAGCATCACGACCCAGTTCCGTTCGCCGTCGCCGGCGACCACACCGGTCGGGATGACGTCGACGCCGTAGGGCAGGCCGTCGGAGCCCGACATCACCGAACGGAACGGCATCGGCATCAGCACCGGGTGCGTCGGGGTCGCAGTCAGCCTGGCGAAGTAGCCGGCGACGTCGGCGAGCGCATCCGGGGCGACGATGTCGAACACCAGGCGACCGACGAGGTCGGCGGGTTCGTGACCGAGGAAGCCTCCCGCTCCGCCCCGGGCGTCGAGCATGACGCCCGACGAATCGACGACGAGCACCAGCGGGCGAACGCTCGCCAGGATCTCGGAGGCATCCATCGCCCTATTCTTCGACCTGAACGCTGGTGTTCTCAACCTGATAACACCAGCTCACAGCGGGTGCTCAGCGATCCGGTGGACGCACCGTGACACCGGCGTCGATCATCGCGCGCTTCGCGTCCGCGACGGTGTGCTCGCGGAAGTGGAAGATCGATGCCGCGAGGACGGCGTCGGCGCCACCGTCGACCACGCCGTCGACGAGATGGTCGAGCGTGCCGACGCCGCCGCTGGCGATCACCGGTACCGACACGGCGTCGCTGATCGCTCGCGTCAGCTCGTTGTCGAAGCCGATCTTGGTGCCGTCACGGTCCATGGAGGTGAGCAAGATCTCGCCGGCTCCCAGTTCGACCGCGCGCCGCGCCCATTCGATCGCGTCGATGCCGGTCGGGGTGCGGCCACCGTGGAGGAACACCTCGAACGCCGGATCGCCGTCGTCGCGCCGCTTGGCGTCGATCGCACACACGACGCATTGCGAACCGAACTCGCCGGCGATCTCGCCGATCAGCTCCGGTCGCTGCACCGCCGCGGTGTTGACGCTGACCTTGTCGGCCCCGGCCCGGAGCATGCGGCGGGCATCTTCGAGCGACCGGATACCGCCACCGACGGTGAACGGGATGTACACCTGTTCCGCGACCCGGTAGACCATGTCGACCGTCGTGTCGCGGTTGTCGGACGACGCCGTGATGTCGAGGAAGACGAGCTCGTCGGCACCTTCGGCGTCGTAGCGAGCCGCCAGTTCGACCGGGTCGCCGGCATCACGGAGCTCGACGAAGTTGGTGCCCTTCACGACGCGCCCCTCGGTCACGTCGAGACACGGGATGACTCGTGCGACCCTCATCCTTCGACCTCCAACACGGCCATGGCCTGCGCGACGGTGAAGCGCCCCTCGTACACGGCCTTGCCGGTGATGATGCCGGCCAGTCCCGGAATCGACGCGAGCGCCACGATGTCGTCGAGCGTCGCCACGCCACCGCTCGCGACGATCGGCACATCGGTGGCTGCCACGGCTGCCGCGAGACCGTCGACGTCGGGGCCGGTGAGCATGCCATCACGGCTGATGTCGGTGATGACGAACGCAGCGGCGGTCGGAAACCGGTGGAGTGCGTCCGTGAGTTGGACGCCACTCCCCTCGGTCCAGCCGTGGACGGCGAGTTCGCCGTCACGGTGATCGAGGCCGACCGCGACAGGAAGGACATCGCTCGCCGCCACGACGAGGTCGGGGTCGGCCACCGCCGCCGACCCCATGACGACCCGGCTGACACCGGCAGCGGCCAGCGCCTCGGCATCGGACACGGCGCGCACGCCGCCGCCGGTCTGGAGACGAGCCCGACCATCGAGCGCAGCGGCGACCGCTGCGACCACGGGTCGGTTGACGGGGTCGCCCGAGCGGGCGGCATCGAGATCGACGACGTGCACCCAGGGTGCACCGGCGTCGGCGAACGAGCCGGCAACGGCGACGGGGTCGTCGCCGTAGACGGTCTCGGCGTCGTAGTCGCCCTTCGTGAGGCGGACCACCTTGCCGCCCCGCAGGTCGATCGCCGGATACAGATCGCAGATCGTCGTCATGCTGCTGCTCCGTCCCTCGCCTCGACACACACCTGGACGAAGTTGCGTAGCAGGCGGAGGCCCGTCGGACCCGACTTCTCGGGGTGGAACTGTGTGGCGAACACATTGTCGAGTCGGAACGCCGCATTGAGGTCGGTCCCGTACTCGCAGGTGGCGGCGACGACCGACGGGTCATCGGGGACCCCGTGCAACGAGTGCACGAAGTACACCCAGGGGTCGTCGCCGAGATCGGCGAGCATGGGGTCGTCGGGCAACTGCAACTCCAGTCGATTCCATTGCATCTGGGGCCGCTTCACGCCCGGCGGGATCCATCGCACGGTGCCCGGGACGATCCCGAGTCCGCGTGCCGCGGCGTCTTCTTCGGACCCGTGGAACAACATCTGCATACCCACGCAGATCCCGAGGAACGGCCGACCGGACGACGCGGCGGCGAGCGCCGGCTCTTCGAGGCCGACGGACCGCAGCGTCGACATGCAGGCGCCGAACGCTCCGACACCGGGCAGCACCACGCCGTCGGCGTCGGCGACCACGGCCGGGTCGGCGGTGAGACGGGCGTCTGCGCCCATCTTCTCGATGGCCTTGTGTGCCGAGTGCAGGTTGCCGATGCCGTAGTCGAGCACCGCGACGAGCGGGCGATCGCTCACAACACGCCCTTGGTCGAGGGGACACCACCGGGCTGATCGATGCGGACGGCGTCGCGGAGCGAACGGGCGAGCCCCTTGAAGGTCGCCTCGATGATGTGGTGCACGTTGCGACCGCGGACCAGCTCGACGTGGAGGGTCATCGCCGCGGATTGCGCGAACGACGACACGGCGTGTTCGGCCAACTGCGGATCGAACGCCGGATCGCCGAGCGGCAGGCTCTCGGGCATGGGGACGATCCACTCGACGTGCGCGCGCCCGGACAGATCGAGGGCGATGTCGACCAGTGCCTCGTCGAGCGGGTACCGGCCGCTGGCGAATCGGCGGATGCCGGCCTTGTCACCGAGCGCCTCGCGGAACGTCTCACCGAGCGCGATCGCGACGTCTTCGACGGTGTGATGCGTGTCGATGTGCAGGTCGCCGTCGGCGTGCACGGTCAGGTCGAAGCCACCGTGGCGGCCCAGCTGATCGAGCATGTGGTCGTAGAACGGGATGCCGGTCGAGATGTTCGTCTGTCCGGTGCCGTCGAGATCGATCGAGATCTCGATCGACGTCTCGTTGGTGCTGCGGCTACGGCTGGCGGTACGGGCGCTCACGTGAGGATCTCCTTCAGCGCGGTGATGAATGCGTCGTTCTCGTCGGGCGTGCCGACGGTGACTCGGAGGCAGTCGGCGAGGCGTGGCCACCCCGAACAGTCGCGGACGAGGATGCTCCGGTCGAGCAACTGCTGCCACAGGTCTCGCCCGCCGATCGAGGTCGGCCGGAACAGGATGAAGTTGGCGCCGCTCGGTGTCACATCGATCGGCATGCCGCGCATCGTCGTCGACAAACGCTCGCGTTCATCGACGATGAGCCGGACCCTCTCGTTCATGTCGTCGACGAACCGCAGGGCCACTCGTCCGGCCAACTGCTTCACGGCGTCGAGGTGATACGGCAAGACGACCTTCTCGAGCTCGTCGACGAACCACGCGGGTCCGATGGCGTAGCCGAGCCGGACACCGGCCATGCTCCACGTCTTGGAGAAGGTGCGGGTGACGACGAGCGGCCGGTCGTCGTCGAGGAGCTCGAGCGCACTCCAGTCGGCGAACTGTGCGTACGCCTCGTCGGCGACCACCAGGCCGTTGGTGACGTCGAGCAGCTCGCCGATCCGCTCGGACGGCTCGACCAGTCCGGTCGGGTTGTTCGGCGACGTCAGGAACGTGACGTGTGGGTCGTACTCGTCGACCACGCGCCGCAGCTCGTCGGGATCGAGGGTGAAGTCGGCGTTGCGCTCGCCTTCGACCACCTCGCTGCCGACCACCCGGGCGATCTGGGCGTGCATCTGGTACGTCGGCTCGAAGGTCGCCACCCGCCGGCCCGCGCCGGCATAGGTGAGCAGGATCGTCTGCAGGACCTCGTTCGATCCGTTCGCGGCGAACACCATCGACGGGTCGACCCCGTGCCAGTCCGCAATCGCGCGCCGCAACTCGGTCGCGGCACGATCGGGATAGCGATGCCATTCGATCCGCGACAGTTCGGCCGCCAGTGCGTCGCGGAACGCGTCGGGTGGCGACAGCGGGGACTCGTTGGTGTTCAGTCGGACGTCGACGTCGACTTGCGGGGAGTGATAGCCCTCGAGCACTCGAAGGTCGTCACGGACGGGGATCACCAGGCCGAGGCTACCGAGCACCCCGTGCCTGACGGGAAAGCGGTTTGTGCCGGTCGAGGTCTAGGTTGGGTTCGTGCCCTCCCCCGACCCGACCTCCGCCGTCAACGAACTCTCGGTGATCGCCGACACGATCGATCGGCAACGCGAACGGGTGGGTGCGATCGCCGAACCGTTCCTCGGCACCGAGCGCGAGGACGTCGTCACGACCGTCCACGAGGCCGAACGCCAGCTCCTGATGGCGAGCCGAGCGCTGCAGCGCGCGATCCGCACCCTCCGCTGAACGCAGCACGGCCACGTACCCGGAGCCGGTCCCGACGTGCAATCGCCGCCGAAAACGGGGACGGCCCCCGGCGAACCGGGGGCCATCAACCCTGAGCGCAGGGCGGCGGATCCCTGTATGCGCTCGACACCAGGTGGCGGGAACCTGGTGACCATCATCCTCTCAGGGACCGACCCCGACTTCAAACATCGTCCGCCAGAACCGGCCGATTTCGGCGTGATGACCTCCGTCACGTCACGGTCCGCGGTCGGACGACGACCGACCACCGCGCAGGTACCCTGACACGGGTGCGCATCACCGAGATCGCTGCAACACCAACCGCAGAACAACGCGAGCGCGCCCTCGCGTTCGTCGCCGGCGTCGAGACGACGACGGGTCGGCCGCAACTGAGCGACCACCTCCGGATCGACCTCGGCCGCGACAGCGGTGACGCACACGGTGGCCCGCTCCTCGTCACGATGCACGACGACGACCGGTTGATCGCGTTCGCACAGCTCTCCGGCGCGAACGACGCCTGGGTGCTCGAGACCGTGGTCGACCCGGCGCTCGACGACGACATCGCCGTTCGCGACGACATCGCCGACACCGCCGTCGACGCCCATCGTCGCCGACGCGACGACGCCGTCGTGTGGTGGCTGGACGATCCGTCCGCCCACGACCACGAGGTCGCGGCCCGACTCGGCCTCGCCGTCTGGCGAGAGTTGTACGAGATGCGCCGGCCGCTCCCCCATCCGCAGCAAGCCGATGTGGCCACCCGGTCGTTCCGTCCCGGCATCGACGACGAAGCCTGGCTCGGCATCAACAATCGGGCGTTCGCATCCCACGGCGAACAGGGCGGCTGGACACTCGACACGCTCCGGTCGAGATTCGACGAGCCCTGGTTCGACCCCGACGGGTTCCGCATTTTCGACGACGAAACCGGTACCCCGGTGGCGTTCTGCTGGACCAAGCTCCACACCGACGGATCGCCGGTCGTCGGCGAGATCTACGTGATCGCCGTCGATCCATCCGCACACGGCCGCGGTCTCGGCAAGCAGCTCACCCTCGCCGGCCTCGATTCGATCTCCGATCGTGGTGTCACCGTCGCCAACCTCTACGTCGATGCAGGCAACACCGCCGCCGTCGGCCTCTACGAGCGGCTGGGTTTCACCATCCATCGTCGGCGCGTCGCGTTCGCTCCGCCCGAGCACGGCACCGCCTGAGAACCCGATACCCGATTCCCGATCCGCACCCGTCCCACCCGATCCCTCGACAGGACACCATGACCCTCACCGACGACAGCACCCGCACCGGCGATACCGAGCTCCCGCGCTGGAGCGTGGCCGACGTCTACCCGTCGCTCGACGACCGATCGTTCACCGATGCAATGGAGACGCTCGACGCCGACGTGACCCGTCTGATCGCCCTGTTCGACGAGCACGACATCCGCCAGACCGACCCCCGCGCACCGACGGCAGCCGACGGCCAGGCCGCCGACGTCGCCCTCCGCATGTTCAACGAGGTCAGCGCGTTGATGAGCGAGCTCGGCGTCGCCACGTTGTCGGTCACTGCAACCGACTCGCGCGACGACGCCGCCCGCGCCCTGATGAGCCGGGTCGAGCAGCAGAGTTCGCGGCTCACGCCGTTGCTCGCCCGCCTCGCCGAATGGGTGCACGCGCTCGGCGTCGAGCCACTGGCCGGCCTCAGCACCGAGGTCGCCGAGCACGTCGGACCGCTGACGCGCCTCGACGAACGTGTCGCCCATCAGATGACCGAGCGCGAGGAGGAGCTGTACGCCGAACTCTCGACCACCGGATCGTCGGCGTGGCGTTCGCTCCAACAGGTCGTCACCTCACAGCTGGCAGCCGACGTGGCGATGCCCGACGGCTCGACCGAACACATGCCGATCAACGCCGTACGCGGCCTGGCGACGCACGCCGATCCGGCGATGCGGCGCGCCGGCTACGAGGCCGAACTCCAGACCTGGCCGCAAGTGGCGACCACCGTCGCCGCCGCCATGAACGCGATCAAGGGCGAAGCCGTCATCGTCAATCGCCGTCGCCACTGGGACGACCCGATCGATGCATCGCTGTACGCCAACAGCGTCAGCCGCCCGACGTACGAGGCGATGCAGTCCGCCGTCACGGCGTCGCTCCCCGACTGGCGCCGCTGGATGCGTGCCAAGGCACGACTGCACGGTCACGACGGCGGCCTCCCGTGGTGGGACCTCGTCGCGCCGGCACCGACCGGCGACACGACGCTCAGCTGGGACGACGGCATCGACTGGGTGCGGTCGGCGTTCGGGTCGTACTCGACCGAGCTGGGCGGGTTGGTCGATCGGGCACTCGACGAACGCTGGATCGACGCGCCCCCGGCCGACGGCAAGACCGGCGGCGCGTTCTGCGCCTCGTTCCGCGACGATCGCTCGCTCGTCCTGCTCAACTGGTCGGGGTCGATCGACTCGGCGCAGACCACGGCCCACGAGCTCGGCCACGCCTACCACAACGTCACACTGGCGGGCCGCACGCCGCTGCAGCGTCGATTGCCGATGGCGCTGGCCGAGACGGCGAGCATCTTCTGTGAGACGCTCGCGATCGAGCAGCGGCTCGGCGTCACCACCGACCCGAACGAGCGGCTCGGGCTGCTCGACGTCAGCCTCACCGGCCCGAACCAGGTCGTCGTCGACATCCAGTCCCGCCTGCAGTTCGAGACCGAGGTCTTCGAACGTCGTCGTCGTGGCACGCTCGGCGCCTCCGAACTCGACGAGATGATGCTGCGGGCGCAAGCCGACACCTACGGCGACGGCATCGATCTCGACACCCGACACCCGTACATGTGGCTCCTCAAGCCGCACTACTACGGATCGCACTTCTACAACTGGCCGTACACCTACGGACTGCTGTTCGGACTCGGGCTGTACGCCGCGTACCGCGACGATCCCGAACGGTTCCGACTGGGCTACGACGACCTGTTGTCACGAGCGGGCATGGACACCGCCGAGGTGCTTGGCGCGCGGTTCGACCTCGACGTCACCGACGAGGCGTTCTGGACGTCGAGCCTCGACGTGCTCCGGGCCCGCATGACCGAGTACGAGCGTCTGGTCGACGCACGGTGATCGAGCGATGACCACCACCGTCACCCGATACGACGTCACGCGCGACCAGCTCGCCGACGTGCTCGACGGTACGCCGCGCTACCGCGTCGATCAGGTGTGGCAGGGGCTGTACGAGCACTGCACCGAGCCGTCCGACTGGACGAACCTGCCGAAGGCGATGCGCGCCGAACTCGACGAGCAGCTACCGCCGGCGCTCACCTCGGTGACCGAATCGGTCAGCAACGACGGCAACACCGTCAAGTTCTTGTGGGAACTCGACGGCGGCGAGCGCGTCGAGACGGTGCTGATGCTCTACCGCGACCGTGCGACGGTGTGCGTGTCGAGCCAGGCCGGCTGCGCCATGGCGTGCGGTTTCTGCGCAACCGGTCAGGCCGGTTTCAGCCGCCACCTCACCGTCGGCGAGATCGTCGAGCAGATCGCACGGGCGACCCGGCGCGCGAAGGACGTCGACCGGCGCGTCTCGAACGTCGTGTACATGGGCATGGGCGAGCCGATGGCGAACGAGTCGCGAGTCTGGGAGTCGGTCGAGCGTCTCCACGGCGACTTCGGGCTGTCGGCACGCCACATCACCATCTCGACCGTCGGCCTCCTCCCGGGCATCCGGGCGCTCGCGGACCGGCCGCTCCCGGTCAACCTCGCGGTCTCGCTCCACGCCGCGAACGACGAACTCCGCAACGAGCTGGTGCCCATCAACCGGCGCTACCCGATCGACGACCTCGTCGACGCGTGCAACGACTACCTCGCGGTCCGCAACCGTCGCGTGAGTTTCGAGTGGGCGATGATCGACGGGGTGAACGACCGAGACCGCGACGCCGCCGAACTCGCCTCCGTGTGTCGGCGTCTCCGGCTCCCGGCCCACGTCAACCTGATCCCGCTCAACCCGACACCGGGCTACCCGACCCGGGGTTCGACCCTGAAGCGGGTGCACGAGTTCCGTGATCTGCTCGAGTCGCTCGGAGCGAACGCCACGGTGCGTCAGAACCGCGGCACCGAGATCGACGCGGCGTGCGGCCAGCTGGCCGCCGGGCAACCCGTCACGCTCGGCCGTAAGAAGACCGACTGAGCGATCAGCGCGGGTTGCGCTCGAGGTACCGGGGGTTCGCGACGGTGAGCTTGTCGACGACCGAGTCCCAGATCAGGCTGCGCACCGACTCGTCGCGGTAGTCGATCGCACCCGACCGGAGGGCGTCGGAAAGCTCGCGATCGTCGGACACGCCGAGGTGCTCGAGTCGGGCCGCGTGCGCCTCGGCCTGACCGGGGCCGAGTTCGATCTCTCGCGCCACGATGTCGAGCACGTTCGTCGCCACTCGCAGATGGAAGCGGTTGGGCGACTCGTCGGCCGCGCCGACGTCGTCGGCGAGCCAGTCGCGCACCGCCTCGGTGAGTTCGGCTGCCGTCGGGTTGTCGTGTGGAGCGGCCATCACCAGCGTCCTTCCAGCGCGAGCAGGAGATCGTGTTCGGTCTCGCACGTCCGGCGGCCGATCGCTGCCAGTTCGTGGCTGCGCACGGCGCCCGATCGATGACGCGACGCCTGCATGATGCAGATCACACCCCAGCGCAGCGACGAGGCGATCTCCCACCAGATGAGCTCGTCGAGACCGACGTCGACGCCCGACTCGTCGGCGTAGGCGGCGAGCAGGGTCTCACGGTCGCCGAGACCTGCCGCCGGCAGCGGGGACCCGAAGCGCCATGCCGGAGCGCACAGCCAGCCGAGATCGGCGATCGGGTTACCGACGAAGGCCAGCTCCCAGTCGATCACGGCCGCCAGTCCGGACTCGTCGACGATCACGTTCCCGAGCCGGAGGTCGCCGTGCACGAGCGTCGGCGGTCGGTCGGGCGGACGGTGATCGTCGAGCCACCGGAAGGCCAGCTCGAACGTGGGGTGCGGTTCGCCGAGCTCGTCGAGGCTCACCCTGGTCGTCGCGAGCGGATCGGCGGCCGGGACGCCCTCGACGTCGGCGAGATCGATCCGGTGCGTCCGCGCCGCCGCGCGACCGAGTTGCCCGACGAGGCGCCCGCGTGCTGCTTCGAAGCGATCGTCGCGGAGGATCCGCCGGGCGATCGTCTCACCGTCGACGTGCCGGGTCACGAGGTTCGAGATGCCGTCATCGCCGACCACGTGGGCGATCACGGGCGGTGCCGGCACCTCGGCAGCAGCGGCGAGCACCGAGGCCTCGAGCGCCATCTCCCGGGCAGCCTCGGGAGTCTGGCGTTGCACGACCAGGCCCTCGCCGTCGACGGCACACCGCCAGGTCGAGCGAGAGGCGCCGCCGGTGAGCCTCGTCGGTTCGTCGATCGAGGCGCCGGGGAACAGTGTCGCGAGGACGTCGCGGACGGCCTGCGAGGTCGGGCGTTCGGTCACGCCGTCAGGTTGGCAGCTCAGCAGCCCGCGTACAGAACCGAGGGATACGGATTGACCGGTACACCGTGCCCGGGTCGGATCTCGAAGTGCAGGTGCGGCACGCCGGTCGCATTGCCGGTGTCGCCGATGTAGCCGATCACCTGGCCCTGGACGACGTAACCCGGCACACCCTCGTACGCCGACAGGTGGGCGTAGTAGTAGCGGTGCCCGTTGTCGCCGAACAGCACCAGCGTGACGCCGCCGAGCGCGTTGCTGCGGAATTCGACGATGCCGCCGATGACGGCCTGGAGCGGCGTGCCGGTCGGCGCCAGCATGTCGACGCCCTGGTGACGACGACCACCGCTGCGCGGAGCGCCCCACGTGTCGCCGTACGCCGACGCTCCTTGCACCGGACAGATCATCGTGTGGTCGGTGAACCCGGAGCCGCCGGCGCGCGGGTTGGTGCCCGGGCCACCACCGCCGGTGCGTCCGCCGACCTCACCGCCGCTCGCTCCCTGATTGCCCGACACCGTGTCGTCGACGGTGCTGGCCGCCGCTCGTGCGATGTCGGTCTCCTGACGAACTCGGTTGGCCTCGGCCTGTCGACGCTCGAACTCCGACGCCTGACGGGCCTCTTCGCGCTGTTGCGCGATGAGCGCGGCGACGACCGCCTCGTCCTGGAGCCGTTGCGACTCGATCGAACGCAGGCGTTCGACCTCCTCTTCGGCGTCGCTCTGCAAGGCGAGCAGCGCGGCTTTCTGCTCGTCGAGTTCGACCTCGGCGTCGTCGAGTTCGTCGCCCTTGTCGGCCAGACGCCGGCGGGCCTCGTCGTAGTCGTCGAGCGAGATCGCGCCCGTCTGGGCCGCCACGTCGGCGAGCACGCCCCCGTGCAGCTGCTCCGTCGGTTCGCGCAGATCGGTGAGGATCGGGATGCCCGACGATCCGCTCGCGACGAATCGGTCGACAGCGACCGTCTCGAGCGCGAGCCGGAGCGCCTCTACCTCCGCCGCCAGCTCGTCGTATTCGGTCGCCAGGCGTTCGCGTTCGAGTTCGAGCGTGTCGCGTCGGGACTCGGCGGCGAAGTAGTCCTCCGCGGCCTGATTGGCACGTGCTCGGGCCTCGGCGATCTCGCGCGCCGCTCGCTCGGCGGTGTCCTCGCCCTGGATCGGCTCGGTGGTGGGGGGCTCCGAGGTCGTGGTGTCGTCGGGCTGGGCGACGGCGGGAGACGACGTCAGGAGCATCGCTCCGGCCAGGCAGGCGGCGACCATCGACCGACGACGTCGGTGGATTCGGGCGCGTCGCACGCGCCGCAACCGGGTGTGGGCCGCCCAGGACACGTCGAAATCCTAACGTCGACCCTCGCCGCGTTACGGTCAATGCGTTCGGGGACGACTCCCCGGCCACCGAACGCGACCGATGACCCTCCCCCTCGAACTCGACCACATCGTCGTCCGCCGCGACGGCCGCAACATCGTCGACGACGTCTCGTTCGTCGTCAGCCCCGACCAGAACTGGCTGGTGCTCGGCGCCAACGGATCCGGCAAGACGACGCTGCTGCGCGTCGCCTCGATGTACGAGCATCCGACGACCGGAACCGTACGCGTGCTCGGCGAGCAACTCGGCCGCACCGACGTCCGGCAGCTGCGTCGACGCGTCGGCTACGCCTCGGCGGCTCTCGCCGCCCAGTTCCGCGCGGAGCTCACGGCGGTCGAGATCGTGATGACGGCACGGTACGCAGCCCTCGAGCCCTGGTGGCACCGATACGACGACGCCGACCGGGCCCGGGCACTCGACTGTCTGGGGCAGATGGACGTCGAGCGCTTCGCCGATCGCCCGCTCGGCTCACTGTCGTCCGGTGAGCAACAGCGGGTGTTCCTCGCCCGCACATTGATGACCGACCCCGGTGTCATCCTGCTCGACGAGCCCTCGGCCCGGCTCGATCTGGGCGGCCGGGAGCGTCTCGTCCATGCGCTCGACGATCTTGCGAGCAATCCGGACGCACCACCGTTCGTCCTGGTCACGCATCACGTCGACGAGGTGCCGGCCGGGGTGTCCCACGCGCTCCTGCTTCGTGACGGCCGGGCGATCGAGTCCGGACCGATCGACGAGGCGCTCACCGCCGAGAGCCTCAGCGCCTGCTTCGACATGCCGATCAATCTCGAGCGGCGCGGCGACGGGCGGTTCACCGCCTGGTCGTCACACTGACCGGTCGCCGACAGCCGCGACCAGGCCGTCGCGCCCGCGTCGCACCTGTTCGTCGAAGACGCGAGCGAGCGGTCCGCCCGTCCACAGCGAGCCGTCGTAGGCCAGGTGCATCGTCACCTCGGTCGCAGTCGCGCCGGACGTCGAATCCGGAACGGCTGCGCCCGAGTCGGGCCGGAGCTCGACGCGGAGTACCCAGCCGGCGTGATCACGACCGTCGGTCTCGGCGCGTTCGAACACGGCGAGCTGGTCGGGCACCAGCTCCGTCCGTTCCATCCGCAGCCGCTTCGAGCGGGCGAACGGCCCGATGCGTGCCCGGATCTCGACGTTCCATGCGGGCCTGCCGCCGCCGTCGACCGGTGTCGCATCATGGACGAGCGGCATCCAGGCAGGGTAGCGAGCGAGGTCGGCGACGAACGGGAACACGTCGGCCGGCGAAGCAGCGACCCGGGCGATCTCGGTCGTCTGCATCAGTGGCGCGGGCGATCGGTGCCGCGAAAGGCGCGCGACAGCAACGGGCTCGACACCTCGAGCAGGCCGTTCAGGTCGTCGTCGTGGTCGAACGCGGGCGCCCAGGGATCAGCCGACGGGCCGGACGCCTCCTCCGTCGACCCATCAGCAGGCGTGGAGGCCGTGTCGTGATCGCCGTCGTGAACGCCGTCGGGAACGGTGTCGACGATGTCGTCGGGCAGTTCGGCGGGGCGGGAGATCTCCCCGGTGCCGTCGATCTGGAGCTGTTCGGGCCGCGAGTCGGCGGGGGCGGCACGTCGGGTCGATCGCCTCGGCGTCGTCGGTGCCGGCTCGGTGGGCCGGGGTTTGAACAGGCGCAGGGTGCTCTCGCGACGGTCGTCGAGCGTCCAGCCGCGGGGCACGACCATGGCGTCCGCGTGACGGGCACACAGCACGCTCGGTTCGTCGACCGGGCTGTCGGCCAACGGGGCGATCCAGAACAGCAGGTCTTCGGGGACCATGCCGTAGGCGACGACACCGGTCTCGGAGCATCCGGGACGTCCGCACAATCTCGCCACGAGCCCGAATCTACCGGCTCCGATGATGCCGTTCCCGGTTCTGGAGCCGATGCATCCTCGTCGATCGGCCCGCGTCGACCGTTGCGCCGGCCTGTCGGTCGGCCGTCAGTCGGCGCCGGTTTGCCGGCCGGCGGCGAAGAAGCGGCGGCCGGTGATGTCGTCTGGGTCGATGCGGACGATGTTCGGCTTCGGGCCGAGGTGCCAGGGGAACAGCGGGAGCTCCTCGGCTTCGAGGTACTCGAACATGTTCTCGATCAGCCGCGCCGTGCCCTTCACCACCACGCTCCAGGCCTCGCCGTCGGTGGCGTCGTAGCCGTCGACCTCGAACGCCACGGAGCGGCCCAGCACGGCAGCGGCGAGCTTGGTGCCGGCCGCGCTGCGGAACAGGATCGAGTTGCCGTCGACGAAGTGGTTGACCGGGAAGATGTCTGGATGATCACCGATCGCGACCGCCAGACGTCCGACGTCGGCCGATCGCATCAGCGTCCAGCACTCGGATTCGGTGAGTTCTCGGATCTGATCGCTGTGCGTTTCGATGGCCCCGTTCATACCCCATTGTTCGCGCCGGGCGAACCGGGTGTGAAGTGTCAGAGGTCCCGAAAACGTGCAATCGCCCGCCTCCGCAGCGCGCAGGCGGGCGATCTCGCATGGTGGGCGATATTGGACTCGAACCAACGACCCCCGCCGTGTGAAGGCGGTGCTCTAGCCATCTGAGCTAATCGCCCATGCGGGGACCGAAGGGTAGCACCCCCTCGCTGGATTCACTCACGCATCGAACGGGCTCCCGTAGGGCCGATCGGTCGCCCCGCCGCCGTACACGAGACCGACGCAGGTGACCCTGCCGCGACGCCCGTCCCAGGTCGCCTCGGTCGGCGCGACGGCGAGGATGCCGAAGCGCGGATCGGCCGGCACGCCCAGGCATGCGGCATCCGCAATGGCGAACAGCTCGTCGTCGGCCGGGTACGGCTGGTCGCCGTTCGGGTTCAGCTCGGCGATCGCGACGACCTCCGCGTTGTGTGGCTCGTCACAGTCGATCACGTCGACGAGTCCGACGGCGCCGTCCTCGTCGGGGTCGAGATCGAAGCAGTCGCCGACGTCGAGATCGGTGACGTCGTAGGTGTCGCTCGTCAGCTCGCCGACGGCGAGTGCCAGCACCAGCGCAGCGATGCCGAACAGGGCCACCGCCGCCACGGTCCACCACACCACGCGCACGTCAGGTATCCGCCGGCTCGTACGGTTCGACACAGGCCGTACCGAGCCCGAGCCGGTCTCGATAGGCCAGGTAGGCAGCCGGACATGTCGCGTCGGTGGGGATCACCAGTCGAACGACGAGTTCGGCCTCGGGTCCGCAGGCGATCTCGCGCACGTCGTTGTTCGCTTCGACCGCGACGCACGACCCGATGCGGAGGATGCCGTCGGGCGGCTCGTCCTCAGGCGATTCGATGAGGGCGGCGCTGGCGACGATCACGACGGCGCCGATCACGGCCGCGACGGCCATCGAACGCCACGGCATCTTCGCCGGACCGCTCGGGCTGAGGACCCGGCCCATGGTGCGGCTCCCCGGCGACGGCGGGCGGAACTCCTCGTCGCCGTCGCTCGCGAACCCCGTCGCGGTCGGCTGGTCGGCCTGCTCGGTGGCGGCCGCCGTCGGCTGGTCGAGCGAGCGGTCGTAGGTCGCCCGGCTGGCCGGGCGTCGGAGCACGTCGTACGCCCGGTTGAGGTCGGCCATCGCGGCGCTCGTGGCGCGTTGGTCGCCGGTCGCCACGTCGGGGTGATGGACCCGAGCACGACGGAGGTAGGCCTCGCGGATCTCCGCAGCCGTCGCGTCGCGTCGGACGCCGAGGGTGTCGTAGTGGGTGGGGATACGAGCAGCGTAGAGCCCGAAAACCAATCGTGGCCGGAGGACACTGCCAGTCAGCGCATCCTCCGGCCACGGGGCGTAGTGCGACGTTCCCGCGAGCTCCGGGACCACAACCGTCGCTCACATCGCAATCGCCGGGTTCTACGGTACCGCGCCCGTGTTCGAAACGGCAAGCGACTTCAGCGGGGCTTGACCAACACGGGCGCGATCACGCCGTGATCATCACACTCCGTTCGCGTCAGCTGTCGAGATTGGCCATCACGTGCTTGATGCGCGTGTAGTCGTCGAGCGCGTAGGCGGACAGATCTTTGCCGTAGCCGGACTGCTTGTAACCGCCGTGGGGCATCTCGGCCACCAGCGGGATGTGGGTGTTGATCCAGACACAGCCGAAGTCGAGCCGCTTCGACATGCGCATCGCCCGGCCGAAGTCGCGGGTCCAGACGCTCGACGCCAGGCCGTAGTCGACACCGTTCGCCCAGGCAACCGCCTGGTCCTCGTCGTCGAACTGCTGCACCGTGATCACCGGACCGAAGATCTCGCGCTGGCTCATCTCGTCGTCCTGGCGGAGCCCGGCGACCACGGTCGGCTCGAGGAAGTAGCCGGCGTCGCCGATCCGGCTGCCGCCGGCGGTGACCGAGGCGTGATCGGGTGTGCGGTCGAGGAAGCCCTGCACGTGGGCGAGCTGATTGGCATTGTTGACCGGCCCGAACAGCACGTCGTCGCCCGTCGCTCCCCCGGCGCTCGTGCGGGTGTTCTTCGCCTGCTCCGACAGCGCGTCGACGAAGTCGCGGTAGATCTTCGGACCGGCGAGGACGCGCGTCGCCGCCGTGCAGTCCTGGCCGGCGTTGAAGTAGCCGGCGATCGCGATGCCCTCGGCCGCGGCTTCGATGTCGGCGTCGTCGAACACGACGACGGGGGCTTTGCCGCCGAGTTCGAGATGGACTCGCTTGAGGCTCTTCGATGCGGCTTCGGCGACCTGCATTCCGGCACGCACCGACCCCGTCACCGAGACCATCGCCGGCGTGGCGTGTTCGACCATGGCGCGGCCGGTGTCGCGGTCGCCGCAGATCACGTTGAGGACGCCGGGCGGCAGGAACTCCTGCGCGATCTCGGCCATCCGGCCCGTCGTGGCCGGGGTCGTGTCGCTCGGCTTCAGCACGACGGTGTTCCCGGCGGCGATCGCCGGGGCGAACTTCCAGACCGCCATCATCATCGGATAGTTCCACGGCGCCACCTGGGCGCACACGCCGACCGGTTCGCGACGGACGAACGACGTCATGTTCTCCATGTACTCGCCGGCCGCCTTGCCCTCGAGGTGGCGGGCGGCACCGGCGAAGAAGCGGATCTGATCGACCATCGGGCCGATCTCCTCGTCACGGTGGACGTCGTACGGCTTGCCGGTGTTCTCGCACTCCAGCTGCATCAGCTCGTCGCCCGCGGCCTCGATCGCATCGGCGACTCGGATGAGCGCCAGGGCTCGATCCGACGGCGTGGCGTTGCTCCACCCCTCGTAGGCGGCGCTCGCCGCCGACATCGCGGCGTCGACGTCGGCCTGCCCGGACAGGGCGGCCTCCGCGTACTGCTCGCCCGTCGACGGATCGATCACGGCGCTCGTCTCGCCGCTGGCGGCGTCGACCCATTCCCCATTGATGAAGTTCCTGAACGCTTTCACGCGCGTTGGTCTATCAGATCCCGGGGCTCGTGTCGCCGGGTCGGCAACGGTGCCCGCCGGCGACCGTGCCGCTTGCCAGAATGATGGGTGTGATCGTCGATTGTGCGCTGTACGACCAGGGGCGACGCCTGGCGTACGACCCCGAGATCGACACGCTGCAACAGCTCGACGAGCACCCGGGGTCGTTCGCATGGATCGGCTTCGCGATGCCGAACGTCGACGAGCTCAGCGAGGCGTGCGACCGGCTCGGCATCAGCGACGAGATCGACGTGCACGAGATCCTCGCTCCGCACCGCCAGCCGGTGCTCAGCGTCGAGGGCAAGGTCGTCCACGTCGTGCTGCGGACGGCCCGGTACGTCGACCGCGACGAGAAGATCTCGCTCGGCGAGCTGACCCTGTTGGTGACCGAACGAGCGGTCATCTCGATCCGGTACGGCCACGCGAGTCCGCTCTCGAAGCTGCGCCACGAACTCGAGTCCGAACCCGAGCTGCTGCACGCCGGCCCGCCCGCCGTGCTCGTCGCGATCATCGAGCAGGTGATCGCCGACTACAGCCCGGCACTGAACGGTTTCGAGCAGGACGTGATCGAGGTCGAACGCGATGTGTTCTCCGACGGCGGACCCCAGCCGGTCCGACGGTTGTTCCGCCTCAAGTCCGAGGTCCGCACCTTCCAGAGTCCGCTCGAGGCGCTCCCCGAGCCGCTCGCCCGGTTGAGTCGACTGCTTCGTCGGTTCGCTCACCCCGACGTGGTCGAGGACCTCAACGAAGCGATCGACCAGCTCGACCGGACCGTGATCCGGACCCGGTCACTGTCGAACCTGCTCGACGCCGCCCTCACGGCGAGCCTCGCGCAGACGAGCATCCAGCAGAACGAGGACATGCGCAAGATCTCGGCGTGGGTCGCCATGGCAGCGGTCCCGACGCTGATCGCGGGTATCTACGGCATGAACTTCCGGGAGATGCCCGAACTCGACTCGGCGCTCGGCTACCCGATCGTCATGGCCGCGATGGGCCTCATCGTGTTCGGCCTGTACCGGTTCTTCCGGAAGAACGACTGGCTCTGATTCGCCGCCGCTGCGGCCGTCGCATAGGTTGCCCGTTCATGCGGGGGAAGATTGCAGGACTGCTGGCTGTCGCGTGCGTGTTCACGGCGTGCTCGGGTGACGACGACCAGGCGACGACGGCGACGAGCGAGTCGACGGACACGACGGACACGAGCGAGTCATCGGGCGAACCGGCGCCGTCGGTCGCACCGCCGACCACCGAGGTGAGCGAATCGACCGCCACCACCACCGACACCACCACCGTCGCCACCATCGCGCCCCCGACCACCGAGCCGAGCGGTCCGTCACCGTCGCCCGCCGACGCCGACCTCGTCGCCGCCATCCAGGCCGATCTCGACGGCGCACCCGCCGGCTGCGATCCGCTCGATCCCCGCCAGTGCGTGTTCCCCTACCCGTCGAACGCGACGACGGCCGGCGACGACACGTCGGCAACCGGACTCCGGGTGGCGTTCCCGACCGATGGCTTGCCGGCGAACAGCGAGGGCGTGCACATCGACCCGGCCGAATGGAACCGCAACGACGGCTTCTCGCCGAACTCGTCGATCCTGACCCACGTGCCGGGCCTCGACGCCGAGGCATCGTCGCTCCCGCGCTGGGACGACCTGGAGGGATCGCTCTCCGACGAGGCGACCGTGGTGATCGTCGACGATGCCGGCGAGCGGGTCGCGCTCTGGGCCGAACCCGACGTCGACGTCACCGGCCCCGACGACGAGGTGCTCGTGATCCATCCGGCTGTCTCGCTCGAGGAAGGCCGCCTCTACCACGTGGCCCTCCGCGGCCTCGTCGACGGCACAGGCGCCACGATCGACCCATCGGCGACGTTCACGTCGTATCGCGACGCGCTCACCACCGAGATCGACGAGATCGAGCGACGGCGCCCCGACATGGAGGCGATGTTCGACGACCTCGCCGCGGCCGGCATCGCCCGTGACGATCTCCAGCTCGCCTGGACGTTCACGGTCGCCTCCACCGAGAACATCACCGGACGCATGCTGCACATCCGCGACGAGACACTCGCCGAGCTCGGCGACGCGGCACCGACGTTCACGGTGACCGACGTGATCGAGCCGCCCGAACTCGATCGTGACGGGCTGGCGCGCCAGATCGTCGGCACGTACACGGTCCCGAACTGGTTGACCGGCGACGGCGGCCCGGGCAACCGGTTCGAGACCGGCGCCGACGGGCTCCCCGTCCGCAACGGCACCGTCGAGGCGCCCTTCGTGTGCAACGTGTCCGACACGACCATGAACGGCACCGAGCCCGCACACATCGTCCAGTACGGCCACGGCCTGCTCGGCAGCAACTTCGAGATCAACGCCGGCAACGTGCGGGCGATGTCGAACGAGCACGACGTGGTCCACTGCGCGACCAAGTGGGCCGGCATGAGCGAGGACGACATCGGCAACGCCGCCAGTGTGCTGACCGAGGTGTCGGCGTTCCCGACGATGGCCGACCGGCTCCAGCAGGGCGTGTTGAACCAGATCGTGCTCGGCCGGCTGATGCTCGCCGACGACGGCCTCGTCGCCGATCCGGCGTTCGCGAGGCCCGACGGATCGCCGCTCATCGACCACACGACGCTGTACTACGACGGCAACAGCCAGGGCGGGATCATGGGCCTGATGCTGGCCGGCGTCTCGCCCGACTTCGAGCGGGCGGTGTTGGGCGTGCCCGGCATGAACTACTCGATGCTGCTCCCCCGCTCGGTCGACTTCGACACGTACGAAGCGATCATGACGCCGGCCTACCCGAGCACGCTCGACCGGATGCTCACCATCTCGCTGATGCAGATGTTGTGGGACCGCGCCGAGGGCGCCGGCTACGTGCGCCACGTGGTGAGCGATCCGCTGCCCGGCACGAACGCCAAGGACGTCCTGATGCACGTCGCGTACGGCGACCACCAGGTGACCGAACTGTCGGCGCTCGTGCAGGCGCGCACGATGGGCGTCCCGATCCACCGCCCGATCGCTGCCGACGGCCGCTACCCGGGCGATCCGGCGTGGGGGCTCGACGACGCGATCGACGGAGTCTCGACGTCGGCGATCGTCATCTGGGACTCCGGCATGGCCCCCATCCCGTTCGAGGCGACGGCACCGCGCGAGGGCGACGACTCGCACGAGGATCCCCGAGCCGACCCCGACGCCAGGGCCCAGAAGGCCGCCTTCCTCTTCGACGGCGAGTACGTCGACATCTGCAACGGCGCCCCCTGCACCGCCGACCACGTCGACTGACCCACCCGCCCCCAGCCCGCCCAATGCGTGAACAAACTGCGGAATAGTTCCTCAGTTTGTTCACGCCTTCGTCGGGTCGTGGGTGGTCAGGGGCGGACGACTCGGAGGAGGAGTTTGGTCTCGGTGCTGGCGACGCCGGCTTCGGAACGGAGCCAGCGCACGAAGGTGTCGAGTCCGTCAGCGCCGTGGCAGGCGACATTGATCGAGTAGTCGGCGGTGCCGGTGACGTAGGCCGCAAAGGTGACCTCGTCGCGCTGGGCGAGTCGGGCCTCGAACTCCTCGACGTCGCCCGGGCCGAGCTTCACGTCGACCACCGCCTGCACCGTGCGACCCAGGGCATCCGGGTCGACCCGGACGGTGTAGCCCTCGATGACGCCGTCACGTTCGAGACGGCGCACGCGATCGGCGGCCGACGTCGGCGACAGATGCACGGCCTCGCCCAGCTCCCGCCAGCTGATTCGTGCGCCTCGTTCCAGCTCACGCAGAATTCGGAGGTCGATTTGGTCGAGAGCACTCGATTCGGCGGCCATCGGACCAGTTTGTCACGGAAGTTCACTCGCACACGCGGCGCTGACCTCACGACAATCTGATCATGGCAGGTGCAGCGATCACGACCGTCGGCGTCCCCAAGGAGATCAAGACCCTCGAACACCGGGTGGCCATGACTCCCGACGGTGTGCGTGAACTCGAGCGGCACGGCATCGACGTGTTCGTCGAGACCGGCGCCGGCGAAGGCGCCTCCATCACCGACGACGACTACCGCGCGGCCGGCGCCGACATCGTGCCCACCGCCGCCGAGGCGTGGTCGAAGCAGATGGTCGTCAAGGTGAAGGAGCCGCAGGAGAGCGAGTACGGCTACCTGCGCCCCGACCTGACGCTGTTCACCTACCTCCACCTCGCCGCCTACCCCGAGGTCGCCCGCGCCCTGATCGACGCCCGCACGACCGGCATTGCCTACGAGACGGTCCAGGTCGACGGTGGCGGCCTCCCGCTGCTCGCCCCGATGTCGGAAGTGGCCGGCCGGCTCGCCACCCAGATCGGCGCCCACTACCTCGAGCGTCACAACGGCGGCCGGGGTGTGCTGATGGGCGGCGCTCCCGGCGTCCGCCCGGCCAAGGTCGTCGTGCTCGGCGCCGGCAACGTCGGCTGGAACTCGGCGTGGATCGCCGCCGGCATGGAGGCCGAGGTCGTCCTCATCGACAAGAACCTCGATCGGCTGCGCTGGGTCGACCAGATCCACAAGGGTCGCATCATGACGCTGGCGTCGAACCGCGGCGCGATCGAACGCTCGGTCGCCGAGGCCGACCTCGTGATCGGCGCGGTGCTCGTGGCCGGTGGCCGGGCCCCCGTGCTGGTCGACGAGGCGATGGTCAGCTCGATGAAGCCGCGCGCCGTGATCGTCGACGTCGCCGTCGACCAGGGTGGCTGCATCGAGACGATCCACGAGACCAGCCACGACGACCCGGTGTACGAGTTCCACGGGGTCGTCCACTACGCGGTCGGCAACATGCCCGGCGCCGTGCCCCACACCTCCACCTACGCGCTCACGAACGCGACCCTGCCGTACATCCTCGACGTCGCCGTCCACGGCCCCGAAGAGGCAGCACGCCGCGATCGGGCGCTCGCCCTCGGGATCAACACGGTCGCCGGCAAGGTCACGAACGAGCCCGTCGCCGAGTTCCTGAACGACACGTTCGTCGACCCGCTGGTCGCGCTCGCCGGCTGACGCTCCGGCCGCTCCGGCCGGCCTCTCGGCTCTCCCCCACTTGCAGCCCGGGCGTACGCTCGACCCATGGGGACGCTCGCGACCGAACTCGACCTGCCCGATCTGTCGTATCTCGACGACGCCGACCGGACGTGGGAGGAAAGTCGCGACGCCGCCGACGAGGTGGCCCGACAGCACTGGCTCGCACGAGGCCTGCTCGGTTTCGCCGTCCTGCACTACGACGACGTCGTGGCCGTGCTGCGTGACAAGCGCTGGCATTCGGCGTCGGGCCAGATCCTCGAGATGGCCGGGATCGAGGACTCGGAGTGGACCGCCCGCCGTCGGCAGTCGATCCTGTCCGCGGAAGGCGACGAACACGTCCGGTTGCGTCGCCTCGTCGGACCGGCGTTCTCGCCGCGCCACGCCGACTCGCTGCGTCCGTTCATGCGTCAGGTGGTCGACGATCTGATCGACGGATTCGTCGAGCAGGGACGCGCCGACATCGCCGTCGACTTCTGCGAGCCGTACCCCATCCCGATCATCTGCGAGCTGTTCGGCGCCCCGAAGGAGGACTGGAAGCAGTTCTCGCACTGGGCGACCGACATCTTCCGGATCTTCAACAACAATCTCGAAGAAGATCTGCCGGCGATCGTCACGGCCAACATCGAACTCGACGACTACCTGGGTGAGCTGATCGACCGGCGGCGCGACACGCCCACCGACGATCTCGTCACGACGCTCATCGCCGCCGAGGACGAGGGCGACCGGTTGTCGCACGACGAGCTGATCTCGCTGTGCGTCGCCGTGCTGATGGCGGGCACCGACACGACCCGCAACCAGCTCGGCTGCTCGACCTACCTGTTCGCGAAGCACCCCGAGCAGTGGGCGCTGCTCCGCGAGCGACCCGAGCTCGCGCCGCGCGCCGTCGAGGAGACCATGCGCTTCCTCGGTGCGGTTCGCGGCACGGTGCGGATCGCGAGCGAGGACATCGAGTACCGCGACGTCGTGTTCCCCAAGGGGACGATCATGGCGACGTCGCTGAGCGCGGCGAACCTCGATGCCGACACGTTCGACGATCCATTCGTGTTCGACATCACCCGTGAACCGTCGAACAAGCCGCAGCTGACGTTCGGGTCCGGCATCCACTTCTGTCTCGGTGCCGCGCTCGCCCGCGCCGAGCAGCAGGAGGCGCTCACGATCATGGCCGATCGGCTCCCGAACCTGCGGCTCGACGGCGAGGTCGAGTGGAAGCCGAACTCGTTCGGCATCTGGGGCCCGGCCGCGTTGCCGGTCGCCTTCGGCTGACGCCCCTGACGCGGCTCAGCACCGAAACCCACCCTGCTCCACCGATCCGATCGCGGTACGGTGCGAACGTTCCTGACACGACGAGCCGGAGGAGGTCGATGCACATGACGGTCATTGCGCACTCCCTCTTCGGCCGCGCTCGTCGAGCAGCCTCGGGCTGACCGCGCACTGCGCCACGCCCCGCTCCGAGCGGCCGAACGTCCATCGTTCTGCACACCGCACCAGGAGCAACGCACCAATGCGACCCATTCCCGACTGGCTCGTCGTCGAGTCGGTCTCCGACACCGAGATCGGTGTCGTCACCACCGGCAAGGAAGCCCAGATCGACCTCGTCGAACGAACCGGCCACGACGGGCGGACGTGTCTCGTCGCCCGCAAGCGGTATCTGCCGCGAGAAGTCCACAACAAGGGCGAACTGGAAGCCCTCGGCTTCCAACGCGCTTCCACGTTCCGCCACGACGTCCGTTACCGAGAGGGCAGGCAGTTCCGCAAGAGCCGCGATCGACGCGCGGTCGAACGGATGACCACCTACGGCAAGCACCTGCTCCAGGACCGCTGGACCGGTCACGAGTACGACGTCATGTCGGCGCTGTGGCAGGCCGGCCTCACCGTGCCGTACCCGATCGAGTACGGCACCGACGTCCTCGAACTCGAGTTCGTCGGCGACCGCGACGGGGCGGCACCGCAGCTGCGCTCGGCCCGACTCGACGCCGTCGGACTCGCCGACGCGTACGCACAGCTCGTCGACGGTTTGACGCTGATCGTCTCGGCGGGCTGGGCCCACGGTGACCTGTCGGCCTACAACCTGCTGTGGTGGGACGACCGGCTGTGGTTCATCGACTTCCCGCAGGCGGTCGACATCGCCGCCAACCCGATGGGGCTCGACTTCCTCCACCGAGACGTCGTCAACGTGTGCGACTGGTTCGGTCGACGCGGTGTCGACACCGACGGCGAGGCGCTCTTCGCCCAACTCCTCGCCGTGATGTGAGTCGGCTCACCAATCGTTGCGGGTCGGCTTGCGACGTTGGCGCTTGGTCTCGCCGCGCCGCTTCTTCGCATCGAGGCGTCGCCGCTTCGATCCCTTCGTGGGCTTGGTCGCCTTGCGCTTGCGTTCGACACGGAGCGCGTCTCGCAACCGGTCGGCGAGGCGCTGCTCGGCGAGTTCTCGGTTGCGGAGCTGGCTGCGTTCGTCGTCGGCGCTCACGCGGACCTCCGGCCCGAGCTTCGACCGAACGCGGTCACGCTGACTCGCGCTGAACGCCGACGACGACTCGACGTCGAAGCGGAGGTCGACGCGCGTCGCGTTCTTGTTGGCGTGTTGACCGCCCGGTCCACCGGACGCGCTGAACGAGACCTCGAGTTCGCGGCGCGGGATTCGCACCGATCGGGTCACGACCAGGTCGTCGCTCATGGATCCAGCCTGCCACGCTGGGGGTCATGGCTGACCTCAAGTTGGGACTTTCCACCGGATACTGGTCGTCGGGACCGCCCGCCGGCGCCGCCGAGGCGGTGCTCGAGGCCGACCGGCTCGGCTTCGACTCGGTGTGGACCGCCGAGGCGTACGGATCGGACGCACTGACACCGCTCGCCTGGTGGGGGTCGCAGACCCAGAACATCCGGCTCGGCACGTCGATCGTGCAGATGTCGGCCCGTACCCCGGCGGCGACCGCGATGTCGGCGATGACGATCGACCACCTCTCCGGTGGCCGGTTCGTGCTCGGCCTCGGTGCCTCCGGGCCGCAGGTCGTGGAGGGCTGGTACGGCCAGCCGTACCCGCGCCCGCTCGAACGCACGCGTGAGTACGTGCAGATCATTCGCGACATCGTGCGTCGCGAGGCACCGGTCGAGTTCCACGGCAAGCACTACGACATGCCCTATGCGGGCGACGACGGGATGGGGATCGGCAAGGCGCTCAAGCCCACGGTCCACCCGTTCCGCCAGGAGATCCCGATCTGGCTCGGCGCCGAAGGACCGAAGAACGTGTCGCTCGCGGCCGAGGTCGGCGACGGCTGGCTGCCGCTGTTCTTCTCACCGAAGGAAGACGCCTGGTACCGCGAGCGGTTGCAGATCGGGTTCGACGCGAGCGGCGAGTCGGGCAAGGCCGATCGATTCGAGGTCGCGTCGATGCTGACGGTGATCCCCGGCGACGACGCCGAGGCCTGCGCCGACCTGATGCGGCCGTTCATCGCGCTCTACGCGGGTGGCATGGGCGCCAAGGGCGCCAACTTCCACTTCGACGTGTTCGACCGGATGGGTTGGGGCGGGGTCGCCACCGAGATCCAGGAGCTCTACCTGCAGGGTAAGAAGGACGAGGCGGCCGGCCTCATCCCGCTCGAGATGGTCGAGGACGTCGCCCTCGTCGGCCCGCCCGCCAAGATCAAGGACGAGATGGCCAAGTGGAAGGAGACATGTCTCACGACGGTCCTGCTCTCCGCCCGCGCCGACCAGTTGGAGATGCTCGCCGAGCTCATCAACGGCTGATGGAGGAATCGTCAGCGGTCTTGCCAGGTGCAGATGCAGGCTTCGTTGCCGTCGGCGTCGGCGAGGACCCACCAGGCCCGGGCGTGCTCGTCGCTCACCAGCGTGCCACCGGCGGCCAGGGCCTCGGCGACTCGCCGTTCGGCGACGTCGTGCGGGACGCTGATGTCGACATGAATGCGGTTGCGCTGCGTCCGCCCGTCACCCATCGGCTGGAACAAGATCGCCGGGCCGAAGCCGGCCGGATCGTCGACGAAGGCGGCCGGGTCGTCGGAGTAGCCGAGCACCGCCAACCAGAAGGGCCGGATGCGATCGGCGTCCTCGGTGTCGATCGTCCACTCGACGGCCTGCACCCGGAGCGGCCGCGCCTCGGCACCAGCGACCGCCGCCAGACCGGAGATCGTGCGGGCCAGGTCGACGTCGCGGTCGGTCACGCCGCCGGCGTCGTGCGACCACAGTTCGACTCGTACGGCGCCGGGCCACCGGAGGTGGAGAGCGGGATGATGATCGGCCGCCTCGGCGGCGGCGGCGATCTCGGCGAGCAACGCCGCGCCGCCGGGGAACGAGGTGGCGACGAACTCGGCACGGATGGCGCCGACGCCGTAGCGCCAGTCGCCGAGGGTCGCATCGGCGGCGATCTCGGCGGGCGGGACGAGCGTTGACGACATGGCGCCAGTTCAGCAGACGCGGCAGCTCGGTCGACGTGGCGGCGGGATCAATCGCAACAGCTGTCGCGCCAGCCACAGCCCGAGCACTTGAAGTGGGCGTGCTCGGGGAACAGATCGCTGCCGCACATCGGGCACTCGGGGTAGGTCCCGAGCACCGATCGGCATCCACCGGTGGTGTCGGACGCGGTCAGGACCGACGGGGCGACGTGCGGGGCGGGATCGTGCTGCTGTGACATGAGTCCTCCACGATCGCGCGTTTCCCGTCCGCCGGTCGCGGATGGTCCGCACTAGCTTGACTGACGGGTCAATGGGCGCTTCCACCTCCACCGAGGCCACACCTCGGCAACGTCACCGACCCGGCACCGCCCGGGCGGCGCTCGCCTACCCGGCGTTCCGCACCCTGTTCATCGGGACCGCACTGTCGAGCGTCGGCACCTGGATGCAGAACTTCACCCTGCCGGCCTACCTCGATTCGCGCACCGGTTCGGCAGGCCTCGTCGGCCTGATGGTCTTCGCGCAGCTCGGTCCGCTGCTGTTGTTGTCGATCCCGGCCGGCATGCTCGCCGACCGTGTGAACCGCACCCGTCTCGTGATCGCCATGCAGACCACGATGCTCGTGTTCTCGCTGGTGCTCGCCGGGCTCGTCGCGACCGACGCTCCCCTGTGGACGCTCTTCGCCGCTCAGCTCGCGATCGGCATCGCGAACACCGTCAACGCCCCGGCGTTCAGTGCGAGCATCCCGATGCTCGTCGACCGGGCCGACCTGCCCGGCGCCATCAGCCTCAACTCGGCGATGATCAACGGCAGCCGCATCCTGGGTCCGGCGTTCGCCGCCCTGCTGGCCGCGCTCGGCGTGTCGATCGCCCAACTGTTCCTGGTCAACTCGGCGACGTTCCTCTTCCTGATCGTGCCGCTGTTCTTCGTGGCGCTCCCGCAGGTGGCCGGCAAGTCGACGGCGAAGGGATGGAGACAGCTCCGCGCCGGCGTCGACATCGTGCGAGGCCGACGGGTGCTGTCCCGGGTGATCGGCACGATGTTCATGTTCTCGCTGGTGTGCCTGCCCTACGTCGGCCTGTTCCCCTCGGTCGCCCGGCTCAACTTCGACCTCGACCCGGAGGGCAACGGCTACCGGCTGCTCTACATCGTGTGGGGTCTGGGTGCGTTCTTCGGCGCCCTCGCCGTCGGCACCTGGCTGTCGCGCCGCGACACGCGGCGACTCATCCCGTTCGGACTCCTCCTGTTCGCCGTGTCGCTGGGCGTCTTCTCGCTCCTGTCGTCACTCGTGTTGGCGTTGCCCGTCGCGTTCGCGCTCGGCTTCGTGTACTTCATGACTGCGACGGCGCTGGCCTCGGTGATGCAGCGCAACCTGGCCGACAACGAACGGGCGATGGCGATGCCACTGTGGTTCATGGCATTCGGCGGCACCGTTCCGGTCGGCAACCTGATCGGCGGTCCGATCATGGACGCGGTCGGTGCCCGGTGGGTCCTCGGCTTCGGTGCCGCGTTCGCCCTGTTCCTCGCCTGGTGGGCCAACCTGGCCCGCCTGGACGAGGACGACTTCCTCCCGGTCGACGAGGGCGGCGAGCCCTTCGTCCCGGTCAACGCCAACCGCGCCTTCTGACCCGCTGGTCGCCTCGTCAGCCGAGGAGTTCGTCGACGAAGCGCTCGAGGGCGCCGGCTCGACTGGCTTTCACCAGGACCACGTCGCCGCTGCCGAGTTCGCCGAGCGCCGCAACCGGGTCGTCGGTCGGCTGGACGCCGTACAGGTCGGTGCCGGTGGCGATCACCTCGATGCCCCGAGCTCGTGCGTCGTCGGCGACCCGGGCATGACCGGCGGCCGGATCGTCGAGTTCGCCCATTGGGCCGAGGATCGCCATCCGCCGGGTCGCATCCATCGCCGCCACCGCGTCGAGCGCGGCCCGCATCGAGTCGGGGTTCGCGTTGTAGGCGTCGTTGATCACGACGGCGCCAGAGGTCAGGGTGTGCAGCTCCATGCGCATGCCCGACACGGTCGCGGCCGCGAGCGCAACGACTGCGGCGTCAATCGTCCCCTCCACCACACCTGCGACGGCGATCGCTGCGGCGGCGTTGCTCGCCATGTGGACACCGCTGGCGGCGAGTTCGACGCGACCGCTCCCCCACGGCGTCTCGATCGTGAACCTCGGCCGAGCGAGCGCGTCGAGTTCGAGTTCGATGATGCGCACGTCACCGGCGTCGACGCCGAACGTCACCACGTCGCCTGCGGCGGCAGCGGCCATCGCTGCGACCCGATGATCGTCGGCATTGAGCACCGCGACACCGTCGGCCGGCAACTGCTCGATCAGCTCTCGCTTGGCCCGAGCGACACCGTCGATCCCCCCGACCCGCTCGGTATGCGAGGCGGCGACCCGGGTCACGACACCGATCGTGGGGTGTGCGACATCGCACAGCCGGACGATCTCACCGAAGCCGCGCATGCCCATCTCGACCACCAGCGCCTCGACGCCGTCGGGTGCGCCGAGAATCGTGACCGGGAGGCCCTGCTCGTTGTTGAAGCTCCGCAGGTTCGCCGTCACCCGCCGGGTGGCGCCCAGCGCGGCAGCGATGAAGTCTTTCGTCGACGTCTTGCCGACACTGCCGGTCACGCCGATGACCGGGATGTCGAGCTGTCGGCGCGACCATGTCGCCAGCGCCATCAGCGCTGCTGCCGTGTCGTCGACACGAATCGCCGTGCCGCCACCGGGTTCGCGTTCGGTCAGATACGCCGCGGCACCGCCTGCGAGGGCGCCGTCGATGAACTCGTGACCGTCGCGCTCGGCGACGATCGGCACGAACAACTGGCCGGTGGCGACCGAGCGGGAGTCGAACGACGCGCCGTCGACGGCGACGTCCGGCCCGTGCAGGGTGCCGCCGACGGCAGAAGCGACCTGGGATGCCATGATCCGCATGGTTCCGAACGGTACCGTCGTGGGGGTGAGCAACGAGCGCATCAACCTCGTGGTGTTGTTCGGCGGCCAGTCGGCCGAGCACGACGTGAGCTGCACCACCGCGGCGCACGTGCTCGCGGCGGCCGACCCCGACAAGTACCGCATCACCCCCGTCGGCATCTCCACCGACGGCCAATGGGCGGTCGCCACGGAGGCAGCGGACGCATTGCGTTCCGGCCCCGCTGCGCTCCCGAGTCGACTCGACCCACGCGGCGACACCCTGTCGCCCACGACGATGCTCGGCGAGGCGGCCGAACGCCCGGAGCGCACCGTCGTGCTTCCCCTCCTCCATGGCCCGATGGGCGAGGACGGCACCGTGCAGGGCATGCTCGAACTCGCGAACGTCGCCTACGTCGGTGCCGGCGTCCTCGGCTCGGCCGTGGCGATGGACAAGGCGATGGCCAAGCAGGTCCTCACCGCCGCAGGGATCGCGCAGGCCCGCTACCGCGCCTTCGCCGAGCATCAGATCACCCCGGCGTTGCCGGCCGAACTGGCGGCCGACCTCGGACTCCCCTGCTTCGTGAAACCGGCGAACATGGGCTCGTCCGTCGGTGTCACCAAGGCCAAGACGGTCGAGGAGCTGCGCGACGCGATCGACTACGCGCTCACGTACGACGAGTGGATCGTCGTCGAGGAAGGCATCGTCGGCCGTGAGATCGAGATCGCCGTGATCGGCAACGACGATCCGTTCGTGTCGGTGCCGGGTGAGATCCTCCCGGGCGACGAGTTCTACAGCTACGACGACAAGTACGTGAACGACGCATCGTCGGGTGTGATCCCGGCGCCGCTCACCCCGGACCAGACGGCCGACGTGCAACGCCAGGCGCTGGCCGTGTTCCGGGCACTGCGCTGCGAGGGACTCGCCCGGTGCGACTTCTTCCTCGAGGAGTCGGGTCCGGCGCGCGGCTTCCTCTGCAATGAGGTCAACACGATGCCCGGCTTCACGCCGATCTCGATGTTCCCCAAGATGCTGATCGCGAGCGGTATGCCGTATCCCGAGATCATCGACCGGCTCGTCGAACTCGCGCTCGAGCGCCACGGCCGTCGCCGCCGCAATACCAAGCACTGAGGCGGCGACGACCCGACGTCACCCGAGTTCGGCGAGCATCGCCTCCATCTGATCGATCTGGACTCCCTGCGCCGACAGCATGTCGGTCGCCCAGAACTCGAGCGTGGTGTCGCTGCCGTCGATCAGCACCTCTGTGAGCATGGCCAGCGCGCCCTCGTGATGTCCGATCATCAACTCGAGGTAGAGCCGATCGAAGGCGACGCCGGACGACGCCGCGAGCTCGTCCATCTCGTCGGGCGAGGCCATGCCCATCTGCTCGACCATCATCGGCATCGAGAGCATCATCTCGTAGGACGACTCGGCGTCGGTGACCACCAAGCTGTTCCACGTCTGCCAGTTCTGCATCATGCCGATCTCGACGTCTTGCTCGACTCCGATCCGATCGGCGAGCGCAGCAACCGACTCGTCGGCTGCCCGCTCGGGTGCGAGGTCGCCCATCACCGTTGCCTGGAAGTGGTGCGGGATCATCATGGCGACGAAGTCGATGTCGGCGCCGTTGTACGTGGCCACAGGAGGCGACGCAACCGTGGTCGTCGTCGCCGGTGGGTCCTTGGGCTTCTTCCCGCCGCCCTTTCCGGACGGCGGACCTGCGCTGGCGACGGCGGCAACGGCAAGTGCACCCACAGCGACCGTGATCGCCGAAACGCGGCGGAACTTCTTGTCGAACTTCATGGTTCTCCTCAGTGACTGCGAAACGTGTTCGCGCTGGACCGATGGGGTGCCGGCGGTCCGTCCGACTCGGACCGAACCGCCGGCACCGGCTCAGTCCTTCAGCGCGTACTGCGTTTGCGCGTTGAAGTAGTCCTGCTTCACCCGGTTGGCGCTGCTGACGCCCTGTGTACCGGTCAGCTTGAGCACGTCGAGACCGAGCGTGATGTCGCTCGAGTAGATGTACCCGTTGTACCAGTAGGCGGACCAGCTCCCGCCGAGCGCCGGCGGGTCGATCGCTCCGCGGTCGAACCAGGCGATCTCGTACGGATTGGCGGGATCGGTGAAGTCCATCACCAGCACGCCACCCTGGTACCACGACTGGACCATGAGATCGCGACCGTCGGCGGGGATGATCGACCCGTTGTGGGCCACACAGTTCTCGGTGTTCGCCTGGTGGCGGGGGATCTTGAAGTAGCTCTGGAACTCGAGCGTGCGGTCGTCACCCTCTCCGTTGATCGTGAAGATCGCATTGGCCCCGCGTTCGGGACCGACGGCCTCGTTGCACGTCGCGCCACCACCGCCGCCGAGCTCGTCGGTGAAGACGACCTTGGAGGCGTCATTGCTGAACGTCGCCGAGTGCCAGAAGGCGAAGTTCGCGTCCTCGACACTCGTGATGACATACGGGTTCACCGGATCGGAGATGTCCATCAACACGCCCTGCCCCATGCACGCCCCTGCGGCGAGGTCGAGCTCGGGATACACGGTGATGTCGTGACAACCCGCCGTTCGGACTGCACCGCCGTCGGGGAACAGCACCGCCTTGTTGACGACCGATGCCGACGCAGGATCGGCAATGGGCACCTCGACGATCGAGATCGCGTCGTGCGGAGGCTGACAATTGGGGAACGACGACCTCGGTCCGTAGGAGGAGATGTAGAGATAGACGATGTCGTCGGTGTCACCCGGCACGAGCGTGTGGGTGTGTGATCCGCAGTCGGTCCGCACGTTGCCGACGTATGCCGGGTTCGAGAGGTCGCTGATGTCGAAGATCCGCATGCCCTCCCAACCGTCGGGGTTCGCCGCCGACGTTCCGCTGCTCTCGCACGACGGGTCCGTCTGTGGCGAGTCGACCGACATGAACACGAGCGAACCATCCGGGCTGACCGATGGGTCGCCCTGGCCGCCCGGGCAGGCGATCTGCGCAACCAACTCCGTCTTCTGGGGATGCCTGATGTCGTAGAAGTTCAGACCGCCGTAGCTGCCCTGGATCGCCAGATCGCCGTGGAACGCGAGATCCGAATGGAACGTGCCGTCGTTCACCCCCTGACGTGGAATGTTGAGCACCAGGTCGAGATTCTGCGTGCTCGCCGTCTCGCCTGGCGCCAGCGGCACGTCGGCTTGCGCCGAGGTCGGCGCGCCGTAGCCGACCTGGCTGAGCACCAGTGCTCCGGTGAGTGTTGCGATCGCGGCGGCGCGCCGCGATCGACGGTGGGTGGAACCGATCATCACGTAACCCTTCCCTGTCGTGAAGCGTGCAGATTTTCCCGTCACCGCGTCCGTGCACGTCCGGTCGAGGCGAGCACCATCATTGCCACTTTGCGTGTCCGGGCGACCTCAATTCGCGTCATGATCCGGTGCCGACTCGTCAAACTCGAGCCCCGAGGTGGGTGATGAGCTCACGGTCGACCAGCCACGGGAGGCGTATGGTTGCGGCATGACGAGCGAGCCACCGATCGATCGGCTCAACGAGGTCGGCGTCCTCAATCGGCGGGAGATCGAGGCGCGGATCGTCGCGCCGCTGCTGGAGCGGCTCTCGGAGCGGTTCGGGCCCGAGGTGTACGACACGGCCCGCGACGTCATCGTCGACGTGGCGCGCGAGCAGGGTGCCGCGCTGGCCGATCTGGTCGGTGACGACTCGCTACCCGGATTCGCGTCGGCACTCGGCGCCTGGTCGGCCGACGGGGCACTCGAGACCGAGATGCGCGAGCTGTCCGACGAGGTGTTCGCGTTCGACGTGGTGCGTTGCCGCTACGCCGAGATGTACCGGGCGCTCGGACTCGCCGATCTAGGGGCGACGATGTCGTGCAATCGCGACGGGTCGCTGATCGAGGGCTTCAACCCCGACGTCGTGTTCACCCGCACCCAGACCATCATGGGCGGCGCCGACCACTGCGACTTCCGATTCGAGCTGCCAGCCACACCGGTCGAGATCCGGTCATGACGTTCCGCTCGCTCGTGCTCGCGACCGTTCTGGTCGGCGGCGTGCTGGCCGGTTGCGGCGGCGACGACCGGCCGTCCGACGCGGCGTGGAGCGTGATCTGGGACGGCGAGCGCGGGCTGGTTCCCACCGAGGCCGAGCTGACGGCCGGCGGGCGCGACCTGTGCGACGAGCTGGTCGGGCTGTACCGAGAGCGCTTCGACGACCTCATGCCGACGCCGTCGGAGGGCCTTGACGACGCGGTCGACGCGTGGACCGAGCAGGCCGAACAGATCGCGTTCGAGTGCCCGACCGATCCCGAGATCCTGGCGGCCGAGTACGAGGCGCTGCGTCGCCTCGAAGCCGAGATCGACGCCGGCCTCGCCGCCGGCTGAGCCGCTCGCCGTCGACGGTCAGGTCGTAGGCGACAGGGCCGCCCGCAGGAACGACCGCAGCTCGTCACGGAGACGGCGGAGGTCGGGCAGACTCGGCTTCCACCCGACCGCCCTGAGCACCTCCGGCTCGGTCGCGATGCCGGTGACCGTGGCGTAGGCGAGGCCGGCAACCAACCCGGGATCGCCCTGGCGCAGGCGACCCTTGTCCATCTCGAGGCGCAGGTAGTCCACCCCACGATCGACCAGCGGCTGCACGTGCTGACGGAGCCGGTCGGCGCGAGCATCGGGCAAGCGGCTCACCTCGCGGACGAGACCGAGCAACGCCGGTCGGCGGACGGCCGGACGGAAGACCGCCTCGATCACGGCGTCGATCCGGTCGAGCGGGTCGTCGTCGGCCGACCGGATGGCCGCCTCGATCGACACGTGCAGCTCGGCGGCGACCGCCTCGAGCACGGCGTCGACCAGCTCGTCTTTCGAGGGGAACCAGTACAGGACCGTCTGCTTGCGGATGCCGACCGATCGTGCGATCTCGTCGAGCGACACGGCGTCGACGCCGCGGCTGCCGAACAGGTCGATCGCGGCGTCGAGGATGCGCTGTCGGGTCGGTGTCGTCGTCATGATCGTTCGGGAACGCGAGTCGGCCGCCACGTTCGGTTTCGTGTTCGGCGGCGAGACCATTGAAGAACTCTCTACCAAGTGGTAGACAGTCCCATTGTGATCGCCGAATCGCTCGCTGGCAAGCGCATCGCCATCACCGGCTCGACCGGGTTCGTCGGAACGGCGCTCGTCGAGCGCCTGCTCCGCAGTGTTCCCGACTGTGAGCTGGTCCTGCTCGTTCGTGACGGCAAGCGCACCAAGGCCGCCAAGCGCGTCGAGAAGGAGCTGCTCCGCAACGACGCCTTCGACCGACTGCGCGAGCAGTACAACGGGCCCGACTCGACCGAGTCGTTCACCGACATGACCGCACGCCGGATCACCACGATCACCGGCGACGTGTCGAGCGACGGTCTCGGCCTGGACGACGACGACCGCCGCACGTTTTCGACCGCCGACGTGGTCATCCACTCGGCGGCGACGGTCTCGTTCGACTCACCACTCGACCGGGCGGTCGAGATCAACCTGCTCGGCCCGGTTCGCATCGCCCAGTTGTGTCACGACCTCGGCGTGACGCCGCACCTCGTCGCCGTCAGCACCTGCTACGTCGCCGGCAACCGTCGCGGCAAGGCCCCCGAGGTGCTCGTCAGCGACGGACCGTTCGACATCGGGCTGTCGTGGAAGGCCGAGGTCGACGCCGCCCGTCGCCTCCGCAGCGACAACGACGCGCTGAGCCGCCAGCCCGACCAACTCGCCCGCTTCCGCAAGGAAGCACGCACGGAGCTCGGCGCCGCCGGCGCCCCGGCGCTCGCCGCCAAGACCGAACAGCTCCGCGAACGCTGGGTGCGCGACCAGCTGGTCGAGGCCGGACGGTCGCGCGCCGCCAGCGTCGGCTGGCCCGACGCCTACGCATTCACCAAGGCGCTCGGCGAGCAGGCGCTCACCGACACGGTTGCGAGTCACGGCGGCGACGTGCCGGTGTCGATCGTCCGCCCCTCGATCATCGAGTCGGCGTGGGCCGAACCGCATCCCGGCTGGATCCGCGGCTTCCGCATGGCCGAGCCCGTCATCTTGTCGTACGCCAAGGGGCTGCTCAGCCAGTTCCCCGGTGTTCCCGAGGGCACGATCGACGTGATCCCGGTCGACATCGTGGTGAGCGCCATCATCGCCGTCGCCGCCGTCGGACCCGAGGCCGCTCCGCCGATCACCCAGGTCGCGTCGGGCGGCATCAACCCGCTCACCTATCGCATGCTGATCGACTACGTGAGCACGTGGTTCGGCGAGCATCCGTTGTACGACCCGAAGGGCCAGCCGATCGTGCTGCCCGAGTGGCGATTCCCCGGACGCGGCAAGGTCGAAGGCGAACTCCGTCGCGCCAACCGGGTGCTCGGATGGAGCGAGAAGACCCTGCAGGCACTGCCGCTGCGCGGCAAGCAGGCCGAACTCGCCGCCACGATCGAGACCCGCCGCGCCGAGGTCGAGGCAGCGACGCAGTACGTCGAACTGTACGGCCTCTACACCGAGTGCGAGGCGATCTACCAGGTCGACAACCTGCTGGCCGTCGACCGGATGCTCGACGACGTCGACCACGAGGTCTTCCAGCTCGATCCGCGCATCGTCGACTGGGAGCACTACGCCACCAACATCCACCTGCCGGCGATCGTGCAGCACGCACGTGTGAAGACGACGCCCGGCAAGTCGCGCTCGACCGACCGCATGGTCCGGCTCCGCAAGCAGGTGCTCGACCCCAAGCGGCACGTCGCCGCGTTCGACCTCGAGAACACCCTGATCGCCTCGAACGTCGTCGAGAGCTACTCGTTCCTCGCGACGCGCCGTCTGAACACGCCCGAGCGGGTTCGCTACGTGTTGCGCACGTTGTCGGAGGCACCCGGGCTGCTGCGGATGGACCGCCGCGACCGCACCGACTTCCTGCGCCACTTCTACCGCCGGTACGAGGACGCTCCGATCGAGCAGATCGAACTCGACGTGCAGGCGATGATGCACGAACTGATCCTCACCAAGAGCTTCCCCGAGGGCATGCGGCGCGTACGCGAGCACCGAGCCGCCGGCCACCGCACGGTGCTGATCACCGGAGCGCTCGAGTTCAACGTGGCGCCGCTCAAGCCCCTGTTCGACGAGATCATCGCCGCCGAGATGACCACGACCGACGACGGCCGCTACACCGGCGAGATGAAGTCGGTCCCGCCCACCGGCGAGACACGAGCCCAGCTGCTCGAGGACTACTGCGCCGCCGAAGGGTTCCGTCTCGACGAGTGCGTGGCGTACGCCGACTCGTCGTCCGACCTGCCCCTGTTCGAGGCCGTCGGCTTCCCCGTCGCCGTCAACCCCGAGACCCGGCTCGCCACCATCGCCCGCAAGCGCGGCTGGCTCGTCGAGCACTGGTCGAAGGCCGATGGCGCACCCAAGCCGCTGCTGCCGATCGGGCCGATGCTGAACGACCGTGAACGTCGCCGCCGGTTCGTGTCGAGCGGAGGCGGACGATGAAGGCGCTCCAGATCCGGCGTTCGGCCGGCAAGTTCGGCCTGGCCCGCGTCGCGTCCGCTGTCGCGCCCGCCACGTCGGCTCGTATCGGGCCGCTCGAGTACCGCACGATCGACGATCCCGAGTGCCCCGGCGACGGATGGCACCGGGTGCAGACCCGCCTGGCGGGCATCTGCGGCTCCGACCTGTCACTGGTCGAAGGGCACGCCTCCACCTACTTCGACGACTACGTCAGCTTTCCGTTCGTGCCCGGCCACGAGGTGGTCGGCGAACTCGACGACGGCACTCGTGTGGCGATCGAACCGGTGCTCGGCCATGAGGCCCGAGGGTTCGCGCCCCCGTTCGAGGGCGCCTCACCCGGCGACGGTGACGACTACGCACACCTGGCGACGGGCCGGCTCGAGCCCGGTATCCAGACCGGCTTCTGCTGCTCCACGGGCGGGGGCTGGGCACCGTGGTTCTGGGCACACGAGACGCAGCTGCACCGCCTCGACGACGCCATGCCCGACGAGCGCGCCGTCCTCATCGAGCCGATCGCCGGTGGCGTGCACGCTGCGCTGCTCGCCGCCCCCACCATCGCCGACGTCGCCGACCCGATCGTGGCCGTGCTCGGCGCCGGCACGATGGGGCTCGCCGCGATCGCCGGACTCAAGCGGTATCTGCCGAACGCCCACGTGATCGTCGGCGCCCGGTACCCGCACCAGATCGCACTCGCCACGGCGCTCGGCGCCGACGAGGTGGTGCAGGCGAGCAAGCTCGACCGGGCGGTCCGCCGCGCGGCCGGCTGCCACATCATCGGCGGCGTGCTCAGCTCCGGTGCCCATGTCACGATCGACGCCGTGGGCAACAGCGGTTCGATCACCGACGCACTCCGCATCACCCGGCCGCGCGGTCGGGTCGTGCTGCTCGGCATGCCGGCCGAGGTGCGCGTCGACCTCACCGGGCTCTGGCACCGTGAGACCGAACTCAAGGGCGCCTACACCTACGGCACCGAGACGCTGCCCGATGGCAGCACGGCTCGCACGTTCGATCTCGCGATCGACACCGCGAACCACTACGAGGCCGAACGACTGCTGTCGGCCACCTACCGGCTCGACGACCACGTCGATGCCCTGGCCCACGCCGCCGAAGCCGGCCGCCGTGGCGCCGTGAAGATCGCCTTCGACCTCCGAGGAGACACCTGACATGCCCCGTCCTGGATTCGTGCTCGACGTCGACAAGTCGACGCCGCCGGTGCTGTTCTGGCGCGGCGAGGGGTTCAGCCTCGAGAAGCTGCCCGCCGACCGCAGCCGCATCATCTATCCCGCCGAGCCCCTCCCCGGTCTCGACGACCCCGACGGCCACATCCGCGATGCGCTGCTGAACCCGCACGACATGGAGCCGCTGCCGGCCCTGCTGCGTCCCGACATGAAGCTGACGATCTGCTTCGACGACGCCAGCCTGTCGCTGCCGAAGATGCGCCGCCCCGACATCCGCCAGCGGATCATCGAGGCCGTTCTCGACCACGCCGCCGAGGCGGGCGTCGACGACATCCACATCATCGCTGCGCTCGGCCTGCACCGCCGGATGCACGACTACGAGCTCCGCCACGTGCTCGGCGACCGCATCTTCGACGCGTTCCACCCACGTGGCCTGCTGTACCAGCACGACGCCGAAGATCCCGACAACCTGGCGGTGCTCGGTGAGACCGACCACGGCGAGGTGCTCGAGATCAACAAGCGGGTCGCCGACAGCGACCTCGTCGTCTACGCCAACGTGAACCAGGTGGCGATGGACGGCGGGTGGAAGTCGATCACCACCGGCTTCGCCTCGTACCGCTGCCTCGCCAACCACCACACGCCGACCCACCTCCAGGAGACCAAGAGCCTGATGGGTCACCGCGACCACTCGGCGCTCCACAAGAGCATCTGGCGGCTCGGCAAGGTGCTGCGCGACAACGGTCCGAAGATCTTCCAGGTCGAGACGTCGATCAACACCAACGCCTTCCCCGACACCTTCGGCTTCCTCAGCAAGCGCGAGTGGGAGTGGACGGCGAAGGACCGGGCGCTCTACCTCGCGACCGAGAAGTCGCTGAAGCGCATGCCCAACCGGGCCAAGCGCAAGATCTTCCACTCGATCGAGGCGCCGTACGAGATGACGAGCGTGCAGGCCGGCTACACGCCGAGCGTGCACGAGATCACGCTCGAACACGTCTACGAGCAGCATCTCGTGCCGGTCGAGGGCCAGACCGACATCCTCACGATGGGCATCCCGTTCATCTGCCCGTACAACCCCGAGGGCATCATGAACCCGATCCTCGTGATGTGCATGGGGCTCGGCTACATGTTCAACATGTACCGCAACAAGCCGCTGGTCCGTGAGGGCGGTGTGATCATCATGACGCACCCGACGTACCGCGAGTTCAACCCGGTGCACCACCCGAGCTACATCGACTTCTTCGACGAGGTGCTCGCCGACACCACCGACCCGGTCGTCATGGCCGAGAAGTACGAGAAGAAGTACGCCGAGGACGAGTGGTACAAGCACCTGTACCGCACCGGCAACGCCTACCACGGCGTGCACCCGTTCTACGCCTGGTACTGGGGCGCACATGGACAGCAGTGGGCCGGCAAGGTCATCATCGTCGGCGGCGACGCCCCGACCGTGCGCCGCCTCGGCTTCACGCCGGCGAGCACGATGGACGACGCCTACGAGATCGCCACCGATGTCGTCGGCCGCTCCCCCAGCATCTCCCACCTCCACGTCCCCGGCGTTCTGGTCGCCGACGTCCAGTGATCGGGCGCTGATCCGTCGTGGAACTGCCGAAGCGATACCTCCGAGCCGGGCAACGGTTCGCCGGACGGGCCGAGAACGCCGCCCGCAAGGCCGCAATGCCGTTGCGGTCGTACGGGTTCCCGTACCGCGCCCCGAACGTGCCGAAAGGCGTCGAGGTGCCCGAGGAGCCGTCGAAGCTGGGCGCCGACTACGACACCGAGTGGGCGCGGCGTCCGTTGGCACGCGCGGCGCGCGGCGTGATCACCGAAGGGCCGTTGCGGCTCCTCATCGGTGGCGTCGCGATGCCGGACATCACCGGCCTCGACCGCCTCGACTCGTTGAGCAAACTCGAGGAGCCACCGCCGGTCATCTTCGCCCCGAACCATCACAGCCACCTCGACACCGGGCTGATGATCAGCGCGATCCCCCGCTGCTGGCGTCGTGAACTCGTCGTGGCGGCAGCGGCCGACTACTTCTTCGACTCGCACTGGAAGGCCGCCATGTCGGCGCTCGCGCTGAATGCGATCCCGATCGACCGCGAGGTCACGAGCCGCAAGTCGAGCGACATGTTCCGCGACCTGATCGCCGACGGCCACAGCCTGCTGATCTACCCCGAGGGCGGGCGTTCCCCCGACGGCTGGGGTCAGGAGTTCAAGGGCGGCGCCGCGTACCTGTCGGCCCGCACCGGTGCGCCGGTCGTGCCGGTGTTCATCGACGGGACGGGCGCGATCTACGGCAAGGGCATGAAGCGCCCGAAGCCGGGGCGCACCAAGGTCGTGTTCGGCGCCCCGCTCCGACAGGCCGACGACGAGAACACGCGTCGCTTCAACAGCCGGATCGAGGCAGCGGTGACGCGTCTCGGCGACGAGGCACTGACCGACTACTGGACCGCCACCAAGCGGGCCGCGCAGGGCACGAACCCGGCGCTCACGGGCCCGGAGTACAACGGCTGGCGCCGCCAGTGGGAACTGGGCGAACGCCGCAAGCTCGGCGCCGCCGGCCTCCGCCGCCGCCAGAAGCGAGTCTGGCCCGACCTCGGCTGACCCCGGGTCACCGTTGCGACCAACGGTCTCGGCGGCTGTAGTCCGACATCCCGAACCCAGGCCGCCGAGAAACCCGGCTCCTGAGCCAACGCACCGTTCTCGCGGGCTGCCGTCCGGTATCCCGGACCCAGCTCACCGAGAACCGGGGGCATGAGGCCCGGTGACCCCCCGTCGCCTCACCGCACCCGAACGCCTCGAAGCAACGACCAGCACCTCCGCCACCTCACGACGACCCGAGACCGCATTCCCGCACCAGCCCGATCTCGGCGGAAGCCGTTGCGCAAACCGCAACGAACGCCCCGAGAACCCTTGCTCCCGGCCCGGCGCACCGATCTCGGCGGCTCTCTTCCGACATCTCGGACTCAGATCACCGAGAACCCGCCGGCGACCGAACTCGCTGCTTCCGAGCACACACCCTGCCAACCCACCATCCAGCACCACCGAGCACTCGACCACCCACGATCTCGGCGGCTCTCGTCCGACATCTCGGACTCAGATCACCGAGAACCCGCCGGCGACCGAACTCGCTGCTTCCGAGCACACACCCTGCCAACCCACCATCCAGCACCACCGAGCACTCGACCCACCGATCTCGGCGGCTCTCGTCCGACATCCCGGACTCACATCGCGAGAACCCCGGATCCCGGCCCAGCGCACCGTTCTCGGCGGCTCTCGTCCGACATCTCGGACTCACATCACCGAGAACCCCGGCACCCGCCTCAACGCTCAGTTCTCGGGGGCTCTCGTCCGGTATGCCGGACTCAGATCACCGAGAACGGCAGGGTTGCGAACCGGGGCGCCAGAATGCTTGCCCCTCCAGGTGGTCGGCGGCTGCTCGCCGGAACTCGAGCACTCGAACATCGTGCACTGACGAGCTCGCGCGATCAGTGGTCAGCAGCTGCCTTCGGGCGGGATGTTGAGGGTGCTGCCGACGAGGAAGGTGTTCCAGACCGGGTTGTTCAGGTTCGCGTTGCTCAACTGGTCGACGGTGATGTCGTACTGGTTGGCGACGCGGGTCGGGTTGTCCCCGGCCACGATGGTGTGCGAGCAGCCGGTGCCCGTCGCTTCGTCGGTGTCTCCCGAGTCGGCGGTCTCGCTCGAGCCGGAGTCGGTCGACGAGTCGGTCGACCCGCCCGACGACGGCGTTTCGCTCGCACCCGGCGCCGCCGAGCCCGGCGGGATGAGGATGGTGTCGCCCGGCAGCAGCACGTGGTTGATGCCGTCGGTCCAGCCGTTGTAGGCGACGATGGCGTCCATCGTGACGTCGAAGCGGCCGGCGATCGCCGACAGGCTGTCGCCCGACTGGATCGTGTACGACTGCTCATTCGGCACGGTGCCACCCGCCGGCGTCTCACCGGGGGCGATCGTCGTGGTGGTGGTCGTCGTCGCCGGAGCCTTCAGGGCGTAGCTCGTGGTCGGCACGTAGTTGAGCGTGTCGCCAGAGCTGGCGGCCTCGCCGTCGGACGAACCGCATCCCGAGAGCAGCGCCATGGAGGCGACACCGATCGTGAGCGCGAACGTCGCGCGAGGACTGGATTTCATGACCGACAGCGTACGGGGTTCGACCCCCTGAGTGGTGGCACCCTCAGGTACTGCTCAGCCCGGCGTGCCACGGGTCACGCAGACCCGCGACACGCCGTGCCGAGCACCGGTCACATGAGTGGACGGTCGGTCGGTGCGATCGGCGCCGGGAGTCGGGTGTCGCCCATCAGGTAGCGGTCGACGCCGGCTGCGGCCGAGCGGCCCTCGGCGATCGCCCAGACGATCAGGCTCTGGCCACGGCCCATGTCGCCGGCGGTGAACACGCCGGGCACGTTGGTCATGAAGTCGGCGTCGCGGACCACGTTCGAGCGGCCGTCGCGCTCGACGCCGAGCTCGTCGAGCCACGGGAACGACTCGGTGCCGGTGAAGCCCATCGCCAGGAACACGTAGTCGGCGGGGATCTCGACGTCGGTGCCTTCGACCTTCTCGAACTTGCCGTCGACCATCTGGACCTCGTGCAGGGCGAGCGCCTTCACGTTGCCGTTGCCGTCGTCGACGAAGCGCTCGGTGTTGACCGAATACATCCGCTCGCCGCCCTCGTCGTGGGCCGACGTGACCTTGTACGTGAACGCGAACTGCGGCCAGGGGTTCGTCCCCGCCCGCTCTTCGGGTGGCCGAGGCATGATCTCGAGCTGGGTGACCGAGGCGGCACCCTGACGGTGCGCGGTGCCGAGACAGTCGGCGCCGGTGTCGCCACCGCCGATGATCACGACGTGCTTGCCGTTGACGTCGATCGGCGACGACTCGATGTCGCCGAGCTGCACGCGGTTGGCGAACGGCAGGTACTCCATCGCCTGGTAGATGTTGTTCAGCTCTCGACCCGGCACCGGCAGGTCGCGCCACTGGGTGGCGCCGCAGGCCAGAACGATCGCGTCGTACGATGCCTGCAAGACCGAGATGTCGACGTTCTCGCCGACGACCGCGTTGGTGCGGAACTCGGTGCCCTCGGCTTCCATCTGGTCGAGACGGCGGTCGATGTGACGCTTCTCCATCTTGAACTCGGGGATGCCGTAGCGGAGCAGACCACCGATGCGGTCGGCACGCTCGAGCACGACGGTGTCGTGTCCGGCCCGGGTGAGTTGCTGTGCAGCGGCGAGCCCGGCTGGGCCCGAACCGATGACGGCGACCCGCTTGCCGGTCTTCACCGACGGGATCTGCGGGGCGACCCATCCCTGGTCGAAGGCGTAGTCGATGATCTCGACCTCGACCTGCTTGATCGCCACCGGCGGCTGGTTGATGCCGAGCACGCACGCCGACTCGCACGGAGCCGGGCACAAGCGGCCCGTGAACTCCGGGAAGTTGTTGGTGGCGTGCAGGCGGTCGATCGCGTCACGCCAGTGGTCGCGGTAGACGAGATCGTTCCAGTCGGGAATCAGGTTGCCGAGCGGGCAACCGTTGTTGCAGAACGGGATGCCGCAGTCCATGCAGCGACCCGCCTGGGTCTGCACCTTCTCGACGGGGAACTCCTCGTAGACCTCGCGCCAGTCCTTCAATCGCACCGGCACGGGGCGGTACTGCGGGGTCTCACGTTCCCACTGCAGGAATCCGGTCGTCTCACCCATCGTTCGTCTCCTCGCTCCTCGTCACTCGTGTCACTCGAATCATCCGGCCGCTCACTTCGCCTTGGCCGCTTCCATGATGCGGACGACGGTCTCGTCCTCGGTGAGGCCCTCCGCCTCGGCCTCGGCAGTGACGGTGAGCACCCGCTTGTAGTCGACCGGCATGACCTTGCGGAACCGGCTGACCTCGACGCTCCACGACGCCAGCATGCGGGCGGCGACGGCGGAGTCGGTGTACTGGTGGTGCTTCTCGATGGCGCTGCGCAGGAACTCGCGATCGTCCTCGTCGAGCTGTTCGACCTCGACCATCTCGTAGTTGACCCGACGGTCGAAGTGATTGCCCCGGTCGTACACGTAGGCGATGCCGCCCGACATGCCGGCACCGAAGTTGCGTCCGGTCGAACCGAGGATGACGACACGACCACCGGTCATGTACTCGCATCCGTGATCGCCGACGCCTTCGACGACGGCGGTGGCACCCGAGTTGCGGACGCAGAACCGCTCGCCGACGATGCCGCGCAGGTAGATCTCACCACCGGTGGCGCCATAGCCGATCACGTTGCCGGCGATGATCTGATCCTCGGCGACGAACGGGGACGACTCGGGCGGACGAACGATCAGGCGGCCGCCCGACAGGCCCTTGCCGACGTAGTCGTTGGCGTCGCCGAGCAGCTTCATCGTGATACCGGCCGGGACGAACGCACCGAAGCTCTGCCCTGCCGAACCGGTGAACGTGATGTCGATCGTGCCGTCGGGCAGACCCGCGCCCTTCCAGACCTTGGTGACCTCGTGGCCGAGCAGGGTGCCGACCGTGCGGTGCACGTTGCGGATCGGGAGGTCGATCTCGACGTGCTGTGCGTCGGTGATCGCCGGCTGCGCGAGCCGGATCAGCTCCTGGTCGAGCGCCTCGTCGAGGCCGTGGTCTTGCTCCTGCGTGCAGACGAACGCCTGCTCATAGGGGTTCTCGACCAGCTTGAGGATCGGGGCGATGTCGAGGCCGTGCGCCTTCCAGTGGTCGACGGCGGGCTTCACGTCGAGCATCTCGACGTGGCCGATCATCTCGTCGAGGGTGCGGAAGCCGAGCTCGGCCATGTACTCGCGGATCTCCTCGGCGATGTACTCGAAGAAGTTCACGACGAACTCGGGCTTGCCCGTGAACCGCTTGCGGAGCTCGGGGTTCTGGGTGGCGACGCCGACGGGGCAGGTGTCGAGGTGACAGACACGCATCATCACGCAGCCCGACACGACGAGCGGCGCCGTGGCGAAGCCGTACTCTTCGGCACCGAGCAGTGCGGCGATCACGACGTCACGGCCCGTCTTCAGCTGGCCGTCGGTCTGCACGACGATGCGGTCGCGCAACCCGTTGAGCACCAGTGTCTGCTGGGTCTCGGCGAGACCGAGCTCCCACGGCCCACCGGCGTGCTTGAGCGAGGTGAGCGGTGAGGCGCCCGTGCCACCGTCGTGACCGGAGATCAGGACGACGTCGGCCTTCGCCTTCGAGACGCCGGCGGCAACCGTGCCGACGCCCATCTCGGCGACGAGCTTCACGTGCACACGAGCCATCGGGTTCGCGTTCTTCAGATCGTGGATGAGCTGCTTCAGGTCCTCGATCGAATAGATGTCGTGGTGCGGCGGCGGGCTGATCAGGCCGACGCCCGGCGTGGAGTGGCGGGTCTTGGCGATCCACGGCCACACCTTGTGGCCGGGCAGCTGGCCGCCCTCGCCGGGCTTCGCGCCCTGCGCCATCTTGATCTGGATGTCGTCGGAGTTGGTGAGGTACTCGGCGGTGACGCCGAACCGGCCGGAGGCGACCTGCTTGATCGACGAACGACGGGTGGGGTCGTACAGACGGTCGGGATCTTCGCCCCCTTCACCGGTGTTCGACTTGGCGCCGAGCTGGTTCATGGCGACGGCGAGCGTCTCGTGTGCCTCGGCGGAGATCGAGCCGTACGACATGGCGCCGGTCGAGAACCGCTTGACGATCTCGCTCACCGGCTCGACCTCGTCGATCGGCACCGGCGGGCGTGCGCCGTCCTTGAACTGGAACAGGCCACGCAGGGTCGCGAGCTTGTTCGACTGATCGTCGACCCGGCTCGTGTACTCCTTGAAGATGTCGTACCGCTTGGCACGGGTGGCGTGCTGCAGCTTGAACACCGTCTCGGGGTTGAAGAGGTGGTACTCGCCTTCGCGACGCCACTGGTACTCGCCACCCAGCTCGAGCCGACGGTGCGACCGCAGCTCGGGACGACGCGGGTTGGCGACCGAGTGCCGCAGCTGGATGGCGCGGGCGATCTCGTCGAGGCCGATGCCACCGAGACGGCTCACGGTGCCGGTGAAGTACTTGTCGACCAGTTCGTCGCCGAGGCCGATCGCCTCGAAGATCTGGGCACCCGTGTAGGAGGCGACCGTCGAGATACCGATCTTCGACATGACCTTCAGCACGCCCTTCGAGCACGCCTTGATGTAGTTCTTGATCGCCTGCTGGGGGTCGAGCCCGCCCATGCCGTGGAGGCCTTCGGCGATGAGGTCTTCGATCGACTCGAACGCGAGGTACGGGTTGATCGCGCCGGCGCCGTACCCGATGAGGAGCGCCATATGGTGCACTTCGCGGGCGTCACCGCACTCGACGACGAGACCGACCTTGGTGCGCTGCTTGGTGCGTACCAGGTGATGGTGCACGGCCGAGGTGAGGAGCAGCGACGGGATCGGCGCCTCGACGGAGTCGGCGTTGCGGTCGGAGAGCACGATGATCCGCGCTCCCCCGTCGATCGCCGCCGACACCTCGGCGAAGATCGCATCGAGCGCTTCGCGGAGTGCGTCACCGCCGCCGTCGACCCGGTACAGGCCCTTGACGACGTGGGCCGCCAGACCGGGGAACTGGCCGTCGCTGTTCGAGTGGATGATCTTGGCGAGCTCGTCGTTGTCGAGCACCGGGTACGGCAGGTGCAGCTGGCGGCAGCTGTCGGGGCCCGGCTGGAGCAGGTTCGACTCGGGCCCGATCGTCGACGAGATCGCCGTGACGACCTCTTCGCGGATCGCGTCGAGCGGCGGGTTCGTGACCTGTGCGAACAGCTGCTGGAAGTAGTCGAACAGCAACCGCGGCCGGTCCGACAGGACGGCGATCGGCGTGTCGGTGCCCATCGAACCGATCGGTTCGGCGCCGGCCTTCGCCATCGGCGCGATGATGATCTTCAGCTCTTCGTGGGTGTAGCCGAACATCTGCTGCCGACGCAGCACGCTGTCGTGGCTGAACACGATGTGTTCGCGCTCGGGCAGGTCGGGCAGGCTCACCATGCCGTTGCGAACCCACTCGCCGTAGGGGTGTTCGGCGGCGAGCTGCTTCTTGATCTCCTCGTCGTCGACGATGCGCCCCTCGCGCGTGTCGATCAGGAACATCTTGCCGGGCTGCAGACGACCCTTGCTGATCACCTTCGACGGGTCGACGTCGATCACGCCGACCTCCGACGCCATGATGACGAGGTCGTCGTCGGTGACCCAGTAGCGGCTCGGGCGCAGACCGTTGCGGTCGAGCACCGCGCCGATCACCTCGCCGTCGGTGAAGGTGACGCTGGCGGGGCCGTCCCACGGCTCCATGACCGACGCGTGAAACTCGTAGAAGGCGCGCCGGTCGGCGTCCATCTCCGGGTTGTTCTCCCACGCCTCGGGGATCATCATCATCACCGCGTGGTGCAGCGGCCGGCCACCGAGATGCAACAGCTCGAGCGCCTCGTCGAAGCGGGCGGTGTCGGACGCGCCGGGCGTGCAGATCGGGAACGCCTGCTCGAGTCCGGGCAGGTGCGGGCTGGCCGCCATGGCCTCGCGTGCACGCATCCAGTTCTGGTTGCCCTGCACCGTGTTGATCTCGCCGTTGTGGGCGACGTACCGGTACGGGTGCGCAAGCGGCCACGACGGGAAGGTGTTGGTCGAGAAGCGGGAGTGCACGAGCAGCAGCGCCGACTCGATCCGCTCGTCGGTCAGATCGCCGAAGAACTGGCCGAGCTGGGGCGTGGTGAGCATGCCCTTGTAGACGATCGTGCGGGCCGACAGCGACGCGAAGTACATCTCCTCGTCGCCGGTCTTGTGCTCGTGTTCGACCCGCTTGCGGGCGACGTAGGTGCGGCGGTCGAGCGCCACGCCGGTCTCGCCACCGGGCGAGGTGACGAACAGCTGCCGGAAGCTCGGCATGACCGAGCGCGATGTCTTGCCGAGGCAGTCGGGGTCGACCGGCACGTCGCGCCAACCCAGCACCGTCAGACCTTCCTCGTCGAAGATCTGCTCGATGCGGGCCATCACCTTGACGCGCACGTCGTCGGCGGCCGGCAGGAACGCGATGCCGGCGGCGTACGAGCCGGCGGCGGGCAGGTCGAAGTCGACCGTGTCGCGGAACAGGCGATCGGGGATCTGGATCAGGATGCCCGCGCCGTCCCCGGTGTCGGGCTCGGCGCCGGTGGCGCCGCGGTGCTCCAGGTTCGTCAGCGCGAGCAGACCCGTCTGGACGAGCTCGTTCGAGGCATGGCCCTGCATGTGGGCGACGAACGACACGCCACAGGAGTCGTGTTCGAAACGCGGGTCGTAGAGACCCGTGGGGCCGGGGTACGTCTGCATCGGATCCTTCCAGCGGAAGAGGGGTTGTCAGGATTCCGGGACGACGTTGGCCCGAAGGAATTGCCATGTTACGAGATCGCGCGGGCGGACCACAAAGACCATCGCAGACGCGCATGGTGCCAGCACCACCACCGATGGCCCGCACGGTCGATCGAACTGCCACGGAGCGTGGCACGCCATCGTTGTCGGGACGTCGCTACGCTCGGGCCATGCTGCAGGCGGGGGCCAGTCGGAATCGAATCATCGGCGTCTTGACGTTCGTCGTCGCGATGGGTGGAGCGATCGCCGTCGCGATCGGCGGGCCCGGCGCCGCGGCCGTCGGCGCCGGGCCGTCGGCATCGATCGATCTGTCACTCGCCGCATGGGTCGTCGGAGACGTCGACCCGACGATTACGGTCACCCGCGACGGCACCGACATCACCGGCACCGACTGTGGCCCCACCAGCGTCGAACCCGGCGATCAACGAGACCCGGTGGTTCGACTCCAGTGTGTCGGCGTCGGTGCCGGAACATACGACTTCGTCGTGACCGGGTTGCCGGGCGGCCACACCGCCACCACGTCGTGCCACGACCAGGTCAACGCATATGTCGTTCCTCCCTTCGTGAACGACGAGAACGCAGCGCTCGGGTATGTGGGTTGCGAGATGCTGATCGCTCCGCCGGGCATCGGGGCGACCGACGAGGCCTGGGAGGGCTTCGATGCGTTCGGCGCCGACGACGAGGCAGTCGACGCGTCGACCTGCGTCGGGTTCAACGTCGGCAACCCGTACTCGTTCTGCCCGCTCGACGAGGGAACGTACCGCCTCGAGGCCGCAGCGCCCGCCGGCTACATCTCGTCGGTCGACTGCACGCTCGGAGTCGGCGCCGGCCCGACGGTCGGGACCGGCACCGAGGTCGAGATCACCGCGACGCAACCACACGTCAGGTGCTGGGGTGGCGACTGGTGGCCACCGCTCGAGGTCTACGTCGAAGCGATCGCGTTCGACGATCTGACCTGGCTCGACACCGTCTCGCTGTGGGCGAGCTCGGAGGGCGGATCGAGGCAGCCCTGTGAGCTCGAACGGGACGGCACCAATGTGCTCACATCGGGCTGTCTCGGCCTGGAGCCCGGGTCGTACACCCTGACGCTCGAGGACGTGCCGGTCGACACCGTGTCGGTCGAGAACGTGGGCTGCGATCCGGTCGAAGTCGCCGCGCCGCCCGGCGACACTCGGGGCGCGAACAGTTGTGCGTTCATCGTCACCGGCCCGAATCCCGGCGCAACCGTCCCACCGTCGATCCCCGACACCGGCGGCGAACCGGAGCCGACGCTCCCGCCGACCGGCGGTCTACCCCCGACCGGCACGAGCACGACCGACACAATCGCTGTGATGGCAGCCGCCCTCGTCACGCTCGGCCTGATCGGCGTTGCCTCGGCCCGTCGACGCAGCTCTGTCCACTGACGTCCGGGTTGCGCCCCACGACCCTTGCGGGTGTGCATCGGGACGTGTAGTTTGCTACTTCATACATGAGTGAAATAACGAAGACGACCCAACGAGACGACGAGCGGCTGAGCGAGATGTTCGCAGCCTTGGCGAGCACGACGCGACGCCGGATGCTGCAGCGGCTCGCCGAGGGCGAGGCGACGGTCAACGAACTGGCCGAGCCGTTCGACCTGTCGCTGCCGGCCGTGTCGAAGCACGTCAAGGTGCTCGAACACGCCGGTCTCATCACCCAGGGCCGTCGCGCCCAGTACCGGCCGTGCACGATCAACCCCGACGCGCTCCGCATCGTCGCGTCGTGGACCGAGCACTACCGCCGCCTCTGGGACGACCGCCTCGACCGCATGGACGACTACCTCGCCGCCCTCTCCCCCGCCACCGACGATCACCACCGCGACAACGACCAGGAGCAACCGACATGAGCAACAGCGACACGGCACCCGCCGTCATCATCACCCGGACCTTCGAGGCACCGATCGACACCGTCTGGTCGATGTTCGCCGAGGCCGAACACTTCGGTGCCTGGTACGGCCCGCAAGGCGCCGAACTCGAGGTGCAGCGCTTCGAACCCGAACCCGGCGGGGACCGATTGGTCTGCATGCGGATGCCGACGCCGCAGGGCACCCACGAAATGTGGTTCACCGGCGAGTTCGTCGAGCTCGACCCACCGACGCGCCTCGTCTACACCGAGTCGGTCTGCGACGCGACCGGTCGCGTCCTCACCGCAACCGAGATGGGTATGCCCGAGGGCGCTCCGACGACCACGCGAGTCGTCGTCGACCTCACGAGCGTCGGGTCCGAGGCCGACGGTTCGACACAGCTGACCCTCACCCACGAGGGCATTCCCGCCGGCTCCCCCGGCGAGATGGGTTGGCAGATGGCTCTCGACAAGCTCGCCGCCCGCCTCACCCCCTAAACACCCACCCGACAACGCCGAATGCGTGAACAAACTGCGGAACTATTCCGCAGTTTGTTCACGCCTTGGCCGAGTGTGCGGCGGGGTGCAGGGGGTGAGGCCTAGGTCAGTCGGCGAAGTTCGGAGCTCGCTTTTCCATGTTGGCCATGACCGACTCGACCTGGTTCGGGGAGCCGATCTGTTCGCCGATCAGGCGGCGCTCGAGTTCGAACTGCTCGGCGGCGCTCTCGTCGAACAGGTGCTTGAACGCCGTCTTGGCACCACGCACCGCACCGGGGCTCCGACCGGCGATCTCGCGAGCGAGCGCCATGGCGTCCTCGTACGGCGTGTCGGACAGGCGCGTGACGAGACCGAGGTCGTACGCCTCGCGCCCGCCGACCATGCGTGCCGTATAGGTGAGTTCGCGAGCGACGTCTTGGCGGACGACCTTGCTCAGCATGAACGTGCCGGTCATGTCGGGCACCAGACCCCAGTGCACCTCACGCACCGACCACTTGGTGTCGGGGTGCGCGATGCGGATGTCGGCGCCCAGCGCGATCTGCAGACCGCCGCCGAGGGCGTGTCCGTGCACGGCGGCGATCACCGGCATCGGCAGCTCTTCCCACACCCAACAGACCTGCTGGCCGAGGTGCGTGATGCGACCGTCCTCCATCGCGCCGGGGTTGCCACGGTCGTTCTCCCCGCCGGCGCCGTTGCCGCCGGCCATGTCGCCGAAGATCGAGAAGTCGAGTCCGGCGCAGAACGACTCACCGTCGCCCACGAGCACGACGGCACGGACGCCGTCGGCGGTCTTGAGCGACTCGCCCGCTTCGGCGATCGCAGCGAACTGCTCGCGGTCGAGGGCGTTGCGCTTGTCGGCCCGGTTGAAGCGGACCTCGGCGATGCCGTCGTTGATGGTGACGATGACGCGATCAGACATGTGGACAGCTTGCCCCGTCGCCGTCGTCGCCGACGAACCGTCGGACGTCGCGGCCGTCAGACCCGACGCGCCCGCAGTGTGTAGCTGTGCGGGAGGCGCTCGGGTCGGTCGGCCAACCGGAACTCGCCGCCGCCGATGTCGATCATCTGGTCGCCGAGCGCCGGCCACGGCACCGAATCGTGCTCCTCGAAGCCGGTGATCTCGAGCCCGTTCGACCACAGCGCGTTGAAGATCTCGGCGAGACCGTGGTTGAAGTGGACGATGTCGGGGGCGGCCAACGCTCCGTCGTGATCGACGTAGGTCGACTCGTCGGAGAACGGCACGCCGTCGGTCTCGAAGTACGGATACTCCAGCGCCACGAGGCGATCGGGTCGAGGATCGTCCATCGCCCACAGCACCGGGTGCCCCTCACGGATGAACAGTTCGCCGCCCGGCCGGAGCAGCCGCGCCACGACGCCGGCCCAGCGCTCGACACTCGGCAGCCAGCACAGTGCGCCGATCCCGGTGAAGACGAGATCGAATCGCTCCTCCCCCAACGCCTCCGGCGCGTCGTACACGTCGGACACCACGTAGTCGACCGGCGGGCCGGCCGTGGCCGCGAGATCGCGGGCGACCTCGATCGCCGACTCGCTGAAGTCGAGCCCGGTGACGGTCGCGCCGAGGCGTGCGAGCGACAGGGTGTCGGTGCCGATGTGGCACTGGAGGTGCACGACGTCGAGTCCGGCGATGTCGCCGAGGCGCGGCACATCGAACCGCACCACATCGGACAGCCGCTTCGGGTCGGACCGGAACGCGTCGAGGGCGTACTCGTCGCTCGCCGCGTGGTGCGGCACCCGGGACTCCCAGTTGGCGTGATTGATCGAGCGGTAGTCGCCCTGCTCCCCCGTCATGGGCCCAGCGTCGCACGTCACACGTCCGACCCGAAGGAAGTTTCACGCCGCTGCCAGACTGCGGCCATGCATCTGGGACTCTCCGCCGACGAAGTACTCACCACCACCCGCGCCGTCCGCAAGCGACTCGACTTCGAGCGCCCCGTGGAGCGGGAGGTGATCATGGAGTGCCTCGAGATCGCGCTCCAGGCGCCCACCGGCTCCAACCGCCAGGGCTGGCAGTGGGTGTTCGTCACCGACCCCGACAAGAAGAAGGCCCTCCGCGACATCTACGCCGAGCGCTTCGACGCCTACCGCAACATGCCTCGCCCGACGTACGACGACGGTGACGTCCGTGGCGAGCGCGCCGAGAAGGTCGTCGACTCGGCGAGCTATCTGTCGGAGCACTTCCACGAGGCGCCCGTGCTCATGATCCCGTGCCTGGAGGGCAAGCCGGGCGACGGTGTCGCCGGGTCGGCCGGCTACTGGGGATCGCTCCTGCCGGCGGTGTGGAGTTTCATGCTGGCGCTGCGCGAGCGCGGGATCGGTTCGGCGTGGACCACGCTGCACCTGCCCAACGGCGGCGACGAGCAGGCCGCCGAGATCCTCGGCATCCCGCACGACAAGTACAGCCAGGCCGGCTTGTTCCCGATCGCCTACACCCAAGGCACCGATTTCAAGCTCGCCAAGCGACTCCCCGCCGAGGAAGTCAGCCACTGGGACGAGTGGTGACGGCGGGCGACGCCTCGCACCACTGCTGAACCCGCAACCGGTGCCACCGCGGCACCGACACGTCATCGCCGTCGACCGACCACCGGTCGCTCAGCAGACCCAGTCCCTCCAGCCGCAGCCGCTCGGGGGCGACCACGTCGACCCGTTCGACCGGCTTTCGACGCCACCGGGCCGACCGGTAGACGGCGACGCCGCCCGGCGTGGTCGCCAACGCGACGGGCGGGCGCACGACCTCGGCGAGGAACGGCAGGGCCAGGGCAGCCAGCCCGAACCCCCATCGGGCAACCGAACCGGGCCCCGAAGCGACAGCGATCAGGAACACGACGACGCTCAGGACAGCCCCGCCGAACCGAACCGGCCCCATGATGCGATCACCCCACACGGCATCGGTCGCGCCCTCGCCGCCGTCGAGACGATGCACCGCATCGAGGAGTCGTGCGTTCGCCATGGCGCCAGCGTAGGCGACCAGGAATCGGTCGTCACTCGACGAGGCGGAGGCCGGCGGGGGTGACGCTCGGGACGTCGTTGGGGAGTTCGACGACGAACTCGGTGCGGTGTGCCGGGAAGAGATGTTCGCTCATCAGAATCGGCCGCCCGTCTGCGTCGTTGGTGACGCGTCGACACTTGAGCAACGGCGCGCCGACGGGCACGGCCAGGAGGTCGGCCTCGTCGGCATGGGCGACATCGGCGCCGATCGTCTGCGTGGCGCCTCGCAGCTTGCCGTCGAGCAACTCGTAGAACGGGTGCCGCTCGACGTCGCTCAACGACAGCCGCTCCCCCAGCTCGGCCGGGCACCAGACGGTGACGACGGCGAACGGTTCGCCGTCGGCCAGATTGACGCGCTTGACCCGCAGCACCTTGGCGACCCCGAGCACGCGTCGCACGTGGGCGGGGGGCTTCTCGAAGGCGAACTCGAGCACCCGGCGCTGCGCGTCGCGCCCGCTCGTCTCGAGCTGCGCCTCGATCGTGCCGAGCGACTCGAGCCGCTGGGGCACCGGCTCGGTCGCGACGAACCACCCGAACCCCTGTCGGGCATCGATCAGGCCGTCGTCGCGGACCAGTTCGAGCGCTCGGCGCACGGTGACGCGGCTCGCGGAGAACTCGGCCGACAGCTCCGACTCGGACGGGAGCAGCGAGCCAGGAGCGGCGTTCCGGACGCGCTCGCGCAGTGCCTCGGCGATCTCCTGGTAGCGGATCGAACGCATCAGGCCGTTCCCATCAGCTCGATGCCTCCACCAGCTCGATGCGGTTCCCGAACGGATCGTCGAGGTGACATCGGACGGTGCCGGGGATCTCGTCGCTCCATCGCACGTCGAGCCCCCGCTCGACGACGAAGGCATCGAGATCGGCGACCAGCAGTGCCGGGTGCGCCTTGCGGGCCGGCACGAAGTCGGGGTCGGCACCGACGTGGACCACCGTGCTGCCCGCCTCGAACCAGGCCCCGCCGCGGGCCGCCATCACCGGCGGTTTCGGCACCTCGACGAGACCCAGCACACCGACGTAGAACGCCCTCGCCTCGTCTTCGGACGCAACGGGGATGGCGAGCTGGACGTGGTCGATGCCACGCCACGGCGACGTGGGACACGCACCGGTGCTGTCGGCTCCGTGGCCGCCGTCCGGACTCTTTGCCGCTTCCATCAGACTTGTATTATAGTTGTCTACATGACCGTGACCGCCAGTACCCCTATCGAGCTCGTGGAGCGCGTCTACGCGTCGCTCCCCGACAACGTCCAGCTCGGCCGTGAACGTCTCGGCCGCCCGCTCACCCTCGCCGAGAAGATCCTCATCAACCACCTGGCCGATCCGTCGGTCGACGTCGACCGTGGCGTCACCTACAACGACTTCAACCCCGACCGCGTCGCGATGCAGGACGCCACCGCCCAGATGGCGCTGCTGCAGTTCATGACCGCCGGGCTGCCCGAGGTGGCCGTGCCGTCGACAGTGCACTGCGACCACCTGATCCAGGCCAAGGTCGGCGCGCAGATCGACCTCGGTGTCGCGATCGACACCAACAAGGAGGTCTACGACTTCCTGAAGAGCGTCTCGGCCAAGTACCAGATCGGCTTCTGGGGCCCCGGCTCCGGCATCATCCACCAGGTCGTGCTCGAGAACTACGCCTTCCCCGGCGGCATGATGATCGGCACCGACAGCCACACCCCGAACGCCGGCGGCCTCGGCATGGTCGCGATCGGCGTCGGTGGCGCCGACGCCGTCGACGTCATGACCGGCTTCCCGTGGAACGTCCGCTGGCCGAAGGTCATCGGCGTCAAGCTCACCGGCTCGCTCTCGGGTTGGTCGAGCCCGAAGGACGTCATCCTCGAGGTCGCCCGACAGCTGACGGTCAAGGGCGGCACCGGCGCCATCATCGAGTACCACGGCCCTGGCGCCGACTCGATCAGCGCCACCGGCAAGGCCACGATCTGCAACATGGGTGCCGAGATCGGCGCCACGACGTCGGTGTTCGGCTACGACCAGAACATGGCGATGTACCTCAAGGCCACCGGCCGCGAGGCGATCGCCGACGCCGCCGACAAGGTCGCCGACGACCTGCGGCCCGACGAGGGCGCCCTGTACGACCAGGTCATCGAGATCGACCTCGATCAGCTCAAGCCGCTCCTCAACGGCCCGCACACGCCCGACCTCGCCCACAAGGCCGGCGCCGACGGCGTCGGCGCTGCGGCTCGCGAGAACGGTTGGCCGCTCGAACCGTCGGCCACGCTGATCGGCTCGTGCACCAACAGCTCGTACGAGGACATCACCCGTGCGGCGTCGATCGCACGCCAGGCCGCTGCGAAGGGCCTCACGGCCAAGACCGACCTCCTGATCACCCCCGGGTCCGAGCAGACCCGAGCCACGATCGAGCGCGACGGCCTGCTCGCCGATCTCGAGGCGATCGGTGCGACGGTGCTCGCCAACGCCTGCGGTCCCTGCATCGGCCAGTGGAGCCGCCCCGAGTCGGTGACCGGTGAGATCAACACGATCGTCACCTCGTTCAACCGCAACTTCCCGAAGCGCAACGACGGCTCGGCGAACACGCTCGCCTTCGTCACGTCGCCCGACACGGTCATGGCGATCGCCCTCTCGGGCCGCCTCGACTTCGACCCGACCACCGACACGATCACCGCCCCCGACGGCACCGAGGTCAGCCTCGACCCGCCGGTCGGCCAGGTGCTCCCCGACGCCGGCTACGACCCGGGCGAGGACACGTTCACGCCCCCGCCGGCCGACTCGTCCGACGTCGAGGTCATCGTCAGCCCATCGAGCGACCGCCTGCAGCTGCTCGACCCGTTCCCGGCGTGGAGCGGCGACGACTACCGCGACCTGCCGATCCTGGTGAAGGCCCAGGGCAAGTTCACGACCGACCACATCTCGATGGCCGGCCCGTGGCTGAAGTACCGCGGTCACCTCGAGAACATCTCGGGCAACCTCTACCTCGGCGCCGTCAACGCGTACACGAACGCAGACGGCTCGGCCTACGAGGTCGGCCACGGCAAGAACGTGCTCACCGGCGACACCCAGACGTTCCCCGAGATCGCCAAGGCGTACCACGAGGCCGGACAGCCGTGGGTCGTCATCGGCGACGAGAACATGGGTGAGGGCTCGAGCCGTGAACATGCAGCGATGGAGCCCCGCTTCCGCATGGGTCTGGTGGCGATCGCCCGCAGCTTCGCTCGCATCCACGAAACCAACCTGAAGAAGCAGGGCATGGTGCCGCTGACCTTCTCCGATCCGGCCACCTACGACCTGATCGACGAGGACGACCGCATCAACGTGCTCGGTCTCCCGCCGGTGCCCGACCAGCCGGTGCACTGCCAGATCGTCAAGCCCGACGGCACCACGATCGACTTCGAAGCGAACCACACGTTCAGCCCCGAGCAGGTCGAGTGGTTCCGTGCGGGTTCGGCGCTCAACATCGTGCGCCAGAAGGTCGCCGACGGCACCGCCTGACGGCGAGCAGCATCACGAACGGGTCGCACAACGGCCCGGTCCGACGCCGGGTTCGGTGGGGAGCGATCCCTCACCGGACCCGGCGTCGTTGCGTCCCGGTTGCGAGCCAGTTCAGCCACGGCGCCCTGTGACGGGCACGGCGATGCGCACGGTCTGCGCGGGAGGTCGAGCTTCGGGTGGTGACGCGATCAGGACGTCGTCGACGAGTCGACGTCGCGCTGTGGCGCGTTCGCCGTGGGCGACGCCGAGTTGGCGTGCGCCTCGAGCTGGTCGAGTCCGGCGGCGGTCTGGAACCGCAGCTTCGTCCACGACCAGCGACGATCGCCGACCCAGGCCTGCACGACCCGATAGACACCGATCGCCGCCATGATCAAGATGCCGGCGACGGCGGCGTCGATCCACCAGTGGTTCGCCGTTGCGATGATCGCCAGCGTCATCAGCGCCGGGTGGATCAGGATCAGATAGCGCCACGGTGACTTGAGCACCATGATCACGGCGATCGCCTCGATCATCGCCCAGCCGAAGTGCAGCGACGGCATGGCGGCGATCTGGTTGGCGGCGCCGTCGAGCGCGTTGGCCGGGTAGATGCTCGGCCCGAACGTCGCCATCGTGTCGACGAAACCGGCCATCATCCGGGGTGGAGCCAGCGGGAAGATCAGGTGGATGACGAGGGCCGAGAAGGTCACGAACGCCATCAGGTTCCGCACGAAGGAGTAGTGGCCGTGGTGGCGCCAGTACAGCCACAGCAGCAGGCCGATCGCGGCCGGGAAGTGGAACACCACGTAGTACTGGTTGAGCAGCTTGATGATCGTGGGGTGATCGAGCAGGAACTGCTGCAGGTTGTCCTCGAAGGGCAGGCCGAGCCAGGTCTCGAAGCTGATCACGCCGCGGGCGTTGTCGAACGCCGCACGCAGGTCGCCACGGGTGAACAGACGGATCGTTCGGTAGATGACGAGCAGGCCGGCGCAGATGCCGATCTCGAGCAGCAGGCGGAAGCCGTATCGGCTGCGCCACCACGACGCGATTGATCCGGTGACGTCACGTCCTCCGGATTGCACCGTCGTACCCATCACGACCTTCCTCGCCAGTTATGTCGCCCGCTGTGGCCTTCCACAGTAGTCCCGTAACGCCTTCTTCATAGAGATCATTCCCGGTTTCATCGGTCACAATCCACTGGTTTTCGCGCATCGGTGCTGGACAACGACGTGATCGCGCCGTGTTCGGCCACGATGCGTCGCCATCCGGCCACCGACAAGATGACATGCGGGCGAACATGCCCGTTTCAGGTCGCGTCCAAACCAGAACGAACGCGGCCGCACCGCCGCCGAACAACCAGCATCGACCACGGAATGGAACCGAACACGCGCGTCATGCGTTCTATGGTCGTGCAGGTGACCGAGAACCACGACGGTTCGGCCACAGGTGGGACCCCGACGACGAGCGCGGCGACGACCGCGACGACCGCGGACGCCGCGCCTGCGACCCGACTGCGGACCGACGATTTCGACGAGTTCTGCGTCGCCGTCCAGCCGTCGCTGGCGCGTGCGCTCGCACTCACCCTGAACGACGCCGAGCTCGGCCGTGACGCTGCCGCCGAGGGCCTGACCCGGGCGTGGGCTCGGTGGTCGAGCGTGTCGGCCATGGACAACCCCGCCGGATGGGTCTACCGGGTCGGGTTGAACTGGGCCCGGTCGCGCCTGCGGAAACGACGACGAGAGGTGAGCACCGCGTTCCCGCCCGATCGCAGCCGCACCTCGGCAGCGATCGACGGCTACGACGACGCCGTCGCTGGGGCGCTCGCCCGCCTGTCGCCCGACCATCGTGCGGTGGTGGTCGCTCGCTACTACCTCGACTGGTCGGAGGCGGCCACCGCCGCCGCGCTCGAGGTGCCGGCCGGCACCGTGAAGAGCAGGCTGAGCAGGGCGCTCGAACGACTCGACGACGACCTCAGGAGCGACGGATGAACCCGATCCCCGAACCCCCCGACCGCGACCGCCGGCTGCGCCGGACGCTCGACGCCTCCGCGGCGAGCCTCCAACTCGGTGCCGCCGCCCCGGGCGACATCGCAGCCCGTGGGCGCCGCCGCCGTCGGCACCGGCGACTCATCGGTGGCGGCGCCGTGTTGGCGCTGGTCGTCGGTTCGGCCGCTGTGCTCGCGAGCGGCTCCGACGACTCGACCGTCTCCACGAGCGACAGCGTCCCGCCCACGTCGACGGCGCCTGCACAACCCACACCGGCCACGCCGACCACCATCCAGGCGCCCGACGCCATCTCTCCGACGACCGGGCCATCGACGTCCGGGCCATCGACGTCCGGGCCACCGACGACGGCGACGCCGGCCGACGTCGACGCACAGCCCGACGACACGACGCCGACCGTGCCACCCGAGACCTCGTTCGGCAGTCTCGTTCCGTTCGGCGACGGTTTCGCCATGGTCACGACCCGAACCATCACGCCACCTCTCCCCGACCGTCTCCCACCCGAGATTCGCGACCTGTTCTCCGAGGAGGCGATCGCCCTGTTCGCCGACGGACTCCCACCGACGATCGAGGAGGCGACGCGCATCCTCGACGAGGCCGGCCTGCTCGGCGAAGTCACCGAGGTGATCACGAACCATCCAGAGGCCTCCGACGCGATCTACGGCAGCGGACCTGCGACGCAGGTCACCGAGATCTGGACCACGGGCGACGGGGAGACGTGGACCCTGACCGAGGTCCCCGGCGGCCGCGCCTACCGTGCTGCGCTGCCGACATCGGACGGCCTGGTCGCATGGTCGACCGAACCGGGCTCCGATCAGGGCTCGACCGTGGTCAGTCTCGCCGCTACCGATGATCTGTCCGACTGGCGATTCGCCGAGTTTCCCCTCGGCCCCGACCCGGACGAACCGAGCTACCTCGACGAGGTCGGCTGGGTCGACACCGTCGTGACCGTCGGCGATCAGTGGTTCGCGCTGGCGGAGGTGTCACGACACATCGACTGGCTCGAGGTGCTGCCGCCCGACGTTCGCGGCGAGATCGGCGACCGGGCGTTCGGCCTCACCTACGACGAGGAGTCGCTGACGGTCGACTACGTCACCGGCGAGGGCCAGATCGTCCGGTCGTTCGATTTCGTCGAGCTCGGGTTGCCCGACGGCCCTCGCGAGATCGACGGCCTGCCGCAACAGCGGTTGTTCACCGGGACCTTCGGGGGTGCTCCGGCGGCAGAGAGGATCGACCTCCCGAGCAACTCCGCGCTGGACGATCCTCTCGGAGCGACCGCCCGATCGCTGCATGCGCTCCCCTCCGGCGAGTTGGTCTACGTCGGCAACTCCGTCTTCCGGTCGGGGGACGGACGTTCGTGGACCGAGTCAGCGGCACTCCCGGTCGAGCTCGTGGTCACGGGGTCGGCGCCGCTCGGCGACCGGGTGCTCATCGCCGGTCGCCGCTCCGATGTCTCCGCTCCTATCTTCATGACATGGGACCCGGTCGATGGGCTCGTCGAGATCGCCGGCCCGGACGTGCCCGGCGACTTTGGACTGTGGGGCCGCCGAGCGTCGCCGACGTGGGTCGTCGACTCGGTGACGACGACGCCGGCACCACCGATCGAGTTCGGATTCGAGCACGACGGGCTCCAGTACGAGATCGTCGACGACCTGCAGACCTTCACTCTCGTGGTCACCGACGTAGCGACGGGCGACGTCGTCGTCGACCGCCTCATCCCGACCGAGGAACGCACCGAGCTGTTCGACACGCTCGGCGCCGGCGACCAGGAGACCGTCGCCGTGACCGACGACGACGGGACCGAGATCGCCCGCCTGCCGTCGGCCCTGGTCGTCAACGCCTACCTGGAGGCCCAGACCGGCGGAGTGTCCGAACCGGCTCGATCGGACCACGATCGCTGGCTGATCGCCACCACCGACGGCGTCGACTGGTCGACGATCGATCTCGTCGACCCGGACGACGACAGCGTGTGGTCGGCCGAAGCGGTCCTCAACGGCCGGACACTCCTCGTGCGCGACCACGACGACTGGTCGGTCGAGACGCTGCCCTGACACACGGCGCGCCCGTGTCGGGATCAGTCGGTGCCGGGGCGGCGTTCGGCTTCGCTGTCGGGATCAGTCGGTGCCGGGGCGGCGTTCGGCTTCGCTGTCGGGATCAGTCGGTGCCGGGGCGACGCTCGGCCTCGTGCTCCGGGTCGCCGTGGTAGCCGGGCGGGTAGGTGCGTGCCAGCTCCTCGGGCGTCGGGTCGTACGGCTCGTGCGCCACGGGCGGCAGCAGCTTCGTGATCGCCTTCATGATCCGCTTGGTGTCGGCGTCGGCACTCTTGTACTTCAACGACACCTCCGGTCCGACGGTCGCCGTGACCTCCGGCGGGTCGGTGACGTTGAGCAGATCGGGCACCCGCGCCGATCGGGGCCACACCTTCTCGGTTCCCCACAGCCCGACCGGGATCACCGGGGCCTTGGTGAGCGCGGCCAGGCGCGCCGCACCCCAGCGACCGGTGAGCTTCGGTTCGAAGAACGCCGGGCCGCGCGGGATCGTGCCCTGCGGCATGATGCCGACCATCTCGCCGCCTGCCAGCGCGTCGGCGGCGGCTGAGAGCGGTTCGTCGGAGCCGGTGCCGCGGTCGACGCGGATACCGCCGAGCGCGGTGGCGAGGGTGCCGACGAGCGGTGCGTCGAACACCTCCTTCTTGCCGAGGAAGCGGATCGTGCGGCCGGTGCGGGCGACGACCATGGCCATCATGGTCGGGTCGAAGTACGAACGGTGGTTCCCGACCAGGATGACCGGCCCCTCATCGGGGATGTTCTCGGTGCCCTCGATGTGGATGTCGGCGAACGGGACGAGCGACGGCCGGGCGAACATCATGCCGAGCTTCTGCAACTCGAGGCCGACGACGGGTAGCTTGCGCACGCCCGGTGACACGTCGAGGTGCAGCGTCGGCCAGCGGCGGGCGGCGGCCATGAGCGTCATGCGAGGGTCGGGGTTGACCACGACCGGGTTGCCGACGGCGCCGAGCAACGGCGTGTCGTACACCGAGTCGGAGTACGCCCAGCTCTCCGCCATGTCGATGTCGTGCTTCGACGCCCAGGCGCGGACCGCCTCGAGCTTGCCCGCCGACCAGACGAACGGGCCGGCGAGGGTGCCGTCGTAGGTATCGCCGTCGGCAGCGACGCCGTACCGGGTGGCGATCACGTCGTCGAGGCCGAGCAGGTCGGCGAAGGGCTTGACGAGGTCGTACGGGGTGGTGGTGGCGAGCACGATCGGCCGCCCGGCATCACGGTGCTGCGCGAAGACCCCCGCCGCGAACGGCTGCACCATGGCGACGAGTTGGTGGGCCACCGTCTCGGCGGCGTCCTGCACCGACCGACGTGACCGCCCCTTCGCCAGCGTCACGGCCTGACGGGCGAGTGCCATCGACGGCAGCGTCTCGCCGATCGTGTTGAACAGCTGGTAGACGAACTTCTCGCCCGGCACGGAGCGGCTGACCAGGCCGGCCTCCTTCATCGCGTGCGAGAACACCTCCCCGCTGGCGCCGCGCAGCAGTGTGCGATCGAGGTCGAAGAAGGCCGCTCCCTGTGATGCCACGGCCGCAGCCTAGGCGTCCCGGCCGCGACGGGACAGCGCCGGGACGGGAACGGAAAAACGGGAAACGCCCCGATTGGGGGAATCGGGGCGTCTCAACCTGGGATCTTCCTTCGGTGGGGGGCCGATTGGTGGAAGTCCCTCCGAGCGGAACATGGGGGGTGTTCTCGCGTCGTTCTGTTTGTGAAAGTATGCACGTGCACGTGTGCATCTGGCAAGTAGAACATGACGATAGTCATTATCTGTTTTGCCGATAGGCTCCCGGCATGGACGTCCGCCAGCTCGCCGCCATCGTCGCCGTGGCCGATCACGGCACCTTCAGCGCCGCTGCACGAGCCCTCTACACGGTGCAGTCCAACGTGTCCGGCCATGTGGCCAAGCTCGAGCGCGAACTCGGCGCACCGCTCGTCGACCGTTCGAACGGCACCCTGACCGAGGAAGGGGTCCGAGTCGTCGAGCGGGCACGCCGCGTCCTCCAGGAGATCGACGACATCGCGGCCGACATCGCCTCGCTCGACGACGACGTGTCGGGCGATGCCCGCATCGGCGTGATCGGTACGACGGCCCGCTGGATGATGCCGCAGCTGCTCGGCGCCGTCGCCGAGCGACACCCACGAGTCCACCCGATCGTCAGCGAGGGTTCCACGACCACGATCGTGCCGGGCGTGCTGTCCGGCCAGCTCAATGCGGCGATCATCCACCTGCCGATCGACGACCCCGAACTCGTCGTCGAGCCGCTGTTCGCCGAAGACCTTCTCCTGCTCGCTCCCGCCGGACATCCACTCGCCGGGCGTGACGAGATGTCGCTCACCGAACTCGAGGACACCCCCCTGCTCCTCCCGCCGAAGGGTGCCGCACTGCGACGGGTGCTCGACCGGGCCGCCGGCAGCGTCGACGTGACGTTGCGGGCACAAGCCGAGATCGACGGCGTGCGCCTGCTCGCGTCGCTGGCGTTCGACGGCTACGGCGCAGCGATCGTCCCGGCCACGGCGGCGCCACGCCAGGTCGACGGCCGATTCAGCCGCATCACGGTGCCCGAACTCCCCCGTCGCGTCGTTGCGTTCGCTCGGCGCCGCCGCCCGGCGCCGAGCGCCGCGACGACGGCCGTCGCCGAGGTGCTGGCCGACGTGATCGCCTCGCACGGCGCCGATCAGCCCGGCGTGCACCTCGGCTCGGAGACGTTCCCGCTCCAGCGCTCGTCCTGACGACACGGGCGTCCGTCGACGGCGGCGATGGCCGGCTCGGGGCGAGAGCGCGACGGCACCCTGTCGCCGTCGGGTCGGTCCGGATAGTGTCCGACCCGATGTCCCTCGACGAACTCCAACTCGCCGCGGCCGTCCCCGGACCGGTCAGCACTCGCATCCGGCTCCTCGACGGTCGACGCGTGTCGTGGCTCGAGTTCGACGCCGTCGACCCGGCGGCGCCGCTCACCCAGGCGATGACCATGACGATGGAGATCGCGGCCCGAACCGCGTTCGACGAGCGGATCCCGCTCGTGATGGTCGTCAACTCCGCCGGCGCCGACATCGGCGAAGGGATCGCAGCACTCGACGGCTGGGGGCGTGTCGCCCGCGCCCTCACCCGCTGCTCCGGCGCCGTCCCCACCTTCGCCATCGTCGACGGACCGGCTGTCTCCGGACCGGCGCTGTTGCTCGGCCTGGTCGACTTCGTCATCATGACCGAACGTTCGTATGCGTTCGTCAACGGCCCGGTGATGGTCCGCCAGTTCACCGGCATCGACATCACCAAGGACGACCTCGGGAGCCCGGGCCCGCTCGAGCAGAACGCCGGCCTGCCGGTCGGCGTCGTCGCCGATCGAGACGCCGGCACCGAGATGGTCACCGAGCTCCTCGCCTACCTGCCCGACCACGTCGACCTCGAACCGCCGCGCTGGCCCGTCACCGACCCGGTCGACCGGCCGTGCCCCGAGGCGGGCGAACTGATCCCCGAATCGTCGACCGGTAGCTACGACGTGCGCCAGGTCGCGGAGGCGATCGTTGACGACGACTCGTTCATGGAGATCCGCGCACGCTGGGCCGGCAACGTCGTGACCGCCTTCGCGACCGTCGGCGGTCGCCCGATCGGCATCATCGCCAACCAGCCGATGAACCTCGCCGGCACGCTCGACATCCCGGCGTCGCAGAAGGCCGCCCGCTTCGTGTCGTTCTGCGACTCGTTCAACCTGCCGATCCTCACCCTCGTCGACACGCCCGGCTTCTACCCCGGCAAGGACCTCGAGTGGCGCGGCATGATCCGCCACGGCGCCCAGCTCGTTTACGCCTACGGACGGGCGACCGTGCCCCGGATCTGCATCATCTTGCGCAAGAGCTACGGCGGCGCCTACATCGTCATGGACTCCAAGACGATGGGGAACGACGTGTGCCTCGCCTGGCCCTGGGCCGAACTGGCCGTGATGGGCGCCGGCCAGGCCGCCGCCATCCTGCAGCGCCGGGCGACCGACGAGGAACGAGCGGCGTTCGAGGTCGACTACGCCGAACGTCTCCTCAACCCGTACATCGCGGCCGACCGTGGCCTCGTCGACGGCGTCATCGACCCGGCGGAAACACGTCGCGAGGTGGCCGCCGCGTTGTCGATGCTGGCGAACAAGCGCGAGCGCCTGCCGCGCCGCAAGCACGGCAACACCCCGCTCTGAGTCACCGTCGGCGCGGGCCAATGCCCACCGGGCGGGCCGTCATCAGATGTTCAAACGCTTCGTTGAAGCGTTGGTGCCCTGGGCCGATACAGTCCCGACACGGGAGAACAGCCCTATTCAACGCGTGAGACACGAAGGAAGCGACGTGCCCGACACCATCACCATCACCGACGACCGCACCGGCAAGACCGTCACCGTACCGATCGAAGGCGGTGTGTTCCCTGCGGCGGCCGTCCGCGAGCTCGACCCGAGCTTGTTCGTGTACGACCCCGCCTACATGCAGACGGCGTCGTGCAAGTCGGAGATCACGTATCTCGACGGCGGCGCCGGCATTCTCCGCTATCGCGGCTACCCGATCGAGCAGCTCGCCGAGAAGTCGACCTTCCTCGAGGTCGCCTACCTCCTGCTGCACGGTGAGCTCCCGACGACGGCCGAGCTCGAGCAGTGGCGCCACGACGTCACGCACCACACGTACATCCACGAGAACATGCGCAAGCGGTTCGTCGACGGCTTCCACTACGACGCCCACCCGATGGGCCTGTTCGTGTCGGCGATCGCCGCGCTCGGCACGTTCTACGACGGCGCCAAGGACATCGACGACGAGGCATCCCGCCGCAAGCAGATCCTGCGGTTGATCGCGAAGACCCCGACGATCGCTGCGATGTCGTACCGCTTCTCCCAGGGCCTGCCGTTCAACTACCCGGAGAACGAGCTCTCGTACCCCGCCAACTTCCTCAACATGATGTGGAAGGTCGGCAACGACTACCAGGTCGACCCGATCCTCGAGCGGGCGATGGACATCTTGTTCATCCTCCACGCCGACCACGAGCAGAACTGCGGCACGACCGCAATGCGCGTCGTCGGGTCGAGCCACGCCGATCCCTACTCGTCGGCTGCCGCTGCGGCGAGCGCCCTGTACGGCCCGCTGCACGGTGGCGCCAACGAGGCCGTCGTGCGCATGCTCAGCGAGATCGGCTCCGTCGAGAACGTGCCGGCCTTCATCGACTCGGTCAAGAACGGCGAGGGCCGCCTGATGGGCTTCGGCCACCGCGTCTACAAGAACTACGACCCCCGGGCCACGATCATCAAGAAGACGGCCTACGACGTGTTCGAGGTGACCGGCAAGAACCCGCTGCTCGACATCGCGCTGGCCCTCGAAGAGGTCGCACTGAAGGACTCGTACTTCGTCGACCGCAAGCTGTACCCGAACGTCGACTTCTACTCGGGCCTGATCTACCAGGCGATGGGATTCCCCGTCGAGATGTTCACCGTGCTGTTCGCGATCCCGCGCACGGCCGGTTGGCTCGCCCACTGGCAGGAGCTGTTGAACGACAAGGATCAGAAGATCTCGCGTCCCCGCCAGTGGTACACCGGCCCCGACGAGCGCGACTACGTGGAGATCGGCAACCGCTGATCACCCGAAGCGAATCGATCGAGCCGAACGGCCGCCTCCGGGCGGCCGTTCGTCGCGTCCGGCGTCAGGTCGTCCCGAGGGCGGCTCGAGCGGGCCGGCGCCGTATCAGAAGGCGCCAGATCAGAAGAGGTCGGCGAAGCGCTCGATGCCGAGCGACACGATCGCCGTGGCATCACCGACGCGGTCACGGGTGACGGTCGGGATCGGGCGGGTGCGGGTGGCGAGCGGCGTCGGCGCCGCGGCCGTCGGCGTCGGCGTCGAGGCCGGCGCGGCCGTCGTCGGCGGCACCGGCGGGAGACCGACCGCCACCGCCACGGTGGTGGGCGGGACGGGCGGCAGACCGACGGCGACGATCGTGGTCGTCGGCACGGGCGGGGCCCCGACGGCAACGGTGTCACCGTCGACGACTCCCACGGCACCGTCGTCGCTCGCCACGGTCGTGCTGGTCGTGGTGGTGGACGTCGTCGGAGCAACCGTCGTCGTGGTCGTCGTGGGGGCGACCGTGGTGGTCGTCGTCGTGGTCGGCGCAACGGTGGTCGTCGTCGTGGCCTCCGGAGCGACCGTGCTCGTGGGAGCGGTCGTCTCGGGAGCCGGTTCGCCGGCCGGGGGTTCGTCAGCCAGCACGCTCGGCGCGGTGGCGACGACGCTCAGTACAGATACCGCTGTGATCGCGGTGGCGATTCGCCGAATCGCGCCGTTCCGAGTACCCAACATGCTTCCAGCGTATGAATCTCGTCTCGGCGCTGTCACCCCGAAATTCAAGGAATTCCGAGGAATTCGTTCAAGAACCGGAAAATCCGACCACGGAAATGTCACATTTCGGGTTTGGCCAACCACTCAGTGCGCGAGCCCGTCCGTCCCGACCGATTCGGGGGTGAGGGTTGCTCACGCATACGATCGTCGCCATGGACTTCGCGTGGTCGCCCGAACAGATCGAGTTGCGTGAGCAGGCCCGTCAGGTCGCCGCCGACGCGGTGGAGCGGTTCGGTCGTCACAACGACTCGTGGATCAACGGCTTCTCGAAGGACTTCGCGAAGGAGATGGCCGCACTGGGTTGGATCGGCCTGACCTGGCCGACCGAGTTCGGCGGCCAGGGTCGCCCGCCGGTCGACCGCCTGATCATCGGTGAGGAACTGATCGCCGCCGGCGCACCGATCGCGGCCATGTGGTTCGCCGACCGACAGATGGGGCCGACCCTGATCGCCTACGGCCGCGACGACCAGCAGGCCGAGTTCCTGCCGGGCATGTTGTCGGGCGACACCACCTGGTGCATCGGCATGTCGGAACCGAACGCCGGCAGCGATCTCGCATCGCTCGTCACGTCGGCACGACGCGACGGCGACGAGTGGGTGATCAACGGCCAGAAGATCTGGACCAGCTTCGGTGATGTCGCCGACTACATCTACCTGATCTGCCGCACGAGCAGCGACGGCCCGCCCCACCAGGGCATCAGCGAGATCATCGTGCCGATGGACACGCCCGGCATCGAGGTCCGTCCGATCAAGGACATGACCACGAACCAGCACTTCTGCGAGGTGTTCTTCACCGACGTGCGGGTGCCGCTCCCCAACCTGGTCGGCGTCGAGGGCAACGCGTTCAAGCAGACGATGCGCCAGCTCGAACACGAACGCGGCGGCATCGACCGGCTGGTCTCGAACCGTGCCCTGTTCCAACTCGCGTGCGACCGGGCCGACACCTCCGACCCGCGCGTCCGCCAGGAGATCGCCCGACTCGAATCGGCCTACCGGATCGGACGCATCCTCGTCACTCGTGAGGTGCTCGGGCAGGCACCCACGGGGTTCTCCGCCGCCACGAAGTGCTTCTGCACCGAGCACGAGATCGAGGTCGCCGAGTTCGTCGCCCGTGTCTACGGCGCCGACGCCACGGTGTGGAACGACGTCGTGCACGGCCTCCTCTACGCGCCCGGCTACACGATCATGGGTGGCACGTCGAACATCATGCGCAACATCCTCGGTGAGCGGGTGCTCGGTCTGCCCCGAGAGCCGCGCGCCTGACCCGGCGATGCCGGACGATCAGAGTCCGGCGTACCAGTCGTAGCTGCGCTCGGCCCAGTAGTCGGCCGGGCGCTCGTACGAGTACCGGATCACGCCGATCCGCTTGATCGCCTTGATGCCGTACTTGTTCGGCGTGGCGAGCCGGAGCGGTGCACCGTGCGCCTGCGACAACGGCTCGCCGTGCTCACGCATCGCGAGCAGCGTCTGCGGGTGCAGGATCGACGGCATGTCCCAGCCGACGTAGTACTGACGATCGGGCGTCGCCAGCCCGACGTAGGGCACGTCGCCGACCTCGTCGGCGTAGCGGGCGTGGAAGTCGGCGAAACGGGGCCCTCCCCAGTGGGTGATGTTCGACCAGCCCTCGATGCACTTGTGCTCGTAGACGAGGTCGTACTGGGGCAGCGCCTCGAAGGTCGAGATGTCGAGTTCATCGAGCATCGTGCCGTCGGGCGCCTCGACGCGGACGGTCCACTCGTCGAGGTCGATCTCGTTGCGGATCCCGAGTCGGCCGTTGATCTGGATCGGGCTGGCGTCGGCGATGTCGTACTCGGGCGCCGAGCGCGCGGGCAGGGCGGTCCAGATCGACTCGTTCGCCTCGAGGGTGTCGCGCAGCACCTGCGGGATGCCGTCGTCGGTGTCTTGGGTCTGGACCCACCGCCACAGCCCGCCGCCGACCACGACGGCGGCGGCACCCGTGAGGAACGATCGCCGCGAGCGAGTGCGGAACTCCGAGACCGGGATCGTGGGTGCGTCGGCGGTCTGGGCGGCGAGCTGCCGGGCCCGATCGTCGTCGTGCTGCCGGTCGTCGTCGGGTCCAGGGCGATCGTCGGTGGTTTCGGTGCCACTCATGACGTGGCCTCCTCGTCGGTGGGTGTGGTGACGTCGGGGGCCGCGACGTCGGCGGGACTGGCGGGTTCGAGGCTGTAGCCGGTGATCATCGAGCGGAAGTTGTTCCATCCGGCACGGGCCACCTGGAGCAGGTGGACGACGAAGAACAGGACGATGCCGATCGTCATCGCGAAGTGGGTGAGCCGTGCGCCCTGGTAGCCGCCGAACAGGTACGGCAGCGGGTGGAGCTGGGTCGGCTTGTAGATCGCGAAGCCGCTGATCACGAGGATCGCCGCCATGACGAGCACGGCGGTGTACGCCATGCGCTGGGCGGCGTTGTACTTGCCCTGCGGCGGGGCGTCCTTGCGGAGGTGCAGATCGTGAGCGACGACCTGGGCGGCTTCTCTCGGCACCCGTCGGTCGGGGACGATGTGCCGCCACTCCCCCGTCAGAGCGAGGTAGATCGAGTAGGCGACGCCGTTGATGACGAACAACCACCCGAACGAGAAGTGGAACGCCATCCCGCGCGCCAACCGGCGGTCGAGGCCGAGTTGTTCGTAGACGACCTCGGGGAAGAACGCGAACCACTCCCAGCTGCCGATGCCGAACGCATAGACGTCCTCGGCCCAGTAGATGCGGAGGCCGCTCCACACCATGATGGTCAGCAGCGGGACGTTGATCCAGTGGAACCACCGGATCGCCCGTGGATGGACGAGGCGTGCGACGCGGTCGTCGCCGGGCGTCGACGGTTCGTCCGGCCCCGCGTCGTCGTGCTGGTCGTGCCGGTCGTCGTGCTGTTCGTGGTCGATGTCGATGGAGGTCATGTGCGCTCCCGTCGCCAGGTGCGGCGAACGCCGCACCCAGCGAGGTTCGTTCAGCCGGCGGGCGGCGTCAAGACGGTGTCGATGATGTGGATCACGCCGTTGTCGGCGGTGATGTCGTATTCGACGACGGTGGCGTCGCCGACCATCACCGTGTCACCGTCGACGGTGATGGTGAGTTCGCTGCCGGCGAGGGTGGTGAAGGCCTGGCCGTTCATGTCCATCACCATGGCGGCGTCGTCGCTGCCTTCGACCACGTGGGCCTCGAGCAGCGTCGTGAGGGCGTCGGTGTCGGCGAGGACGTCGTCGGCGGTCATGTCCATCTCGCCGAGGTAGGCGGCGAACGCCTCGTCGGTGGGAGCGAACACGGTGAAGGGACCCTCGTCGTGCAGGGCGTCCTGCAGTCCGGCGGCGTGGATCGCGTCGTCGAGGACGGTGAGATCGTCACGGTCGATGATGCGACTCATCAGGTCGTTCATCGACATGTCGTCGGCCATGTCATCGTCGGCCATGTCATCGTCGGACATGTCGTCATCGGACATGTCGTCATCGGACATGTCATCGTCGGACATGTCATCGTCGGCCATCTCGTCATCGGCCATGTCATCGTCGGACATCTCGTCATCGGACATGTCATCGTCGGCCATGTCATCGTCGGACATCTCGTCATCGGCCATCTCGTCATCGGCCATCTCGTCATCGGCCATCTCGTCGTCGGCCATGTCGTCGTCGGCCATCTCGTCATCGGCCATGTCGTCATCGGCCATGTCGTCATCGGCGACGGACTCGACGGGCGCGGCGGTGTCGTTGCCGTCGTCGTCACCACACGCTGCGAGGGTGAGCGCTGCGGCGACGGTGGCGGCGAGGGCGGTTCGGGTACGGATCATGCTGCCTCCTGGTTCGGGGGTGGACGAGAGCGACGGTACGGACGCCCACCCGCCGCTACCAGGCAGTTCTCCGGTTGTTTCTCGACTCGTTCGGACCCGTTCCGCACCTTCTCCGTCCGTTCCCCGTTCGGGCCGAGCAGTACCGTCGGGACATGGCCGATCTGCTCGCACTCTCCAGCCGCATCATCGACGACCGCATCCTCGACGAGCCGGTCAATCGCGTCACGCAAGAGCTCAGCGAGATCGGCGACGGCATGGCGGTCGTCGAGAGCTTCAGCCACTCCGCCGTCGTGCGTACGGACGCCGGCGCGATCGCGTTCGACGCCTCACACCGCAGCAGCGGCGACGACGTGGCAGCGGCGATCGACGACTGGTCCGACGTGCCCGTCACCCATCTCGTCTACACCCACGGTCACATCGACCACGTCGGCGGCAGCGGGGCGTTCGCCGAGCGCTGGAACGACATCGACGTGATCGGCCACGAGCGGGTCAGCGCACGCTTCGAGCGCTACCGGGCGACCAACGACTGGAACATCGACATCAACCAGCGCCAGTTCGGCGGAATCCGACAGGACCAGGGGCTGCTGCTGGCCGAGTCGGACGACGAGGCGCTCGCCCGCTGGCGACAGTTCCTGCCGGCGAGCACCCTCTGGCCGACGACCGTCGTCGGCGACTCCCACACCGTGCAGGTCGGCGACGAGACGATCGAACTGTTCCACGATCGCGGCGAGACGGATGACCATCTGTGGGCGTGGCTGCCGCATCGCAAGGCGATCATGGCCGGCGATTTCCTGATCTGGAACTTCCCGAACGCCGGCAACCCGCAGAAGGTGCAGCGATACCCGATCGAGTGGGCAGCGGCGCTGCGACGGATGGCGGCGCTCGAGCCCGAACTGGTCGTACCGGCGCACGGGTTGCCGATCGCCGGCGCCGAGCGGATCTCGACGGTGCTGAACACCGTCGCCGATGCGCTCGACGCGATCGTCGACGAGGTCGTGTCGATGATGAACGCCGGTGCGAAGCTCGACGAGATCGTGCACACGGTTCGGGTCCCGGACGACACCCTGGCGCTCCCCTACCTTCGACCCCTCTACGACGAGCCCGAGTTCGTCGTTCGCAATGTCTGGCGCCAGTTCGGAGGCTGGTGGGACGGTGCCGCGAGCCGGTTGAAGCCGGCTCCCGACGCGGCCGTGGGTGCCGTCGTGGCCGAGCTGGCCGGCGGCACGCAGGCCCTGCTCGACCGAGCCGATCAGGCGCTCGACGACGGCGACATCCGACTCGCGAGCCACCTCGCCGACTTCGCCGGGTGGGCAGCACCCGACGATCCCGACGTGCACGCGAAGCGGGCAGAGGTCTATCTGCGGCGCCGCAAGGTCGAGTCGTCGCTGATGTCGAAGGGCATCTTCGCAGCGGCCGCCCGCGAGTCGCAGATCGTCGCCGAACGCGACAGCTGAGCGCCGCTTCGGGATCGAGGCTGCGCCCCGACTCGGTCTCCCTACCAGAACCGGGCCGGGGCGCAGACGTCACGAACCGATGACGCCGCCGTCCTTGCGGGTGATCACGAAGGTGGCGTCGCGAGGGATCTCGGGACCGCCGGCTCCCGGCACCGGGAAGTTGGTCGACGACGGGTCGCCGTTGCCCGGATGCTGGGTGTTGACGAACATCGTCCGACGGTCAGGGGTAACGGCGATGCCAGTGATCTCGTCGCCGTCGACGCCGGCGAAGATGCGCCGGATCTCCTTGGTCTTGGGGTCGGCGACGAGCATCTGGTTGTTGCCGTACGGCTGGTCGCCGTCGGTCTGGACGAACACACGGCCGTCGGGGTCGACCCACAAGCCGTCGGGTGATCCGTAGGCAGCCTCGGTGCCGTGGCTGTCCTGGGCGATCAGGAAGATGTCCCACTCGAAGGATGTCCCGACGTGCTTGTCGCTGTCGCGCCAGCGGATGATGTGCCCGTCCGGGTTCGGCGCGAGCGGATTGGCGGCGTTTGCCTCGGTGCGGCGGGTGTTGTTGGTCAGGGTGCAGTACACGTCGCCGTTCGGGGCGACCGAGGTCCACTCGGGGCGGTCCATCGGGGTGGCGCCGAGCAGGTCGGCGGCTCGGCGTGCGTAGACGAGGACCTCGGCCTGGTCGGCGAACTCGGCGGCGAGCACCGGGTTGTCGATCGTGAGCTCGAGCCACTGGCCGGTGCCGTCGTCGTCGAAACGGGCGACGAACAGCTGGCCTTCGCTGAGCGGGCTCTTGCCCTGCGCACGCATCGACTTCCAGTTCTTGGCCGACACGAACTTGTAGATGTAGTCGAACCGCTCGTCGTCGCCCATGTAGCCGACCACGCGACCGCCACGGCCGACGGTGAGTGCGATGCCTTCGTGCTTCACGCGCCCGAGCGCCGTGTGCTTCACCGGTGCCGACGTCGGACTCATCGGGTCGATCTCGACGATCCAGCCGAAGCGGTTGGACTCGTTCGCGTAGTCGGGGTTCGTCAGGTCGAATCGCTCGTCGAAGACGTGCCAGCCGTAGCCGAACCCGCCGGACGACAGGCCGTAACGCGCCTGACGCTCGGTCGCCGTGAACGTCTCGTTCGCGCCGAAGTAGCCATTGAAGTTTTCTTCGCAGGTGAGGTACGTACCCCACGGCGTCGAGCCGTTGGCGCAGTTGTTCACCGTGCCGGCGGGAGCGTTGCCCGCCGGGTTGTCGAGCAGCGGGTGCCCGGCGACGGGACCGTCGAAGGTGACCGGGGTGTTCGGGGTGATCCGCCGGTTGTAGCTCGACGCGACCCGCTCCCACGCGCCGTTGGTGCGCTTCAGTTCGACGACCGCGTTGCCGTGGATCGCCTGCGAGATGCGGACGTCCTCGAGACTCTCGGGAAACGCCTTGCCGAGCACGTGGGGCGTGGTGCCGTACTCGTGGTTGATGCACAGGATTCCGTGGTCGCTGCGCCCGTTGATCGGGAAGAAGTGCATCCCGTCGTGCCCGAGTCCGATCTGCTGGAGCGCCTCGGCCTCGGAGGCGGGACGACCCCCGTTGGTGTCGACGCCGCCGGGCTGCAGCGGAGTGCCCCACGGGATGATCACGTCGTACTGGTAGTCGTCGGAGATCGTCGGGTTCGGCCCACCCGGGTTCGGGCACGGAGCGAACCCGATCAGGGAATTGTGGAACACGGCGTTGCCGTTGCCCTTGCCGTTGCCGGTCTTGGCGGGCGCGCCGGCCTCGGCGACGCTCGATGCGCCGAAGAACGCGATCGCAGCCGTGGCGCCGCCGCCGATGAGGGCCTTGCGGCGGCTGAGGTTGGTGGCCAACACGTCCTGGAAGGGACGGTTGGTCGAAGGGTTGCTGATGCCGTCGTCAACGGTCACGGGGGTCTCCATTCGCCTGGGGATCGTGGGATCGTCGGCGAACCTAGATCGGGGTGGTGGACGTCCGATCGCCGGTCGGTGAACACCCGTCGACCGAGTGGTGAACAGTCGGCGGTACGGACTCGACCCGGTCGCCGACCGGTTGGGAGGCCCCCGTTTCGTCATCCGTTCGACACATGGGCATCGGGAACCGGTCCGGTGGCGACGTTCGTCCAACCGCCATGAAGCGCAGCAACGTGAACCAGACAGTGGCGGCCTTGGTCGCCGTGGGGGTGATGCTCACTGCTTGCAGTGGGGATGACGACGACTCTTCGAGCGACGACGACGTCGAGCAGTCGTCCCGGTCGTCCGAGTCGTCCGACGGAGGGCGAGACGAGGAGGACGTCTTCGCACCACCGGCCGACGAACCGGCGTCCGAGCCAGCCGACGACGCCCGAGACGACAGCGGTGACGACGCCGAGAGCGACGACATGGCGACCGAGGAGCCGGCGGAGGAACCTGCCGATGCTCCGGCCGGGGACGCCGACGCCGAGTTCGCCGACGAGGCCGCGGCGCCGACCGCCGGTGAGGACGGGTCCGGCGGGTTGTTCGAGTCCGAACCGGTCGAGCCGACCGACCGCGAGCAGGACAACACCTTCGAGGACTACGGCTATCGCGACTTCGTCGAGACGAGCGACGACCCGTTGTCGACGTTCGCCCTCGATGTCGACACCGGTTCGTACACGGTCATGCGACGGTGGATCGACGAAGGGGTGCTCCCGCCGATCGAGTCGGTCCGCCCGGAGGAGTACGTCAACGCCTTCTCGTACGACTACGACACGCCGCGCAGCGGTCTGGAGATCAGCGTCGACGGTGGCCCATCACCGTTCGACGACGACAATGTGCTCGTCCGCATCGGTGTGCAAGGCGAGATCGTCGACGACGACGACCGGGGTCCGGCCGCGCTCACCTTCGTGGTCGACACGTCCGGGTCGATGGATCGAGACGATCGTCTCGGGCTGGTGAAGGAGTCGCTCGAGATCCTCGTCGAGGAGTTGGACGACGACGACACGGTCGCGATCGTCACCTACTCCGACGCCTCGGGCGTCGTGCTGTTCCCGACGCCGGTCAGCGAACGAGACGTGATCCTCGACGCGATCGACGACCTCGAGCCCGGCGGGTCGACCAACCTCGAGAGCGGACTCCGCACGGGCTACGAACTGGCCGGCGAGGCCTTCCGAGACGACGGCATCAATCGGGTCGTGCTCGCCTCGGACGGTGTCGCCAACGTCGGCGTGACCGACCCGGACGCCTTGGCGGCGATGATCCGAGACGATGCCGACCGCGGCATCAACCTCGTGACGGTCGGCTTCGGCATGGGCAACTTCAACGACGTCACGATGGAGCAGCTCGCCGACCAGGGCGACGGTTTCTACGCCTACGTCGACACCGACGAGGAGGCCGAGCGCCTGTTCGAGGACGAGCTGACATCGACACTGCTCACCGTGGCGAAGGACGCCAAGATCCAGGTCGAGTTCGACCCGGAGATCGTCGAGGCCTACCGGCTGATCGGGTTCGAGAACCGGGGTGTGCGCGACAGCGATTTCCGCAACGACGACGTCGACGCCGGCGAGCTCGGTGCCGGTCACCAGGTAACCGCCGTCTACGAGCTCGAACTCGAGCGTGGCGTCGACCTCGACGACCGGGACGAGATCGGCGAGGTGTTCCTGCGGTGGGAGGACCCGGACGACGGCGACGTGACCGAGATCGACGAGGACATCGACCTGCGCGACGTCGAGATCGATTGGGCGAGCACGCCGGACGACTTCCGCCTCGCGACCGTCGTGGCCGTCTTCGCGGAGGTATTGCGCGACAACCCGTACGCCGACGACATCGAGATGGCGTCGCTCGTCGCCGAAGCCGACCGGCTGGCCGACGAGATGGACGACGACGACATCGACGAGCTCGCCGCACTCATCGACGAAGCCGCCGATCTGATGGGCTGACCACGCCGAAGGTACGGTGCGGCCATGGAACATGTTCGTTTCGGCCGCACCGGCCTTCGCGTCTCGAAGCTGTGCCTCGGCACGATGACCTTCGGGTTCCAGTGCGACGACGAGACCTCGTTCGCCATCATGGACACGGCGTACGACGCCGGGATCTCGTTCTTCGACACCGCCGACGTGTACCCGATCGGTGGTCCGGTCGAGACGATCGGCCGGACCGAAGAGCTGATCGGTCGGTGGATGGCACGTCACGGTCGTCGTGACGACATCGTCCTGGCCACCAAGTGCTTCTTCCGCACCGGACCGAACGCGTGGGATCAGGGCAACAGCCGCAAGAACATCATGCGGGCGATCGACCGGTCGCTCGAGCGCCTCGGCACCGACTACGTCGACCTGTACCAGATCCACTTCTTCGATCCGCACACACCGATCGACGAGACGCTCCAGGCACTGGACGACCTCGTGCGGTCGGGCAAGGTCCGATACGTCGGCTGCTCGAACACGATGGCGTACCAGCTCGCCCGGGCGATCGGTCGCAGCGAGGCGCTCGGCATCAGCCGGTTCGAGGCGGTGCAGCCCCGCTACAACCTCCTGTTCCGAGAGAACGAACGCGAGCTGTTCCGCCTGTGTGACGAGGACGACGTCGCCGTCATCCCGTACAACCCGCTCGCCGGCGGCCTGCTCACCGGCAAGCACAGGCAGGGCGCACCCACCGAGGGCACCCGGTTCACGCTCGGCGGCGCAGGCGAGATGTACTCGGAGCGCTACTGGCAGGATCAGATGTTCGCGTCGGTCGAAGACCTGCGGGCCGTCGCCGAGGACGCCGGGGTGCCGATGACGACGATGGCGATCCAGTGGGTACTCGCCAACCCGGTGGTCACGGCACCGATCATCGGTGCCAGCCGCCCGGAACAGCTCGCCGCGTCGGTCGCAGCGGTCGAGTCACCGATCGACGCCGACGTCAAGGCGAAGCTCGACGAACTCACCGCCCTGTACCGACAGGGCGATCACGAACGCTGAGCGGTCTCAGCCGGCGTAGCCGGACGGGTTGCCCGTCGCCATGGCGTTCTGCACACCGGCGATGATCGTGCGGATCTGCACGTAGTCGGGATTGCCCGGCTCGATCAGCGGCGGGATCAGACCGACCGACTCCTGGATCGCCTGGTTGTCGCCCAGGCGGTCCAGGAGCCGGCTGAACTCGCTCGACGACAGCGAGGTCCGCATCGAGTCGTCGAGCACGCCGGTGACGGAGCCGAACCCGGTCAACGCCTCGGTCGCCGAGACCTGGGAGCCGAGCGCTGCGAGCAGCTGACGCTGGCGACCCATCCGCTGGTAGTCGGAGTCGGCGTACCTCGAACGGGCGTATGCGATCGCCATCGCTCCGTCCATGTCGACGGCGCCCGGGCCGATCGACGACGGCAGCTCGCGCTCGCCCGGCAGCGACGGTGGCAGCTCGATGCTGGTCGCCAGGTCGAGGGTGACGCCACCGACGGCGTCGATCACCTCCGTGAAGCCCTGCATGTTGACGAGGGCGAAGTCGTCGATCTGGATGCCGAGCGAGTAGCCGAGTGCTTCGGACAGTGCGACGGCCTCGGCTTGCAGCCCGTCGCGGCTGTAGGCGGCCATGAGTTCGTCGCGCGTCGACACGTACGGGAAGATCGCGTTGCCCAGATCGTCGAATCCGTTGGGGAACGCGTCGGCCATCGGGGTGCCTGGCGGGAACTGGATGCGGGTCAGGTTGCGCGGGATCGACACCAGCGCCGTGCGACCGGTCGGCTCGTGGATGGTGACGAGGATCATCGTGTCGGTACGGAGCCCCCACCGGCCCGGGCCGGCGTCGCCGCCGAACAGCACGATGTTCGTGAAGTCGCTCTGGTCGACCGCGGCGTTCGTCGGCGTGTACAGCGGGTCGTCGCTGCCGCCGGCGAACACGTCGGCGACAACGGTGCGGGCCTCGTTGGCCTGGAACGCCACCCAGTACGCGGGGAGGCCGAGCGCGAGCACCAGCACGGCGGCGACCGACGATCGACCGGCGATCCCGGGCGAACGCCGGTGGGCGTGGAACACCTCGCCGATGGCGGCGAGCCGCACGACGACGGCGCCGAGCGCTGCCGCGGTGACGATCAGCAGGAACTGTGGGTCGAGAGCGAATCCGACCAGGTCGTCGCGGTTCGCGTACACCCAGGCGAGCATCACGAACGGCAGGAGCACCCCGACGACGAACAGGACGATGCCGAGCACGGGGTGCCGTTTCATCGAGGGCAGGCCGGGCACGAAGACGGACGCGAACAACTGGCCGGTGCCGGTGTTCTGGTCGAGCTGCGAGGGCGGCGGGGACGGACGCGCCGCCGCCGGCATCTCGGCGGTGCCGGATGACGATCGGTCGGGCGAGTCGAACCGGCGGAGCCGTTCGAGCGCTGCGTCTTCACTGGGACGATTCATGGCGGCGCGGAACTCTACGGCGCCGCGAGCCGCTTCGGATGTCGCCCCTGAACGATCTCTCAGCATCGTCCGAACGACCCATGTCCCCAGCCGATCCGGGACGTTCGGCCGTGGACAGATGGGCGATCGGAATTGACGATGGAGTCATGGCTTCCCCCGACTACATCCCGGACTACGTACAGCACGACGGACTCATCGCATGGGTCACCGACATGGTCGAACTCTGCAAGCCGGCCTCGGTTCACTTCTGCGACGGCTCGCAGGAGGAATACGACCGACTCACCCAGGAACTCGTCGACGCCGGCACGTTCATCAGACTGAACGAGGAGAAGCGCCCCGGGAGCTTCCTCGCCCGTTCCGACCCGAGCGACGTCGCCCGCGTCGAGGACCGCACCTACATCTGCTCACGCACCGAGGAGGACGCGGGCCCGACCAACAACTGGATGGACCCGGACGAGATGCGCGGCATCCTCGGCGGTCTCTTCGACGGCTGCATGGCGGGCCGGACGATGTACGTCATCCCGTTCAGCATGGGCCCGCTCGGCTCCGACATCGCCCAGCTCGGCGTCGAGATCACCGACTCCGCCTACGTCGCCGTGAACATGAAGATCATGACCCGCATGGGCAAGGGCGCCGTCGAGGTGCTCGGCACCGACGGCGAGTTCGTGCCCTGCATGCACACCGTCGGCGCACCCCTCGCCGAGGGCGACACCGACGTCGCGTGGCCCTGCAACCCCGACACGAAGTACATCGTGCACTTCCCCGAGGAGCGCGAGATCTGGAGCTACGGCTCGGGCTACGGCGGCAACGCACTCCTCGGCAAGAAGTGCCTGGCGCTGCGCATCGCCTCGACGATGGCCCGCGACGAGGGCTGGCTCGCCGAGCACATGTTGATCATGGGTGTCACCGACCCCGAGGGTGAGAAGACCTTCGTCGCCGCAGCGTTCCCGAGCGCCTGTGGCAAGACGAACTTCGCCATGCTGGTTCCGCCACAGTCGTTCCAGGACGAGGGATGGAAGGTCACCACCATCGGTGACGACATCGCCTGGATCAAGCCCTCCCCCGACGACGGCAAGTTGTACGCGATCAACCCGGAGGCCGGCTACTTCGGCGTCGCCCCCGGCACGTCGTTCGCCACGAACCCGTCGGCGATGGAGTCGATCCGAGCCAACACCATCTACACCAACGTCGCCCTGACCGACGACGGTGACGTGTGGTGGGAAGGCATGGACGGCGAACCGCCCGCTCACGCGATCGACTGGCAGGGCAACGACTGGACGCCCGGCTCCGACACGAAGGCCTCGCACCCCAACGCCCGGTTCACGGCGCCCGCTGCCCAGAATCCGGCGCTCGATCCCGACTGGGACGACCCCAAGGGCGTGCCCATCAGCGCATTCGTGTTCGGCGGTCGCCGCTCCGGCACGATCCCGCTCGTCGTCCAGAGCTTCAACTGGGCGTACGGCGTCTATATGGCGGCCACGATGGGATCGGAGACGACCGCGGCAGCGTTCGGCCAGCAGGGCGTCGTGCGACGCGACCCGTTCGCGATGCTGCCCTTCGCCGGCTACCACATGGGTAGCTACATCAACCACTGGCTCGCCTTCGGACGCAGCATCCAGAACCCGCCCCGCATCTTCGAGGTCAACTGGTTCCGTCGTGACGACGACGGCCGGTTCGTGTGGCCCGGCTTCGGCGAGAACATGCGCATCCTGCAGTGGATCGTCGAGCGTTCGCAGGGCAAGGCGGTCGGTGTCGAGAGCCCGCTCGGCTGGATGCCGCGCTACCAGGACATCAACTGGAAGGGCCTCGAGGACTTCACCGAGGCCGATTTCCTCGACTGCATGTCGATCGACCGTGCCGACTGGGACGCCGAGCTGCTCCAGGTCGAGGAGTTGTTCATGAAGCTCCACACCCGGCTGCCGAGCGAGATGACGGCGATCCGCAACCTCACGGCCAGCGCACTGTGGCGGTCGCCCGAGCACTGGGAGATGAACCACGACCCGACCTGACCGGTCGACCACGGAGGGACGAGGCCTCCCCTCGCCGGCACATCATCCTCCGGACGGACCACGATCCGACCGGGGGATGATGTCGCGTCCGGTGGCGACTCGTACGGTGATCGCGCCAACCCGGGAAAGGACGCAGTCATGGAGTCGATGTCGGTCAATCAGCACGAGGTTGTGATCGAACTGTCGCGATTCGAGAAGGTGATGGGGTTCCTGGGCGACCTCCACATCCCCCGGTCGGCGATCGAGTCGGTGACGGTGGTCGACGACCCGCACGGTGAACTGTCGGGCTTCCGGGCCCCCGGTCTGTCGGTACCCGGCCACACGAAGATCGGGACGTGGCGCGGCAAGGGCAAGCGGATCGTCGCCGTGATCCGCAAGGAACAGCGGGCGCTGGTGATCGACACCCCCGAACTCGACACGACACGCTTCATCGTCACCGCGGACGATCCCGACGCACTGGCTGCCGCGCTCGTCCCCTGACCGCGATCGCTCTGGACACGCGGTCGAAGTCGCGGTGTACTGGATGGCCGAGGGGAAAGGGGGCACACCATGTCCTTGTTGTCAGCACCGGCCCAGGCGCTCCTGGGATCGGATGCGGTCGCGCACGTCTGGACCCGCAACCACGACGGAACGCCCCAGGTGTCGGTCGTGTGGGTCATCATCGAAGACGACGAGATCGTCTTCGGCTGCGATCGATCGAGCCGAAAAGCGAAGAATCTCGAGGCCGACCCATCGGTCGTGATCTCGATCGAGGACGACATCCGCAACGATCAAGGGTTCCAGCGCCACCTCGTCGCGCGCGGCACGGCGACGCTCACGACGGGCGCCGACCCGACGTTGATGGATCGCCTCGCCCGCAAGTACACCGGTCTCGACAGACACCCGCTGGCATTGCGCGATTCGCCCGACCTGGTCGTGGTGCGCGTCGCCGTCGACCGCATCAGCGGCGTCGGCCCCTGGATCGACACCGCAGCGAACGCCACCACCTGAGCGTCGGCGTGGCCACACGGGTCACGCACCGGTGACGGGACGATGAACCCTGGCCGACCGGGCCGGACGTCCACTGCCGCGCCCCGGTCGTTGCCGTTACTGTCGGGGGCGTGACGCGCGCGGTGTACCTGACGGCGATGGGTCCGGCGAGCGGGAAGTCGCTCGTCGCGCTCGGCCTGGTCGAACTCCTCTCCCGGCGGGTCGGTCGGGTCGGCTTCTTCCGACCGGTCGTCCAGTCGGGCGACGACAACGACCTGGCACTCATCCGAGCACGCTACGAGCTGCCCGACGAACGGTGTGGTTACGCCTTCACCGATTCCGAACGGAGCGAGCTCGGGAACGCGTCCCGAGCGGGCATGGCTCGGGTCGTCGAACGCTTCCGGCAGATCGAGGCCGTCAGCGACTTCGTGGTCGTCGAGGGCACCGACTTCACGGGTGCCTCCTCACCGATCGAGCTCGACGTCAATCTGCGGATCTCCGAGCACCTGGGCGCCCCGATCGTCGTCGTGGTCAACGGTCACGACCGCGGCGTCGACGAGATCGTCGAACGATTCCGGGTGGGCCGTGACTCGTTCGGCGACGACGCGATCAGTGCGATGGTCGTGAATCGCGTCGGCCCGTCGGTACTCGGACCGCTGCGGGAGCGTCTGGCCCAGCAGTCGAGCGACGATCCGGTGTGGGCCGTGCCCGAGCTCCCCGAGCTGCGCCAACCCTCGCTCGCACAGCTCCAGGGAGCGCTCGGTGCCGAGCTCGTCGCCGGTGACCCGGACGACCTCACCCGTTCGGTCGGTCACGTGAAGGTGGCCGCGATGTCGGTGCCGAACATGCTCGACCACGTCGAGGACGACACCGTGTTCATCGCTCCCGGCGACCGTCCCGACGTCGTGCTCGCCGCCATGCTGACCCGGACGTCGGCTGCCTACCCGAGCGTGTCGGGCGTGCTGCTCAGTGGCGGCCTCCGGCCCGACGATCGCGTCACATCACTGATCGCCGGCATGTCGGGCGGTGTCCCGGTGCCGTTGCTCTCGGTCTCGACCGACAGTTTCGACACGGCGATCGCGGCGAACGAGGTGGAGGGGGCGATCACCCCCGGCGACCGACGCAAGATCGACATCGCCCTCGCCCACCTGGAGGAGCACGTCGATCTGGCCGCCCTGGGCGAACGCATCGAGGTCGGCCGATCCGACGTCGTGACGCCGATCATGTTCGAGTACGACCTGATCGAGCGGGCCAAGGCGGCCAAGGCCCACATCGTCCTGCCCGAGGGCACCGACGACCGCATCCTCCGAGCCGCCGAACGGATCTGCCGGCGACAGGTGTGCGACCTCACCCTGCTCGGGCCGCAGGACCAGATCCGCACTCGCATCGCCGATCTCGGCCTGGCACTCGGCGACATCCCGATCATCGACCCGCTCGACTCCGACCTCACCGAGCGCTTCGCGAAGCGCTACCACGAGCTGCGCGCCCACAAGGGCATCACGCTCGAGCGGGCACACGACATCCTGACCGACGTCAGCTTCTTCGGCACGATGATGGTGTACGAGGGCCTGGCCGACGGCATGGTGTCGGGTGCGGCGCACACGACCGCACACACGATCCGGCCGGCACTCGAGTTCGTCAAGACCCGTCCCGGCACGTCGATCGTGTCGAGCGTGTTCCTGATGCTGCTCGCCGATCGCGTCCTCGTGTACGGCGACTGCGCCGTGAACCCCGACCCGAACGCCGACGAGCTCGCCGACATCGCCACCTCGTCGGCCGACACCGCATCGATGTTCGGGATCGAACCCCGCATCGCGATGCTCAGTTACTCGACCGGCGCGTCGGGCACCGGCGCCGACGTCGACAAGGTGCGGGCAGCGACCGAGCGGGTACGCGAGCTGCGGCCCGACCTGAAGGTCGAGGGGCCGATCCAGTACGACGCCGCCGTCGACGTCGACGTCGCCCGCAGCAAGCTGCCCGGGAGCGATGTCGCCGGCCAGGCCACCGTGTTCATCTTCCCCGACCTCAACACCGGCAACAACACCTACAAGGCGGTGCAGCGGTCGGCCGACGCCGTTGCGGTCGGCCCCGTGTTGCAGGGCCTCAACAAGCCGGTCAACGACCTCTCGCGAGGCGCACTGGTGGCCGACATCGTCAACACGATCGCCATCACCGCGATCCAAGCCGGCGTGGAGCACGCCTGATGGCCGTCCTCGTCCTCAACTCGGGCAGTTCGTCGGTCAAGTACCAGCTGATCGACGCCACCGACGGTCGCCGACTCGCCCGAGGGTTGATCGAGGAGGTCGTCGATCACGAATACGCACTCGCCGACGTGATCGAGAAGCTGGGCGACGCACCCGTCGAGGCGGTCGGTCACCGCGTCGTCCATGGCGGTGAACGTTTCGTGGCGCCGACCCTGATCGACGACGCGGTGGTCGACGCCATCGAGTCGTTGGTGCCGCTCGCGCCCCTGCACAACCCGGCGAACCTCGCCGGTATCCGTGCCGCTCGGCGAGCGTGGCCCGATCTTCCCCACGTCGCCGTGTTCGACACGGCGTTCCATCGCACCGTGCCCGCCCACGCGTACCGCTACGCCGTGCCGAGCGGCTGGTTCGACGACTACGGCGTGCGCCGATACGGCTTCCACGGGACGTCGTACGACTATGTGTCGGCCCGGGCCGCCGACGCGCTCGGTCGGCCGCGTGACGAACTCGACCTCGTCGTCGCCCACCTCGGCAACGGTGCGTCGATGGCCGCCATCGATCACGGTCGGTGCGTCGAGACGTCGATGGGTCTCACACCACTCGAGGGGCTCGTGATGGGGACCCGCACCGGAGACATCGATCCGGCCGTGATCGGCCATGTCGCACGAGCGTCCGGTCGCAGCGAGGCCGACGTGTCGGCCGACCTGGTGCGCCGCAGTGGGTTGGTGGGTCTCTGCGGCGACTCCGACATGCGAACCGTGACCGAGCGGGCACGCTCCGGCGACGCCGATGCCGAACTCGCGCTCGACGTGTTCTGTCACCGGATCGTGAAATACGTCGGCGCCTACGTCGCCGTGCTCGGCGGGTGCGACGCCCTCGTGTTCACCGCCGGGATCGGCGAACACAGCGCCGAGGTCCGGCGACGGGTCTGCGAGCGCCTCGGGGCGTTCGGCGTCGAACTCGACGTCTCGGCCAACGAACAGCACGAGCCGGTGATCACGACCCCAGCGTCGGACATGACCGTGATGGTCGTCCCGACCGACGAGGAGCACGCGATCGCCGAACAGACCGCCCGCGTCGTGGAAGGAGCCCCGTCGTGACCGGCACCCGCAAGTTGGCGGTCCTGACGAGCGGCGGCGACTCGGCCGGCATGAACGCCGCCGTGCGGGCGGCCGTCCGCGCCGCGCTCGCCGCCGGCGCCGAGGTGTTCGGCGTGCGTGAAGGACTGCAAGGGCTCGTCGACGGTGGCGAACTGATCCAGTCGCTGACCTCGGCCGACGTCAGCGGCATCCTCCAGCTCGGCGGCACCGACCTCGGCACCGCTCGCAGCGACGACTTCCGGACGCGCGACGGCCGACGCCGCGCCGCTCACAACCTGGTCGAACGAGGGGTCGACGGGTTGGTGGTGATCGGCGGCGACGGCAGTCTCACCGGCGCCGATCTCTTCCGACGTGAGTGGCCCGCGTTGCTCGACGAGCTGGTGGCAGCCGGCGAGCTCGCTCCCGAGGCGGCTGCCGACCACCACGAGCTGGGGCTCGTCGGACTCGTCGGCTCGATCGACAACGACATGGTCGGCACCGACATGACGATCGGCGCCGACACGGCCCTGCACCGCATCATCGAAGCCGTCGACGCCATCCAGAGCACCGCGTCGAGCCACCAGCGCACCTTCGTGATCGAGGTGATGGGGCGTCGTTGCGGCTATCTCGCGCTGATGGGCAGTCTGGCCGCCGGCGCCAACTTCGTGCTCATCCCCGAGAACCCGCCGGCCGACGGTTGGGAGGACACGATGTGCGACGTGCTCTCGGGCGGCCGCAAGATCGGCCGCCGCGCCAGCGTCGTCCTCGTCGCGGAGGGCGTCGTCGATCGCCACGGCAACCCGATCACGGCCCACGACGTGCGCACCGTGCTCGAGGAGCGGTTGGGCGAGGACACGCGCGTCACCACGCTCGGCCACGTCCAGCGCGGCGGTTCGCCCACCGCGTTCGATCGATACCTCGGCACGGTGCTCGGTCACGCCGCCACGACGCATCTGTTGGCCACCGACCCGGGGGCCGAACCACAGCTCGTCGGTATCCGTGGCCACCGTGTCGTGACGTCGCCGCTGATGGAGTGCGTCGAGGCGACTCGATCGATCGCCGACGTCATCTCCTCGAACGACATCGACCGAGCCATGGCCCTGCGCGGCAGCAGCTTCACGTCGTCGTTCGAGCTGCTGCGCACCCTCGTCCCCGTCCGACCCCGCGAAGAACCCGACGGCACTCCCCCACGACGGCTGGGTGTGCTCCACGCCGGTGCGCCGGCGCCTGGGATGAACGCTGCGGTGCGCGTGATCGTGCGCGTCGCGATGGCGCGCGGTCACCGGATCGTCGGCCTCGTCGACGGGTTCCGCGGGTTGATCGACGACGACACGACCGAACTCGGCTGGATGAGCGTGTCGGGCTGGTCGGCTCGACCAGGCGCCGAACTGGGCACCAGCCGGCGACTGCCCGAGCCCGACGACTTCGACCGCATCGCCGACACGATCGCACGCCACCGCCTCGACGGCCTGGTGGTCGTCGGTGGCTGGACCGCGTACCAGGGAGCGAACCGCTTGATCGGCGACGCCGCCCGAGCGGCCGGCATCGACGTCCCGATCGTGTGTCTACCCGCCACGATCAACAACGACGTGCCCGGCACCGATCTCAGCATCGGCTCCGACACCGCGCTCAACAACATCATCGTCGACGTCGACAAGATCAAGGAGTCGGCGGTGGCGTCGCAACGATGCTTCGTCGTCGAGGTCATGGGCCGCGACTCCGGCTATCTCGCGCTCATGAGTGGCTTGGCGACGGGCGCCGAACGGGTCTATCTCCCCGAGGACGGCATCTCGCTCGATCGGCTCCAGGCCGACCTCGCCACCCTGCGAGCCGGGTTCGAGTTGGGCAAGCGTCGAGGGCTGGTCGTGCGCAGCGAGCACGCCGACCCGCTCTACACGACCGAGTTCATCTCGGCCCTGTTCGAGCACGAGAGCGGCGGCGACTTCGACGTTCGAGGCGCCATCCTCGGTCATGTCCAACAGGGCGGCTCACCGAGCCCGTTCGACCGGATCCAGGCGTCGCGTCTGGCGGCGGATGCGATCGGCCGACTGCTCGATGCCCTCGATCGAGGCGATCGGTCGAGCCACATGTTCGGCCACGTCGACGGCTCGATCGTCACGACACCGCTCGAACGTTTCCCGGAACTCGTCGAAGCGGGTGCGCATCGTCCGAGCGCGACCCCGTGGTGGATGGATCTGCGGCCACTCGCCGAGCAGATGGCAACAGCTCGCCCGTCCGAGGGCTGCTGACGCTCCGGCTCCGAGCCGACTCCCGCCTACCGGAACGGCGGCGGTTCGTAGGCGTTCGGTGACGGCGCCTCGCCCGAGAACGGTTCGATCTCGACCAGGCAGGTGTGAGCGCTGGGCCCCTGGGCGAGCGACGAGGTGCCGACGTCGCGGGTGAGCACGTTGGGGTTGCCGCCGAGTTCGAGCGAGCCGACGACTCCGGGCTCGGCCGGGGCGTACCAGGCACCGGTCGGAAGCGCCAGCACGTCAGGCGCCAGGTCGGGGTCGAGTCGTGCCGCTGCCAGACAGGCGCCACGGTCGTTGAACAGCCGAACGGTGGCGCCGTCGGCGATGCCGCGCTCGGCGGCCGCGTCCGGGTGGATCCGGACCACCTCTCGATCGTCGATTTTGTGACGCCGACTGAACTCGCTGTGGTCGAGCTGGCTGTGCAGGCGGGTCGCCGGCTGGTGGCTGACGAGATGGAGCGGGAACCGATCGGCCAGGGCGCCGCCGAGGCGCTCGTACGGTTCGAGCCAGACCGGGTGCCCGGGGCAGTCGTCGTAGCCGAACGAGGCGATCGTGTCGGAGAAGATCTCGATGCGGCCCGACGGCGTGTCGAGCGGATGGGCCGCCGGGTCGTCACGGAAGTCGACGAGCCAGGCGGCACGCTGCTCGGCGGCCGGTGGGAGCTCGTACCGGCCCGCCGCCCAGAAGTCGTCGAACGACGGCAAGTCGAAACCGTCGGCTCGGGCGCGCTCGGCCGAACGTTCCCACATGTGTTCCATCCACGCTCGTTCGTCACGCCCCTCGGTGAAGGCGTCGCCGAGTCCGAGTCGCTCGGCGATGCCGGCGAAGATCGCATGATCGGATCGGGCATCGGCCGGCGGTTCGACCACCTGTTCCATGACGTGGGCGTACGGATCGTGGCTCGACATGCAGACGTCGATCCGCTCCTGGGCGGTGGTGGCCGGGAACACGATGTCGGCGAACCGGGCGATCGGCGTCCACCAGGGTTCGTGCACGATGACGGTCGACGGTCGCTGCCAGGCTGCGACCAGACGGTTGAGGTCCTGATGGTGGTGGAAGGGGTTGCCGCCCGCCCAGTAGACGAGATCGATCTCAGGGTACGTGAGTCGATGGCCGTCGAAGTCGAACGGTTGGTTCGGCGACAGCAGCATGTCGGCGATCCGGGCGACGGGGATGATCGAGGTGATCGGGCTCGTGCCCTGCGGGAGCGCCGCCCAACCGAACCGGCGGCCGTCGCTGCCGATGTGGCCCTCGTTGCAGTGTCCGAAGCCGAAGCCTCCGCCGGTGGTGCCGACGTCGCCGAGCATGCACGCCAGGACGACGAGCATCCAGTACGGCTGCTCACCGTGGTGTGCCCGCTGGAGCGCCCACGATGCATTGAGCAGGGTTCGGTGCCGTGCCATGTCGCGGGCGAGCCCGGTGATCACATCGGCGGGCACCCCCGTGATCGCGGCCGCCCACTCGGGGGTCTTCGGGATGCCGTCGCTCTCACCGCGGACGTACGGCTCGAAGCGTTCGTAGCCGACGGTGCAGCGATCGAGGAATGCCCGGTCGACCAGCCCCTCGGTCCCGAGCACGTGGGCGACGGCGAGCATGAGCGCGACGTCGGTGCCCGGCCGGATCGGGATCCAGCGGTGGTCGGTGTACCCGGGCGTGTCGGAACGCTGTGGCCCGATCGTCACGAACCGGACGCCCCGGTCGTGTGCCCGTCGGATGCCGTCGCCGACCTCGTGCCGGGTGATGCCCCCGTACGAGACCTGGCTGTTGCGCACCGGGAGTCCGCCGAAGCTGACGACGAGTTCGCCGCCGTCGGCGATCTCCGACCAGGTGGTCTGCTCGAGCTCCATCCGGTACCACTGCTCCACGACGTGGGGCAGGATCGTCTGTGCCGCCGCAGTCGAGTACGACCCGACGGAACGGGTGCAACCGCCGATCACGTTCATGAAGCGGTGCAGCTGCGACTGCGCGTGGTGGAAGCGGCCGGCGCTCGCCCAGCCGTACGACCCGCCGTAGATCGCCTCGTTGCCACGCTCGGTTCGAACCCGGTCGATCTCGTCGGCGGCGAGGCGGAGGGCGACGTCCCAGTCGACTTCGACGAACGAGTCGGCGCCGCGCCGGTCGCGTGCGCGGTCGGGGCCGCCGTCGAGCCAGCCTTGCCGGACGGCGGGTCGCTCGATGCGGAGCGAGTGCACACCGTCGACGAGGGTGTCACCGATCGGCGACGGGTCGGGGTCGAGGTCGATGCCGCGAACCGAGGCGATCCGACCGTCGACGACGTCGACGTCGTAGACGCCCCATTGCGTCGCCGTGCGGCGGGTTGCGCTGCTCACCTCGTCAGCTTGTCACGCCGACCCGTATGACGCAGCGAGCCGTTCGAAGCCCTCTGCGAGCGTCACAGCCGGACGCCAGCCCAGGGCGTCGCGGGTGCGGCGCTGATCGAACCAGTGGGCGGTGGAGAGTTGCTCGGCGAGGAACGACGTCATCGGCGGATCGTCGGTGCGACCGGTGCGGGCCCACACTCGCTCGGCGACGGCTCCGCCGCCCTTCGCGACGGCGGTGGGCACGTGGCGGTCGTTCCAGTCGACTCCGGCGGCGGCGGCGATCCGGGCGACGAGTTCGGCGACGGTCCGGGGCTCACCGTTCGAGACGACGAACGCCTGGCCGCCGAGCTCGGGCGCTCGGTCGACCGCTGCGACCAGCGCGTCGGCCGCGTTGTCGACGACGGTCGTGTCGATCAGCGCGGCGCCGCTGCCGACCAGTGCGAGCCGCCCGCTCCGAGCCCGCTCGACGATGCGACCGACGAGTTGGGTGTCGCCGGGGCCCCAGACGAGGTGCGGCCTGATGGCAACGACCGGGAGGTCGTCCGACGAGGCGTCGAGGGCCGCCACCTCGGCCAGCGCCTTGCTGGTCGCGTAGTGCCCCTTGGTCGCGGTCGGGTCGGCGGGGTCGGCTCCGGCGCCGACCAGCGCGTCGCCGGCGTGAGCGACCGATGGTGACGACACGTGCACGAACCGACCCGCGCCCGACTGTCGAGCGGCGGCGACGAGGAGTTCGGTGCCCCGGACGTTGACGTTCTCGTACTCGTGCCACTCCCCCGTCACGCCGACCTTGGCGGCGAGGTGGACGACGGCGTCGACACCGTCGCACGCAGCGCGCACGGCAGCAGGGTCGGTGACGGAGCCGAGCGTCTCGGCGACGGGGAGCCCCGACGGGTTGCGCTGGATGGTGCGGACGTCGTCGCCACGGGCGAGCAGCCGCTCGACCGTCGCGCGGCCGATCATGCTGGTGGCGCCGGTGACGAGGATCCTCACGGGGTTCCGATCCGGCCGCCGGCGAGCACGCGCTCGGCCCACTTGCCGAGCCGACTGCGGTCGATCTTCGAGTTGTGGCGCCGATCGACGGGGATCGCACCGACCTCGAGCACGGCCGCGATGTCGTCACCGGCGACCGAGCGGACGGCGTCGACCAGTTCGACGTCGGCGAGGCGTGGGCGCTTCGTGTCGGTCTCGACGATGGCGACGAGCTGTTGGACGCCCTTCGGTCCGACGCCGACCACGGCAGCGGCGCGAACGTCGCCCAGCGTCTCGATCTGCTGTTCGAGCCGTACCGGGGTCACGGCACCGCGGCCGGTCGCGATCACGTGGCCGATCCGTCCGCCGACCCACAGCCGTCCCGAGTCGTCGAGGTGTCCGACGTCGCCGGTGGCGTGCCATCCCTCGGGGTTCGACGCACGGTGTTCGGTGTACCAGAGCCGGTCGTAGCCGACCCGCATGTGGGCGGCACGAACCACGACCTCACCGGTCACGCCGGGCGTGGTGACGAGGTCGCCGTCGGGCCCGCCGAGTTCGTCGAGCGGTCGGATCGCGACGTCGACGCCCGCGACGGGCCGACCGACGCACACGCCGTCGCCGAGTTGGCCTGCCGCGTCGAGCGCATCGAGGTCGGTGAGCGAGATGTCGGCGACCGGGAGGCATTCGGTCATGCCGTACGGCGTCCGGATCGCTGCGTTCGGGAACAGCGCTGCGACCTGGCGGAGCAGTGATGCCCGGACAGGGGCGCCCGCCGACAGGACGAGCCTGACCTGGGCGAACATGGCTCGGTGGGCATCGGTGAGCTCGTCGGCGGTGGCGACGACGTTGACGAGCGCCGCCGGTGATGCGAACACGATCGTCGCATCGACCGAGACGGCGGCGTCACCGAGTGCCGTTGCCGTGAGGGTGCCGGGTGCGGCGACGTCCATGTCGGGCACGATCGAGGCGATGCCGAGCGCCGGCCCGTAGAGCGCGAACGGCGCGAAGGCTGCCGCGAGACGATCGTCGTCGGTGATGTCGTACAGCCGGCGCAACGCGTCACGCTGGGCCTCGAGTTGACGGTGCCCGTACAGCACGCCCTTCGACGGGCCGGTCGCACCCGACGTGAACACGACGGCCGCGGGGTCGTCGGCGGTCGGGAGCGGCGGCAGGTCGTGTTCGGTCTCGACGAGGCGGTCGACCGCCTCGTTCATGTCGTCGACCGACAGACGTCGTCCGGGCCACCGGAGTGCACGGGCGGCGACGACCGCACGCCGGATGCCGAGGAGGTGAGCGGGGTCGGCGACACGCATGGCGGCGTTCATCCCGCGTGGGCCGAGACCGGAGTCGACCAGCACGATGACGGCGCCGATGCGCCATGCCGCGTACAACGCGACGGCCAGGTTGGCGCCGGGCGGGATCATCAGGGCGACACGATCGCCCGGGCACACGCCTTCGGCGATGAGCCACGCCGCCGCCGCGTCGACACGCGCCGCGTAGTCGGCAAAGGTGAGATCGGGTGCACCGTCGGCACCGGCGATCGCCACCGTGTTCCCCGACCACGCCGGCACGTCGAGCAGACGCGTCGGGCGATCGCTGGGTGAGGCGGGCTGCTGACGGCGGTCGTCGAGGGTGTCGACCCACTCGAGGATCGGCCCGAACGCGTCTGCGTCCTCGGAGACGAAGTGCGACGCCTTCGGGTAGCGGTGCACATCGGCGTGGGGCATGCGACGCTCGAGGTCGTGCAGGTACAGATCGGAGAACACCCGGTCCTGAGCGCCCCACACCAGCAGCACCGGCACATCGGCCAGCACGTCCAGTCCGTCGGCGATCGCATCGAGCGGCCCGGCACTCGGATGGTCGGGTTCGAGTGGGATGTCGCCGACGAACTCGGCGATCGCCGCCCGACGATCAGCGGACCGGTAGGGCGCATAGAAGCCCCGCTGCACCGCCTTCGGGATCGGCGGGTACGACAGGCCGAGCGCCCCGGTCACGAAGCCGGGGGTGCGGACCGTGAGGTTGCGGAGCACCGGCTTCGATCGAGCGATGCGGATGAGCCCCGGAGCCGGGGAGCCCTCGGGCTGGTGCACGGCGGTGTTCATGAGGACCACGCCCGCCAACCGGTCGACGTGACGGAGCGCCCAGCCGAGCGAGATCGCCCCACCCCAGTCGTGACCGACCGAGACGACCGGCCCGGTGAGCGCGAGTTCGTCGGTGAGCTGGGTCAGGTCGTCGATCCGGGTCGCCAATCGTCGGACGGTGCCCGATCGTTCGGAGAAGCCCATCTCGAGCTGATCGACGGCGATGACGCGCACGCCGTCCGGCGCCCGCCGGACGAGATCGCGGTACAGGTACGACCACGACGGGTTGCCGTGTACGCACAGCAGGGTGACCGTCGGATCGGCCACCTGATTGTCGAGGAGGTGCCAGGTGCGGCCGACACCGTCGGTCGACGGAACCCGGACCAGGCGCGACCACGCCGGGTCGAGCCCGTCGAGGTCGTCGGGTGGGAGGCTCGCGGCGATCTCGCCCGCGGCGTCTACCACTGCAGTTCGAGCACGCCGGCGTTGAGGCCGGAACCGATGCCCATGCACACCACCGAATCGCCCGTCGACAGGTCGTCGGCGACGGCTGCCAGCGTGATCGGCACCGCAGCCGGGCCGATGTTGCCGTAGTACGGGAAGGTCTTGGGGACCTTGTCGGGGTCGAGGCCGAGCACGTCGAGCATCGCGTTGGTGTGCACTTCGGAGATCTGGTGGAGGACGTAGCGATCGCGTCCGCCCCAGCCGTCTTCGGCCCCGGCGTCCTCCCAGGCCAGCTTCGCCAGCTCGACACCGGCGTCGAGGAGCCCACGCGTGTCGGTGGTCATCCCCTCGAGCGAACCGACGCAGAGTTCGTGGTGACGGGTCGCCGCATGGAAGAAGCCACGCATGATGCGATGGCTCCCCGGGTTTTCCGAGTGGCGGCCGATCACCGCTGCGGCAGCGCCCGAACCGAGCGTGAGCGTGGCGAAGTTGGCGATGATGTCGTCGAGACCCTGGCCGTGCTCGTTGAGCTTGTTGATCGTGTTGTCGTAGACCTCACGGGTGCCTTCGCCATCGACGATCAGCGCGTAGTCGATCTGGCCGGCCTCGATCATCACGCCGGCGAGGTGCATGCCGTTGACGAAGCCGAGGCAGGCATTGGCGATGTCGAAGTTGAGGCAGGTCGTGGGCAGACCGAGCGCGTCGTGGACCGTGACCGCGCTCGACGGCTCGAGCCGGTCGCGGCAGACGCTCGTGTCGATCATCAGGCCGATCTTCGAACGGTCGACGCCGGAGGCCACGATCGCCGCCTCGCCGGCCTTGGCAGCGGCGTCGGTGAACGACACGCCTTCGGGCCACATGCGGCGCTCGCGGATGCCGGCCAGCGTCTCGAGCAGACCCGGCTTGCCGTCGGTGCGCTCGTAGAACGGGCGCAGCCGCTCGTCGACCTCGTCGGAGGTGACGACGATCGGTGCCTCGACCGCTTCGATCGACACGAGGGCGACGTCCTCGAAACTGAAGTTGGCGTTCTTGTGCATGATGCCCCGGTGATCCCTCGAGAGTGGTTTGCTCCACCCTAGAGCCCCGAGCGCCCGAACGCTGTGTGGGGGCGTTCGACTCGCCACGACACGCGCGCAATGTCGCGGCCCGACTCAGGAGATCAACAGGTCGGTCACGCTGATCGTCGTGAACGCCAAGCCCGCTGCAATGAAGGAGATGACGCCGAGCACGTTGGCGACGTCGAGGGCCGGATCCATGCGCCGCCATCGACTCGGTCCGGGCGCGACGCGGTCGAGCGCCGCCTGACGGACATGGTGCGTCCACCGCAACGCGCGGAACGCCTTGGCCACCTTGTAGCGATCGCTGAACGTCGCATAGTGCCGATTCCAACCCGAACGCGGCTCGAGATCGGCGTCACGGGCCCGAGCCAGCGGATAGGCCATCGCGAGGGCGATCCAGGCGATGGCGATGCGGATGAGCACGGCCAGGACCACGAAGGCCCACGCCGACAGGAGTCCGTGCTCGACCGACTCCGGCGATCGGTAGTTGACCCGGAAGTCGTTCTCGACGCGTTCGACGAAGTGGATGAGGCTGGCGAAGGCAGCACCGCCGAAGAACATCCAGTAGAACGACTTCTTCACGAACCACGCGATCAGCAGCCGACGACTGTCGCTGCGGCCGGGGCCGAGACAGACATCCGGTTCGATCCGACCTGGGACGAGCGTCGCCGTAGCCGCCACCGAGCGGTACTCGGGAGGCACGGCGTCGGGTCCGAAACGCCGGGTCGGCGACTCGTCCCTGCTCGAATCGTCAGCGGTGGTCATGGCGATCGTCCGGAGCGGAGTGGTCCCAGTCTACGAGGAGGGGACGAGCACCCATCGAGCCGTGTTCGCCGGCGCGGCTACGATCGCTCCAGCTCACGAGGGGGTTCATCATGGAGCTGGGTTCTGGGAAGGTCGCGGTCGTCACCGGGGCAGGCAGCGGCATCGGGTTGGCACTGGCGAACGGATTCGCCTCGGCCGGCTGCTCGGTCGTGCTCGCCGATGTGCAGGACGACGCACTCGCTGCCGCCGCCGACGAGGTCGGCGCCCACGGCGTCGAGACGCTCGCACTGAAGGTCGACGTCAGCAAACGCGAGGAGGTCGAGGGGCTCGCTGCCACCACGGTCGACCGGTTCGGTGGGGTGCACGTGCTGTGCAACAACGCCGGCGTCGTCGGTGCGGGCGATCCGTGGCTCGGCCCGATCGAGGGCTGGGAGTGGGTGATGGGCGTCAACTTCTGGGGCGTCGTCCACGGCATCCGGGCGTTCCTCCCCCACCTCGTCATGTCGGGCGGCGGCCACATCGTGAACACCGCCTCGATGGCCGGGCTCTATCCCGGTCTGGCCGGGCCGTACGACGCCAGCAAGCACGCTGTCGTCGCCGTCAGTGAGAACCTCTACAACAGCATGCAGGCGGCCCAGATGCCGGTCGGCGTGAGCTGCCTGTGCCCCGGCTGGGTGAAGACCGGCATCGTCGACTCCGACCGCAACTGGCCGGCCGAGCTCGGCGAACTCCCGCCTCGAGACATCGCGCAGGAGATCCAGATCGGCCACGTGCGCCGCGCCATCGACGAAGGCATGCAACCGTCGGCCGTTGCATCGCTGGTGCTCGACGCCGTCCGCGACGACCGCTATTGGGTCATCCCACACGGCGACTGGCTGGAGATCGCGCTCGAACGCTGGCATCGCGTGGCCGAGCGGCAGAACCCGGAGCCACCCGAGGAGTTCCCCGGCATGCCGCCCCGCTCCGAGATGATCGCCCAGATGATGGAGGCCATGGCGCAAGCCATGGGCGACGGCGCCGGCTGACCCGTCGGCGCGGCCTCGCCTGCTACAACGGGGCGATGCAGCAGATCAACGTGCTCGGCACTGAACTCATGCCCTGCTCGTACGACCCGCGCACCGGCTACTACCGAACGGGCTGCTGTGAGAACCGCGGCGACGACCCGGGCCTGCACGTGGTGTGTTGCCGGGTGACCGACGACTTCCTCGCCTTCTCCGCCGAGCAGGGCAACGATCTGTCGACGCCGATGCCCCAGTACGGATTCGCCGGCCTGACCGACGGCGACCAGTGGTGCGTCTGCGCCGACCGCTGGGCCGAGGCGCTGTCGGCCGGACGCGCCTGCCCCGTCGTACTGGAGGCCACCCACGTGAGCGCGCTCGAGTACGTCGACCTCGACGATCTCGAGCGGCACGCCGTCGAATCCTGACCGTCCGGCGCTGACCATCGCGCCGGTCGGCTGATATTCGGTCGACGTCGCCCGTGAAGTCTCGTACCGTTGCTCCATGCGACGGACTGGAACGGCCCTGATCGCCGCCCTGCTGGTGTTCGCCGGCTGTGGCGGCGACGACACCGACTCGACGGACAGCGACGACGCGGCGGCGGACGTGTCCGGGGACGCCGGCGATGATGCCGAGTCCGGTGACGCCGAGTCCGATAGCGACTCTGACGCCGACGTCGCCGACGCTGACGGCGGCGACGCTGACGGCGGCGACGCCCCCGCCGCAGGGAACGGCACCGCCACGGTCGTGATCGACGGCACGACGTATCAGTTCGCACAGGTCGAGCCCGGCCCCGACGACGACTACTACACCTTCTGCTCCACCGTGGCGGGCACGCTCCAAGCCGTGTTCCCGCTCGTCGACGACGCGGGCACCGTGGTCGAGGGCGGCGAGCTGTCGGTGATCTTCCTCGAACCCGGCGGCATCGCGGCCGATCAGGGTGAATCCCCCGAGTTCTCGGTGTCGGTCGACCAGCAGTTCTGGTTCCACGAAGAAGGGCAGCCGATCGATGTGCCGGCTGACGGCCGATCGGCGAGCGGCACCGCCACCTTGCTGCAGTCGGGCACCATGAACGCGGAAACGGGCGCGATCGAGACGACGCCGTTCGACGTCACCATCGAGATGTCCTGCTGAGCGAAGCCGCACCGCGCCGACGAGCGCTGCCACGATAGGACCGTGGGGCACTTCGACGACGAGACCGCGATCCGGCACGAGGGCGACGGTCGCTGGACGACGTCGATCACCGATCGCTGGAACATCGGGCAGACCGCGAACGGCGGATATGCGACGCTCGCCGCCCTGCGGTCGTTGAGCGAGATCACCGAGCAGCCCGATCCGATGTCGGTGACCACCCACTTCCTGCGTCCCGTCGATGCCGTCGGCACCGCGACGATCGAGGCCGAGCTGGTGAAGCGTGGTCGCACGGTCTCGGTCGGTCGTGCCTCGCTCGAGCTCGACGGGCGGCAGCGGCTGACGACGACCGGCGCGTTCGGCGACCTGACTCGTGACGTCGGCGCCGACGGTGCCGTCACCGTGGCGCAGCCGGAGGTGTCTCCACCGGAGCGCTGCGTGCCACGAGCCGAGCTCGATCAAGGCGTCGAGTTGCCGATCCTCGATCGTGTCGACGTCGTGATCGACCCGTCGTGTGCACGAGCGGGCGGTTCGGATCGAGCCGTCGTGTCGGGTTGGGTCCGGTTCGCGGACGGGACCGATCCGACGACGATGGCACTCACGATGTTCGCCGACGTGTTCCCACCGTCGCTCTATCCGCTCATGGGGAGCGTCGGGTGGGTGCCGACGATCGAGCTGACCGTCCACGTCCGCCGCCGACCAGCGCCCGGGTGGGTGCTCGCCCGCTTCGAATGCGACGACCTCGCCGGCGGCCGGATGATCGAGACCGGATCGCTCTGGGACAGCAGCGGCGCGCTCGTCGCCCGCTCACGCCAGCTCGGGCTGCTGCTGGAGCGTTAGTCGTGTTCGGAGAGCCAGAGCAGGACCGATCGGACGCGGCGGTTGCTCTCGGGTTCGTCGGTGAGGTGCAACTTGGAGAAGATCGAGTTGATGTGGCGCTCGACCGACTTCTCGCTCATGTGCGCCCGTTCCGCCACGGCGCTGTTGCGCAAGCCCTCGGCGACGAGTGACAGCACCTCGCGTTCGCGTTCGGTCAGTTCGTCGAACCGGGACGGCCGCTTCGAGCGGGACTGCACGAACACCTCGACGGCGGCCGGGTCGATCATCGAGCTGGCCGAACACACGGCGTCGATCGCGGACGCGAGTTGCCGTCGGTCGGCGACGTTCTCCTTGAGGAGGTAGGCCAACCCCTCGGTGCCGTCTTCGAGCAGTTCGATCACGTAGTCGGCGTCGAGGTACTGGCTCAGCACGATGACGCCGGTGTCGGGGTAGGTGGAGCGGATCTCGCGTGCGGCCGCGACGCCCTCGTTCGTGTGCGTCGGAGGCATCCGGATGTCGGTCACGACGAGATCGGGTCGGTGCTCGGCGACCGCCGTCATCAAGCCGGGCCGGTCGTCGGCTTCGGCGACGATCTCGACGCCGGGCAGCGTGCCGAGCACAGCGGCGACACCTTGCCGGAGCAACAGCGCATCATCGGCGATGACGACGCGCGTCGCCTCGACGGTGTCGCCCGTCTCCGCTCCTCCCATGCGGTCCAGGGTAGATCGCAGCGCCCCGCCCACGGTCAGCCCCGCACGCCGCGGGACGTCGCGAGGATCCGTTGGCGCCCGTCGTCGTCGATCATGATGTAGGCCACCCACCAGTCGTTCGGGTCGCTCCCGACCCAGATCGCCGTGCGTTCGGGCGAGTTGGTGTCGGCCTTCGCCTCGACCCGGTTGACGCCGAACTGCTTGTAGTAACCGTTCGGACCCACCACGTTCGGATCACGGTCGAACAGCACGATCAGATCGTGGTCGCCCGGGTCGCCGACGCTCCAGTAGAAGTCGATCGTGTCGGGTGAGCAGCAGTTCTCGTTGCGGCGCAGCGACACGCTGGGCAAGCCGGGGAAGTACTCCTGCTTCGAGACGATCTCGCCGAACATGTTGACGTACGCAACCCAGTGGTCCCAGCTCTTGCCGACGCTCGTCGTGTAGCTGTTGTCGCCGTCGTCGTCGACCCAGCGGTCGCGGATCGGGTTCGAGGCGCTGGTGAGGGTGCCGGCCTTCTCGAACAGCCCGATCCAGTCGCACGGCCCCTCGATCGGCGACGTCCACCGGAGGCGGAACTCGCCACCCGAGATCGAGATCGAGGCCGTCGGCTTGCCGACGAAGTCCGTGATGTTCAGACGTCGGTCGTACTCGGCACGGCCGTGGTCGGCGAACGAGGCGATCAGCATGTTGGAGCAGCCGCCGTAGTTGCGTCCGTCGCCCTGTTCGATGCGGAGTCGGGGGTCGTCGTCGACTGCGTGGAGCACCACCATGTTGCGCAGATGCGTGTAGTCGGTGTCGCCGCCACGTGGCGGTACGTGCGGCACGATGTCGGTCGCATTCGCCACGGCGTACGACTGGGGCACGAAGCTGGCATGGTGGCCGGACATGGTGCGGGTCATCGAACGGGGTGCGCCGAAGGTGTAGGTGACGACCTCGTCGCGGTCGTAGCCGCGTGCCATCAGTTCGTCGACCAGGTCGAGTGAGCCGAGCGTCGCCAGGGCGCCGCCGAGGCTGTGGCCGGTGAAGTACACACGGGCGTCGGGCACATCGGAGAAGTCGACCAGCGCCAGCACGTTGAGCAGCTTCGTGCGCGAGGCCTGATAGCCGGCTTCGAATCCCTCGTGGACCGCCTTGTTCACCAGCTGGCCGTCGGGCAGCCGGAAGCTGGTGAGCTCGGCTGCCAGGTCGGTCTCGATGTCGCGGAAGTCGGTGAGCGAGAACTCGGTGCCTCGAAAGGCCACCACGACGTCGTAGGTGGCGACGTTGCGGGCAACGATCACCTCGGTGTCGACCTCGAAGGACGCACCACCATCGGTGCCACGGAAGGCGCCGACGAGCTTCCAGCACTCCATCTCGTCTCGCATCTGAACGGCACCGCCACCGTAGGTGTCGAGCGTCGCCCCGATGCGCTCGCCGGGATCGATCTCGTACACACGGGAGGAGATGCCGTACATGGTGCGGGCGGTCTGCCAGTCGAAGGTGAGGGCGTCGGAACCGGCGCACTCGGGACGGTCGTCGTCGGTGTCGTACCGGGTGTCGATCCGACGCTCGGGTGCGCCCGACGCCGATGCCGGCTCGTACGCCCACGAGGCCACGCTGCCGAGGTGGTCGATGACGACGTCGACGCTCGAGTGCTGCGAGTTCTGGAAACACACCTCGCCATCGGCACCGATCGGCGCGATCGCCACGTTGGGGTCGACGGAGCCGTCCCGGAAGTTCACGTTCGACGCCACCGGCGGGTCGCTCTTGACGTCCGACGAGATGAGCTGGCCGTCACCGGCACCCGACGCCCCGATCGGGGTCAGGTTGACGAGCGCAGCATCACCGACGGCGCCTTCGACGGCGACGCACAACTGCCCGGAGGGCGGGATGCGCTCGCCGCCGAGCCGACGCCGGGTGTCGACGACCCGGTTCGGTGCACCCGACTCGGTCGCCGAGCGGAACGCCGACGCCGCGATGCTCCCGAGGTGGTCGGCCACGAGGTCGACCGAGGCGTGCACCGAGTTCTGGAAGCACACCTCGCCGTCGACACCGATGAGTGCGACGGCCACGTTCGGGTCGACCGTGCCCGGACCGAAGTTGACGTTCGACGCCACGGGCGGATCGTTCTTCGCGTCGGACGAGATCAGCTGGCCGTCACCGGCGCCCGACGCCCCGACCGGCGTGATGTTGACGAGCGCAGCGTCGCCCGGGTCGCCCTCGACCGCGAAGCACAACTGACCCGCCGGTGCGACCCGGTCGCCGCCGAGTTGCTCACGCGTGTCGACGACGCGATTGGGCGCTCCGGTGGGCGTCGCCATCCGGTACGCATGGTCGACGATCGTGCCGAGGTGGTCGGCGACGAGGTCGACCGAGGCGTGCACCGAGTTCTGGAAGCACACCTCACGATCGGATCCGATCGGCGTGACGGCGACGTTCGGGTCGACCGTTCCGACCCCGAAGTTCACGTTCGAGGCGACCGGCGGGTCGTTCTTGACCTGCGACGAGATGAGCTGGCCGTCGCCCGAACCGGTCGCACCGACCGGCGTCAGGTTGACGAGTGCGGCGTCCTTCCAGCCGCCCGCCACCGTGAAGCAGCGTTGATCCGCCCGCTCCAGGTCGGCCTGTGCCGTGCCCGCCATCGCGAACGCCGTCACACCCGTGCCGATCAGTGTTGAAGCCATCGCCATGCCCCACCGCCGGCGGCGGATTCCCTGCTGCTGCCCATCCATGCCCCCACCGTGACAGGCCCGAGACGACGACGACAGCGAGATGTCCCGACGCCGACCGAGGGTTATCCCTCACCCCACCTGCGCGCCGACGCCCGCCGCCGAGCTCACGCTCTGACGACGCCGTGTCTCCTGAACAGGAGACGTGCGCGACGAGCCTCGGTCGCCACGCCGGTGCGGACCCGGCCGAGCGACTTCGAGGACGTCGACGAGAAGGTCGACGGAGCGCTTCGAGCGCTGCGCACACGGCGGGCCTCGAGGTCGTTCGTGAGTCGGCGGCGCCGTTCGTCGTGCTCGGCGTGCAGTGCGAGTTCGTTGTACATGCCGCTTATTCAAGCAGCTTGAACCAATTGATTCAAGTCTTTTGAACAGATATTCGAACGGCCTGAACAATGGACGCTGTGGGTGTGAGCGACCGCTGCGCCAGCGGGTCGAGGAACCTCAGGCATCGCCCAGTGCGACTGGCCACGAGGATCCGCGGAACTCCCCCGGGAACGACCGCCCGGGGCTATTCGCTGCTTGCGGGTAGCCGAGGAGTTCGGCCGGCCCCTGATCCTCTCGGTCACCATCGCCGTGCTGAACCCGTCGAACCACTTGGGTCGCGTGTACTCACCTCGTCAAGGAACAAGATACTTGCATGAGCCAGCGTGATCTTCCTGGAGCGCGCCGCCCTGAACTTGACCCGTCTTCTCAGGAACGACAAAGCCCCGGCACGAGGGCCGGGGCTTCTACGGGGTGGGCGTACGAGGAATCGAACCTCGGACCTCCACCGTGTCATGGTGGCGCTCTAACCAACTGAGCCATACGCCCGTAGCGGGTGCGTACGTTACCAGCGCCGACGGCTACGTCACACCCTGTTCACGTCAGAACTCGTCCAGGCTCGTCCCGGCTGCGTCGGCCGAGATCCGAACCCCTCCCCGGTCTCCCGAGCGCATCCGCTCGCGACCCGTCGCAGCGCTGGGTTGCGTCAGTTCGAAGAAGACGTCGGTGTCGGTGCAGGGTCGGGCCAGCTGACGGTCAGCCAGTCCCATTCGACCGGGCCCATCGGTGGCGGTCGGTATCCGTTCGCCGGCAGTTCGAGCCGGGCCGGAGGTTTCGGGGCCCCGCAGGGCTCGAGTTGTCGTCCGGCTTCGTCGGTGAACACCAGCCCGGTCGGCTCGTCGGCGTTGCCGGTGATGCCGAGCCGACCCTGGTGATGCATCCGATGATGCTTCGGGCACAAGGCGACGAGGTTCCACGTGTCGGTCGGGCCGCCGTCGATCCAGTGGATGATGTGATGGATTTCGATGATGCGATCGTGATCGCATCCCGGCACCCGACACCCGCGATCACGGAGCTTCACGACACGACGGGTGCGCTCGGGCACGATGTGCTGCGCACGACCCAGATTGAACGGCACACCGTCGTGCTCCCAGACCGGCTGGATGATGCCGTCGCAGCAGACCTTGTCGCGGACCGAGTCGGGCATCCGGACGCCGCTCGCCTCGGTCGACGAACCCGATGCGGCGTCGAGGTGGAGCCAGACCTTGCTGCGATCGCGGCGCAGCGGCGACTCGATGCCGTCGGCGTACCGCTCGAACACCTCACGCAGGCAATCGGCCTGACTGATCTCGCGCTGACCACGGTTCCACAGTTCTTCGCGGGCGTGCATGAGCAGCGCGTTCATCATCGAACCGGTGTCGAGATCGAACTCGCCACGGATCTGCCAGCGATGGTCGTCGGTGACGCCGACGGTCACCCGGTCGACCTCGGACGGCTCGGGCTGCGTCTCCGCCGCCCCATCGGCGGGAGCGTCGTCGCTGGCGTCGGACTCGGGGCCGTATCGCATCTTGATCGATCGACGGATACGTGACGGCGTCGCGACGAGCGCCCAGTCTTCGAGGTGGGCGTCGGCCGACGGTGGCGCCTTGACCAGCTCGGCGACCTGCTCGAGCGACAGCTCGCCCTTGTCGAACCGGCCGATGATCGTCGGGAACTGGTGCCGCTTCTCGGCGACGGCGAGGACCAGGTCGGCCCGGGTGCGGGTGATGCCCGCCTGATGGGTGAGCCACTGCGCCGGCGAGACACCGCTCCACGTGCCGAGATCGATCGCCTGCCGCACGACCCGGGTCATCGCGGCGTTGGCGAGATTCAGCGCGCCGGCGACCTCCGCTACCCCCTCGTCGGAGGCACACATTTCGGAGAATGTGACGACCATGCAGATACAGTACACCAGTTCGTTCACGGTGACCATGCCCAGCTCATCGATGTTTCAGATGTGCATTGTTCACGCATTCGTGCCTGCGATGGCCGCCCGGAGACGGAGTGCTTGAGCACTCGAGACGCTCGCCGAACCGGGGTGCGGCAGACTGGCGGGGTGATGGATCTGGTCGACCTGGGGGCCGTCGTCGCCGACCCGGAACTGAGCGGCAGCGCTGCGATCGAGACGGCTCGATCGCTCGACCGGGCCTGTCGTGAACTCGGCTTCTTCCGCCTCACCGGGCACGGCATCGACCCCGCCCTCGTCGACCGGCTGGCGATCGAGGCCCAGGCGTTCTTCGACCAACCCGACGAGGTGAAGGCCGAGGTCGCGATGTCGAGAGCCGGCGCTGCCTGGCGCGGGTGGTTCCCCGTCAAGGGCGAGATCACCTCGGGTCGCCCCGACCGGAAGGAGGGTCTGTACGTCGGAGAGGAGCATCCCTCCGACCACCCACGGGTCGAGGCCGGCACCCCGCTCCACGGAGCCAATCGTTTCCCGCCGGGGTCGCTCGGGCCGACGGTGCTCGAGTACCTCGACGCGATCCGGCCCGTGGCCGACCTGGTCATGCGAACCACCGCCGTCGGGCTCGGACTCCCCGCTCGCTGGTTCGAGGACAACCTCACCGCAGAGCCGACGCAGCTGTTCCGGATCTTCCACTACCCCGACCTGCCCGACAACGAGACGTCGGACGAGTACGGCGTCGGCACCCACACCGACTACGGCCTCCTGACCTTGCTCCTGCAGGACGACCGGGGCGGACTCGAGGTGCAGCGCCCGGACGGCACGTGGTTCGACGTGCCGGCAGAACCGGGCGTGCTGGTGTGCAACATCGGCGACATGCTCGACCGGCTCACCGAGGGCCGGTACCGGTCGACCCCGCACCGCGTGCGGAACACGAGCGGACGGAGCCGGTTGTCGTTCCCCTACTTCTTCGACCCGTCGTGGGACGCCGAGGTCGTGCCGCTGCCGTTGGAAGGCTCGCCACCGGCCGATGACGGCGAACGACGATGGGACGGCGCGAGCGTGCACGCCTGGAGCGGGACGTACGGCGAGTACCTGACCGCCAAGGTGGCGCGGGTCTTCCCGGAGCTCTTCGCCTCGGTTCGGGCGGGCGGAGGGTCCGGCCACCCGGGGTCAGGTGATCTCCGGTAACGGCTCGTTCCTCGCCGTCACCTCCGACACCTGACCCCCGACCCGTCAGGTCTTGAGTCTCGTGGCGATGTCGTTCTGCACGAGGCGGCCGGCTCTGGTGAGGACCCAGCGGTCGCCGGCACGCTCGACCAGACCGGGCAGCTCGTCACCGTCGAGTGCGTCGAGCGGAACGCCCGGACGGAGACGCAGCAGCAATTCGAGCCGCTCGAACTTGCGGGTGTCGGCGTCGAGGGTCTCCCCCGCCGCCTCCGTCGACTTCCCGTCGGCCACGAGGTCGATGTAGCGGTCGGGTGTTCGCACGTTCCACCACCGACGACCCGAGTCGTGCGAGTGCGCTGCGCAGCCGAAGCCCCGGTAGTTCTCCTGGCGCCAATAGATCATGTTGTGCTCGCACTCGTGGCCCGGCTTCGCCCAGTTCGAGATCTCGTAGTTCTCGAGGCCGGCGGCCGTCAGCCCGTCGTCGACCACCTCGTACTTGTCGGCCTGGTCGTCGTCGTCGGGATGCCGCGCCGTGTCGGCCGCGAGTGGCGTGCCGGGCTCGACGGTCAGCCCGTACGCCGACACGTGCGGTGGCTCCAGCGCCACGACTGCGTCGACGGTGCGGCGCCAGTCGTCGACCGACTCACCGGCGGCGCCGTAGATGATGTCGAGGTTGAACGTCGGCAACCCGACCTCACGGATGGCCGCAACAGCCCGCTCTACGTTGCGCTGATCGTGTCGACGCCCCAACGTGCCGAGCACGTGCGTCGCCATCGACTGCACGCCCAGGCTCACCCGGTTCACGCCGTGCTCGACGAAGGCCCGCAGCAGCGCGGCGTCGACGTCGTCCGGGTTGCACTCGACCGACACCTCGGCCCCGTCGATCTTCGGGATCGCGTCGATCACGGCACCCAGTTCGTGAGGCGGCACCATCGACGGCGTGCCCCCGCCGACGAACACCGTGGTCGCGACCGGCATCCCATCCGCGACGGCGCGTTCGATCTCGACGCGGAGCGCCTCGAGGTAGGCCGTGGTCAGGTGATGCCGGTCGGTCCACGTCGCAAACGCGCAGTAGTCGCACTTCGACGCGCAGAACGGGATGTGGACGTACACCCCGAACGGTTGCTGGTCGGCCGACATGTCGGCCAGTGAACCAGGAGCCGGGTCAGTTCGGGCGGAAGACGAGGTCGAGCGCCTCGAGGCGGAGCGCCACCTGATCGACCGGGATGTCGAGCATGGCGGCGATCGCACGCTTGTCGTCGGCGCGGATCGTGAGCACGCGACCGTTGAAGTCCTGGCGCTGCACCTGGATCATGCGCAGGAAGCGGGTGAGCATCTCGAACGGGGCACCCGACAGCTGGCTGAGCTTCAAGATGTCGATCGCCAGCTTCGGACGCGGGCCGGTGCCCTCTTCGGCGTTGCCGGGATCGCGGTCGCTGCGCGGCAGCAGCTGGTCGACCGGCACGCGGTAGAACTGGGCGAGCCGATCGAGGCGCGGCAGCGATAACGCACGTTCGCCACGCTCGTAGGCACCGAGCACCGACGCCTTGAACTCTTGCTCGGACTGAGCTTCGACGTCGTGCAACGACAGACGCTTCTGCTTACGGATCGCGCGCAGGCGTTCACCGACCTGGACGCTGTAGCCAGCGTCGTCGTTCTCTTCTACTGCGTCCATCGGTCTCCCTCAGATGCTGTGTGGTCGCCCGAAAATCTACCAGCATGACGACACAGCGTGGCAATGTCGTCCGGTACACCCTCAGTTCTTCCACCCGCCGCCACTCAGCGTAGCCGCAACCGGGAAGCCACCGCCAGGGCCGCCGTTTCGACGCGCAGCACGGTGGCACCGAGACCCACCTGATCGGCGGCCGCCGACAGCTCGGCCTCGGACCAACCGCCTTCGGGACCGATCGCGACGGCCCGATCACGGTCGGTGATCGGACGTCCGCCCGGCTCGGCAACGGCGAACTCGTTTAGCACCGCACTGGCGTCGACCGGACCGACGAGCGACGGCAACCACACGCCACGCGACTGCTGCAGCGCCTCGGCCATCACCTTGCCCAGCTTCCGACGGTGCTTGTCGGCCCGCTCCGGATCCCACCGCACGACCGAGCGGTCGGCATGCAGCAGCGTGATCTCGTCGACGCCCAACTCGGTCAGCTTCTGCACGATCCACTCCGGGCGGTCCCGCTTCGGAACCGCGACCGCGATCCGAGCGGGTTCCGTCGTCCGCTCGTCACGGCACACCGGCCCGTTCGGCTCGAGCACCCCGCCGGCGGAGCGACACACGCGCCAGCCACCGGACCCGTCGGTCACCGTCACGATCTCGCCATCGCGGACGCGCAACACGCGAAAGAGATGGTGGGCGCTGTCGTCGTCGAGCGTCACCATCTCGATGTCGTCGAGCAGCACGTGGGCCGCGGCATCGCGCAGCAGTGCTCGCTCGTCGGGCGTCACGAGAAGGCGGACTTGATCTTGGAGAAGAGTCCGCCGGAGAACTCACCGACCTCTTCGCCGCGCCCCTCGGCGTACGACTCGAGCAACTTGCGTTCGTCGCCACTCAGCTTCGTCGGCACCTCGACCCGGACGACCGCCCGCAGATCGCCACGACCCCGGCCCTGCAACCGAGGCACGCCACGGCCACGGAGGAGGAACTCGTGCCCGGGCTGGGTGCCCGGTGGCACGATCAGGTCTTCGTCGCCGTCGAGCGTCGGCAGCAGCACCTTCGTGCCGAGCGAGGCCTGCGCGATCGAGATCGGCACCTCGGTGACGAGATCATCGTCGACCCGGCGGTACCGGTCGTGGGCACGCACCCGCAGGTGCACGTACAGGTCGCCCGGCGCCCCACCGCGCGGCCCGGCGGCGCCACGACGGGTGAGACGCAACGTCGACCCGTCGACGACACCGGCCGGCACGTCGACGTTGTACGTCTTGTCGACCGTGACGCGGCCCTCACCGCGACACGACTCGCACGGCGTGGTGATGACCTGACCCAGACCGCCACAGCGCGGGCACGGGCTCGACGACACCATCTGGCCGAGCACGCTCTGGCGCACGCGACGCACCTGACCGGCACCATCGCACTCGGAACACGTGACCGGCTGCGTGCCTTCGCCGGCGCCACTGCCGTCGCACGTGTCGCATCGCTGTGGCAGCTTCAACTCGACCGGGATCTGAGCCCCGAACACCGACTGCTCGAAGTCGATCGTGACGACGACTTCCATGTCTTGCCCGCGGGGCGGGCCGGACGGTCCGCGACGACCCCCACCGAAGGGGTTGCCGCCCTGCCCGCCGAAGAAGGCCTCGAAGATGTCGCCGAGACCGCCACCACCGAACAGGTCGTCGAAGTTCTGGCCGCCGGCACCGCCGACGCCCTGCTCACCGAACCGGTCGTACCGGGCACGCTGGTCGTCGTCGGACAACACGGCGTACGCCTTCGACAGTTCCTTGAACTGCTCGGCGGCCTCCGGGTTGTCCGGGTTCGCGTCGGGATGCAGATCACGCGCCCGCTTGCGGTACGCCTTCTTGATCTCGTCGGCACTCGCCGTGCGCGACACACCCAACAACTCGTAGTAATCGGCAGCCATCAACCGTCTCCCAACCTGCGCCCCAGCTGGTCGCTCACGATGTCGACGGTCGCCAGGGCTTGCGGATAATTCATGCGGGTCGGGCCGAGCACTCCGACCGACCCGACGTGTTCGCCGTCGACCACGACGGGCGCGACCACGACCGAGCACGCGGACAGCGGCTCGACTCCGTGTTCGACGCCGATCGCCACCGACATCCCCCGGTCGACGATGTCGCGGACGAGCGACACCACCACGAACTGTTGCTCGAGGGTGTGCAGCACCTGCCGCACCACCTCGACGGCGTCGAACGCCTCGGCCATCGTCGACACACCGCCGACGTAGGCGGGCTCGTCGTCGCTGCCGTGGACCGACATCGCGTCGAGCGCCAACCGGCACAGCTCGTCGGTCGAGGCGTCGCCCGTGTCGGGCACGCTGCCCGTACCCATCACCCGATCGACGAGATGCGTCGAGAGGTGCACCGTCGCCGCAGCGAGCGCTGCGTCGCTGACCTCCTCGCCGATCTCGATCACCTCGTTGTCGACGCTGCCGTTCGCGAACACGAACACGACCGTGGCGGCGGTGGCCGACAACCGGACGATCTGGGCACTCCGGATCGGCACCTCGGCCGCCTTCGGACCCACCACCACCGCCGCGTTGCGCGTCAACTGGGTGAGCAGATCGGAGGTGTGGTGCAGCATCTCCTCGAGCCGACCGTGCGACGCCTCGAAGAACTCGCCGACCTGACGCGTCGTGAGGGCGTCGGCCTGGCCCGGACGGCCCAGGTGATCGACGAAGAAGCGGTAGCCCTGATCGGTGGGCACCCGCCCGGCCGAGGTGTGCGGCTGGGCCAGGTAGCCCTCCTGCTCGAGCACGGCCATCTCGTTGCGGACCGTGGCCGACGACACGCCGACGCCGGGGGCGCGAGCGACGTGGGTGGACCCGACCGGCTGAGCGGTCGCGATGTACTCCTGCACCACGGCGCGGAGAATGGCGGCCTTGCGATCGTCCAACATCTTGGCAGTCGATCCTACCGAGTGCTAACGCCTCGTACCGACACCCGACCGGGTGGAAGCGCCCGCCACCGAACCGATGACCCGCAGGGCGCCCGCTGCCCTCCATACTGGAGGCCGCTATGGCAGCCGACGACACCGACACCACTCCCGAGGAGTCCACCGAACGGACCGACTTCGTGCGCGAGCGGGTGCAGCACGACCTCTCCACCGACCGGTTCGGCGGCCGCGTCCAGACGCGTTTCCCACCGGAACCGAACGGCTACCTCCACATCGGCCACGCCAAGGCGATCCATCTCGACTTCGAACTCGCGCGCGAGTTCGGCGGCACGTGCGTGCTCCGTTTCGACGACACGAACCCCGACACCGAGGACACCTCCTTCGTCGAGGGCATCATCGCCGACCTCAACTGGCTCGGCTACGAGCCCGACGACGTCGTCTACGCGAGCGACTACTTCGAGCAGCTCTACGAGTGGGCCGAACTCCTCGTCCACGACGGCAAGGCCTACGTCGACGACCAGGATCTCGAAACCATCCGCGCCCAGCGCGGCGGCTACGGCAAGCCCGGCATCGAGTCGCCCTGCCGCGACCGCTCCGTCGAGGAGAACCTCGACCTCCTCCGTCGCATGCGTGCCGGCGAGTTCGACGACGGCGCCATGGTGCTGCGCGCCAAGATCGACATGCAGCACGAGAACATGCAGCTGCGCGACCCGGTCATGTATCGCATCCGCCGTGGCCACCACCACCGCACCGGCGACTCGTGGGTCATCTACCCGACGTACGACTGGGCGCACGGTCAGAGCGACGCCATCGAGGGCACGACCCACTCGCTGTGCACCCTCGAGTTCGACAGTCATCGCCCCCTCTACGACTGGTTCCTCGAACAGCTGCCGCTCCCGAGCGATCGGCCGTACCAGACCGAGTTCGCCCGCCTCGAGCTGACCCACACGATCACCTCGAAGCGCAAGCTCGCGCAACTCGTCGCCGACGGCGTCGTCGACGGCTGGGACGACCCCCGCCTCCCCACGGTGCGCGCCCTGCGCCGACGCGGCTACCCGGCGGAGTCGATCCGCGAGTTCTGCACCTACATCGGTGTGGCCCGCACCAACAGCCGCCACCAGATCGAACTGCTCGAGTCGTTCGTCCGCACACGCCTCAACCGCACGGCCCAGCGCCGCATGGCGGTGCTGCGTCCGCTCCGCCTGTCGATCACCAACTGGCCGACCGGCGACGACGGCGAACCCGTCGTCGAGCACTTCGACATCGTGAACAACCCCGAGAACGCCGACGACGGCACCCGCTCGGTCGCGTTCACCGGCGAACTGTGGATCGAACAGGACGACTTCATGGTCGACCCACCGAAGAAGTTCTTCCGTCTCTCCCCCGGCCGCGAGGTACGCCTCCGCGGTGCGTTCCTCGTGACGTGCACCGGCTTCGAGACCGACGACGACGGCAACGTCACCCGGGTCCTCGCCGAGTACGACCCGGAGACGAAGGGCGGCTCGGCCCCCGACGGCCGCAAGGTCAAGTCGACCATGCACTGGGTCTCGGCGCCCCACGCCCTGTCGGCCACGGTCGCCCTCTACGAACGACTCTTCTCGGCCGAGGTGCCGGGCGGTGAGTCGGGCGATCCGTTCGACGATCTCGACCGCTCGTCACGCGAGGTGCTGTCCGAGTGCAAGGTCGAGGCAGCACTCGGCGACACGACGCCCGGCGAGGTCGTCCAGTTCGAACGACTCGGCTACTTCGCGCTCGACCCGCGCGACCCGATGTGGTTCCACCGCACCGTCGGCCTCCGCGACGAGTGGGCCAACATCCAGAAGCGCAACGGCTGACGCGCCCGACGGTGGGTCGGGTCCAGCCCGCCTCACGTCACACGACGACCACACCACAAAACGTTCAAGTCACGCGCGTCTTCGACCGACGCAGAGGCGTGACGCGTCCCCCCTCGACGTCGCAGCGAACCCGCTCCGACGATCACCTCGATCCACCAGCACCATCGATCGGTACGACCACCCCGAACGCCCCGCTCGGACGCCTCGTGGGCGTGTTCGTGCTCGTCGTGGTCGCCGGCGCCGCAGCGCTGCTGTGGTACGGCGCCGCCCGGTGGATGCCCGAGATGGCGATCGGCCTCCACGAGACCGCAGCGATCGGCACGTGGAACATCCTCTACGACGCGCACATGCCGTCGATCACCGTCATCGTGGCGGCGCTCGGCATCGCCGTGCTGGCCGCCGTCGGTGTCGCCGTCGCCGAGCGAGTCGTCAACAATCGAGCTCGTCGGTCCGTCGGCGACCCGACCAAGCCACTGTCACCGCGCACCGTCCTCGCCGAAACCCGCGGTGAGTTCCACGGCGAGGTCACCGTGACGGTGCTGATCCCGGCGCACAACGAGCAGGCGTCGATCGGCGCGACGCTCGATTCGCTGCTCGACCAGACCCGACCCCCGGAACGCATCGTCGTCGTCGCCGACAACTGCACCGATGACACGGTGGCGGTCGCCACCCGACACGGCGCCGAGGTCTTCGAGACCGTCGGCAACACCGAGAAAAAGGCCGGAGCGCTCAACCAGGCCCTCGCGTTCCAGCTCGACGAACTGGGTGAGAACGACTGCGTCTTGGTCGTCGACGCCGACACGATCCTCGATCCTGCCTTCATCGAAGTGGCGGCGAACCGCATGACCGCCGACCGAGGCATCATGGCGGTGGGCGGCCTCTTCTACGGCGAAGAACGTCGCGGTCTGCTCGCCCAGCTCCAGCGCAACGAGTACCTGCGCTACAGCCGGGAGCTCGAACGTCGCCGCGGGCGCGTGTTCGTCCTGACCGGGACGGCGTCGATGTTCCGGCCGCGCGGTCTGCGCACCGTGGCCGCCATGCGCGGCGCGCTGCTGCCCGGCCCGCACGGCAAGGTGTACGACACCACCGCACTGACCGAGGACAACGAGCTGACGCTCGCGCTCAAGACGCTCGGGGGCCTCATGTGGAGCCCGAGCGAGTGCCGCGTCGTCACCGAGCTCATGCCGAAGTGGCGCCACCTCTGGAACCAGCGCCTGCGTTGGCAGCGCGGCGCCCTCGAGAACCTCGGCGCCTACGGCTTCCGGTCGTCGCTCGTCCGGTACTGGGCCCAGCAACTCGGCATCGGCTACAGCGTCATCGCCCTCTCGGCGTTCTGGCTCCTGATCGCACTCACCGTCCTGTCGTCACCCGACTGGGTCTGGTATCCGTTCTGGCTCGTCATCGGGGCGACCTTCGTCGTCGACCGGGTCATCGGCGTCTGGGACGGTGGCTGGCGTGCTCGCGGACTCGCCGCGCTCATCTTCCCCGAGCTGCTCTACGACCTGTTCCTCGACGTCGTCTACATGAAGGGCGTCCTCGACATCACCATCGGTCGTCGTGCCGCCTGGGCGCACGTCCACCATCCGGTCGACGACCCCGCCCCGGACGAGCCTGCTGTCGAACCTCCCACGGTCGACGCCCCCGAAGACCGCCCCCTCGAACCGACGACGGTGGCGTGATGATCCTCGCCCTCGACGTCCTGCCGTCGACGATCCTCGCGTCGGACTGGTTCAGCATCCTGGCCCGTTTCGTGGCGATCAACACGATCCTCTACGTCACGCTCTCGATCTTCAAGATCGTGCCCAAGCTGTACGTCAGCGACTTCGTGCACCGCGGCGGCCGCCGCTCGGAGACCCGCTCGATTCATCCGGACGACCCCGTCGAGCCGTTCCCGGCCCGGCGCCCGTTCCGACGGACCGAACGCCCCACCTGAGCCTTCCGCACGAACCTGGGAGCGTTTCCAGGTCTGCTAGACCGTCCCCGTGGGGAACAATTGGGGGAACCGTCGGAAGCGCTCTCGGGTCGCGCTCGTGCTGCTCCTCGCCGGATGCAGCGGCGCCGGTGACACGAGCGAGACCGACACGACCGAGACGGACACGAGCGAGACCGTGGCGATGTCGATCTCTACGACGACTCCATCGACCGACCCGCCGACGACCTCCGCACCGGAGTCACCGACGATCCCCGACGATCTGCCCGTCGTCGAATCGGTGACGGCGTCCGCCGACACGGTCGCGACCTACGAGCGCCTCGACCTGCTCGTCGACGTCAGCGCCGAGTTCGACAACCACTTCGACCAGCGCGAGATCGCACTCGATCTCACCCTCACCTCCCCCACCGGGACCGAACGGACCGTGCCCGGCTTCTGGCACGCGGACGACGGCTGGACGTTCCGAATCACCGCCGACGAGCCCGGCGAGTGGACCTACGACGTCGTCGCGACCGACGCGCGTGGCGCGAGCCGTCCGACGAGCGGAACGTTCTCGGCCACGGCATCGGACCATCCGGGGTTCATCCGCGTCGGCAGCGACGTCGACCCCGACTACAGCACCCGCTACTTCGCCCACGACGACGGCACTCCGTGGTTCGGCTACGGCCACGCCGATCTCGAGATGGCGTTCGGTGGCTTCAGTGGCGAGACGTTCTCGAAGATGGCCGACATGGCCGAGATCGGCGAGAACTTCGAGATGTGGTGGCCGCAGTGGTCGTCGAACCTGGTGCAGAACTCGTACGACACGTACAACGCCGGCTCGGCAGCCACCGTCGACCTGGTCGTCGCCGAGGCCGAGCGCAACGGCATCTCCCTGGCGTTCACCATCTGGATCCATCAACTCCTCCGCACCGAGGACCACCCGTGGGGAACCGGCGAGTGGGGCCGCAACGGCTTCAACCAACTCGTCGACCGACCCGAGGACTTCTTTGTCGACGACGAGGCCTGGGCCTGGCAGGAGAACTACTACCGCTACGTCATCGCCCGATGGAGTCACTCACCCGCGATCGCCATGTGGCAGACGATCACCGAGGTGAACGGCACCAACTCCTACGAGCAGACCGACGCGTGGCACGAACGACTCAACGCCTACTTCCAGGACCACGACCCGTACCGCCACCCGACGACGGCGACCGGCTCGGGCGGCTACTGGTGGCCGGCAGCGTTCGAGGTGATGGACGTCCCGCAGATGCACGTGTACGAGCAGTTCCACGCCAACCCGATCGAGGCGGCCGAGATCATGGCCGACTGGACGATCGACATGTGGGAGTTCCAGGACAAGCCGAACTGGATCGGCGAGTACGGCGACCGCCGCCCCGGCACGTACCCCGAGTTCTCGCACAACGCGACCTGGGCGACCTTCGCCGCCGGCGGGGCGACGACCCCCATCGAGTGGAACGACGGCTACGACTACGGCCGGTTCGACGACGACCAGGCCGCCGACATGGCCCGGTTCGTCGCCTTCGCCGAGCAGATCCCGATGGTGCGGCTCGACCCCGAACAGCTCACCGTCACCCCGTCGGACGCCGCCGCACGGGCGTGGGGCGTCGGTTCCGAAGGCGGCGGCGTCGTCTGGATCCAGGACACGACCGGCGCCGCCCGATCGGAGACCGACGTCGAGGACCTCGACGCCATGCGGGCCCGCCCCGCACTGTCGGGCGTGTCGATCTCGATCGACGGCCTCCCCGACGGCGACTACAGCGCGACGCCGTACGACACGTGGATCGGCGAGCGCCTCGCCCCGATCCCGTTCACGTGCGAGGGCGACGTCTGCCGCCTCTCGCTCCCCGACTTCCGCTTCGACCTGGCACTCGAACTCGCGCCGGCCTGACGCATCTCGACCGACGACATCACGCCACCACGTCGATGATGACCTTGGCCCGGGCGTGCCCGGTCATGACGTAACGCATCGCCTCGGCCGTGTCGGCGAGCGGGAAGCGACGATCGATCACCGGTCGCAGCTCGCCGCGCTCGATCAGACCGAGCAGCTCCCGCAGCTCGTCCGGCGTCTCGGTCGCCGTGAAGCTCTCGGCGCGCTGCGAACCGAACAGGAAGCGCAACTTGGCGGCCACCACACGGTCGACTGGCCGGATGAAGCGCCCCTTCTTCCCGCTCACGATGACGAGTGCTCCGTCGTCGGTCAGCGAGCGGCGCATGTCGCCGAGCGAGTGGCTGCCGACGTTGTCGATGATCGCGTCGTATTTCGTCCCGTCGACCACCCGCTCGCTGGTGTAGTCGATCACCCGCGTGGCACCGAGCTCGCGCACCATTTCGACGTTGCGGGTGCTGCACACGCCGGTGACCTCGATGCCCATCGATGCGGCGATCTGTACGGCGAACGTGCCGACGCCGCCGGCCGCACCGATGATCAGCAACGACCCTCCGGCCGGGACGCGGGCGTAGTCGCGGATGGCCTGCAGTGCGGTGACGCCGGCGACGGGCAGCGCAGCAGCGTCGGCGAAGCTCATCTCGTCGGGGATCGTCGTCAGTGCTCCGGCACTCGCGATCGCCTGCTCCGCGAAGCTCCCTCGGGCCATGCCGACGACGCGGTCGCCGACCGCCAGATCGGTGACGTCGTCGGCGACCGCGGCGACGACGCCGGCGACGTCGGCACCGCGCACCGTCTGCTTCGGCCGACGGAGGCCGGCCGTCAGCCGAACGAGCATCGGCGTGCCGGTCATCATGTGGACGTCGAGCGGGTTGACCGACGCTGCGTGCACGTCGAGCACGACCTGACCGGGCCCGGGCGTGGGATCGGTGACGTCGCGGAACACCAACTCGTCGGGCGACCCGTATCGGTCGTGGGCGATCGCTTTCATCGTGACTCCTGTCATCGGTTACGTACAGCGTACGTTGGACTGCGAACCACTGTAGACGTACACTGTACGTATGGCAACCCCGTCGGCCCGAGAAACGCCGGATACCTCCACGACCAGCACCGACGACCGTGCTCCGCTCTCTCGGCAACGCATCCTCGAGCAGGCGATCGCCCTCGCCGACGAAGGCGGCGTGTCGGCCGTGAGCATGCGCAAGGTCGCCGCCGCGCTCGGCTTCGAGGTCATGTCGCTCTACAACCATGTCGCCAACAAGAACGACCTCCTCGAGGGCATGGTCGACGAGATCTACGCCGAGCTGCCCACCATCCCCGACGAACTCGGGTGGAAACAGGGCGTGATCGCGTTGGCGGTCGAGACCCACCACCTGCTCGTGCGCCACCCGTGGGTCGCGCCGCTCATCCCCGTCCAGTTCCCCGGCCCGAACCGCTTCGGCCACGCCGAGCGACTGCTCGAACTGCTCACCGCAGGCGGGTTCGACGATCACCTGCGCGACCTCGGCTACCACGCCATCATCATCCACGTCGCCGGCTTCACCCAGCAGCAGCTCGGCTACTCGACGCCCGACAACAACCTGGCCGATGGCATGGCCCGCTTCCGCCGCGACGTCAGCGCCGACACGTTCCCGCTCATGGTCGAACACGTGCGCTACCACGAGCAGCACCACGACCACTCCGAGGATCGGCCCGACGAGTTCCGGTTCGTCCTCGACCTCATCGTCGACGGCCTCGAACGCCGCCGAGACACGTGACGAAGGGGGTCGGATTCGTTCGTCGCGAGGCCGGTCGCGGAATCACTAGCGTCGCGGGCATGGCAGACGTCCGACTGTTCTCGTCGAAGCCCTACGACCACGCCGGCTTCGACGGCGCCAACGCCGATCACGACCACGCCCTCACCTACCTCGAGACCCGACTCGGCCCCGACACCGTCGACCTCGCCGCCGGGGCGCCCGCCGTCTGCGTGTTCGTCAACGACGTCGTCTCCGAACCCGTGCTCGAAGCCCTGGCGGCCGGCGGCACCCGCATCGTCGCCCTCCGCTGCGCCGGCTTCAACAATGTCGACCTCGACGCAGCAGAACGCCTCGGCATCACCGTGGTGCGCGTGCCGGCCTACTCCCCCAACGCCGTCGCCGAGCACACCCTCGCGCTCATCCTGTCGCTCAACCGGCGCATCCACCGCGCCCACAACCGCGTCCGCGACGGCAATTTCGCGCTCGACGGCCTCGTCGGCTTCGACCTGGCCGGCAAGACCGCCGGGGTGGTGGGAACCGGCAAGATCGGCATGATCGTCGCCCGCCTCCTGTGGCACCTCCGCTGCCGCGTACTCGCCGTCGACGTGCAGCAGGACCAGCACCTCGTCGACCTCGGTGTCGAGTACGTCGAACTCGATCAGCTGATGGCCGAGAGCGACATCATCTCGCTCAACTGCCCCCTGACCCCCGACACACATCACATGATCGACGCCGAGTCGATCGCCACGATGCGCGATGGCGTGATGATCGTCAACACCGGCCGCGGCGCCCTGATCGACACCGAGGCGGTCATCCAGGGCCTCAAGAGCGGCCGCATCGGCTCACTCGCCCTCGACGTCTACGAAGAGGAAGGCGCCCTGTTCTTCGAGGACCGGAGCCACGAGATCATCGACGACGACGTGTTCGCCCGCCTGCTCACGTTCCACAACGTCCTGATCACCGCCCACCAGGCGTTCCTCACTCGCGAGGCCCTCGACGCGATCGCGACCACGACGCTCGGCAACATCTCCACCGTGCTCGCCGGCGAGGCGTGCGCCAACGTGGTCACACCTGGCTGACGACCGCGTCGACCGACTGCTCCCGGACGTGCGGTAACTGCGTCGCCGTGGTTCCCGGGAAGTCGTCGCTCGCCAGCTCCCGTCGGATCACGAGGAGCACCCCGACGAGCGGTGTCAGCACCACGGCGCCGACCACACCGGCTGCGGCCCCGCCGGCGACGGCGGCGAGCAGCGTGCCCCACGGCGCGATGTCGATCGCGGCACCGATCACCGACGGCTGGATCAGGTGGTTCTCGATCAGCTGGTAGCCGGCGAAGGCAACGCCGGCGAACAACCCCTCGAGCGGGCCGAGCACGAACGCGAACACGACGAGCGGCACGCCACCCATGAACCCACCGATCTGGGGGACGAAGTTCCAGAGAAATCCCCAGAGCGCCAGGGCAGGAGCGACCCCCAACCCGAGGAGCACGGCGATCACGAAGATCACCGAGGCGTTGATCGACGCGACCAACGCAGCGCCCGCTGCGTAGCCGCCGAGTGCGACCCCGGCTGCGCCGACGAGCCGGGTCCACTGCCGCCGGTGCCGGGCCGGAACCAACCGCGTCGCGCCCCGGACCAGCCGCGGCCCGTCGGCGAGCAACGCGACCGAGAGCACGGCGATCCAGAACAGGTCGAGGATGCGATCGCCGACGAAGGGCATCCAGTCGGCCGGTCGTCCGGTCCGCACCTGCTGCGGCAGGTCTTCCATCCGTTGCTCGACCCAGACAGCGGCGTCGCGCTCGGCCAGGAACCCGCCGATCAGCGGCGCGTCCTCGAGGTCGGCGACGATGCTGGGGAGCCGCTCGGTGAGTGTCGTCGTGGCGCGGGCGCCTTCGTCGGCACCGGTGAGTGTCGCGGCGGCGAGCACGAGCGCGATCATCACGCAGACGACCTGTCCGGCGACTCGATGCGGCATACCGGTGCGCCGGGCGAGCCAACCGGCAGGACGCGATAGTGCGATGGCGACGAACCCGGCGATCAGGAACCAGATGGCCGCACGTCCAGCATCGACGAGCGCCACCCAAGCGAGCACACCGCCGGCAGCGGCCGCTGCGGCCAGTGCGGGCAGGCGCCAACCCGTCGGGAGCGCCACGCCGCCGAGCATCCAGGTGTGCTCCGCCGGCACCTCCCACCACACCGGGGGGCCGGGGCGATGATCGGAGGCGAGCACGGCGACGAGTGCGGCGGCACCGGCGAGTGCGACCACCGATCCGCCGACACCGGCCACCGCGACACCCACCGAGACGGCCAGCGTGTACGGCGCGACGGTCATCGGCAGGCGCGGTTCGATCCATCGTCGACGGATCACGTGTGCAACGGCGAGCGCCACGACGGACGCAGCGAGCACCGTGTAGGCGACGGGCCGTTGATCGAGCGCGACGAGGAGCACGACCGGGAGCAGCCCCACCGGTTTGCCGACCACCGGCACCACCGACCACACACCGAGCCAGATCCCCACGCCGACGGCTCCGGGTAACCCGACGATCAGTCCGACACCGCCGACGATGGTCGACGCCAGCGCGACGACGGCGAGCGTCCGACGGAAGAAGCCGAAGCCACGACACTCGATGTCGTCGACGAGGAGGCGGGCATCGCCACGCCGCCCGGGGCCGTCGTCGCCACGCGGCCACCGCCCGACGAACCAGTCGACGATGCCCCCGCCGCTCGCCTGCAGGAACGTCGCGAGGACCACGACGGTCAGGAACAGGAATCCCTGGGTCGCCATCTCGCTGCCCTCGTCGGCACCGACGACGATGCGGGCCGGGAGGTCTTCGAGCCACTGGGCGACGCCGGTGTCGAGGCGCGTGGCACGGACGACGCGAGCGAGCAGCGAGTCGTCACGCAGCTGGTCGAGCCGTCGATCGACCAGTTGGGCGACCTGCGCCGTTCGGGCGGACAAGTCGCGGACTGCGACGAAGATCACGGCGGCCGAGACGGCGAGCGTGCCGAGCGCCGTGATCACCAAGGAGGCGGCGTTGCCGACCCGACGCCGAAGCCACCGTTGCACCGGCAACGTCGTGATCGCCATCACGACGGCTGCGAGGAAGAGGCCGACGACATCACCCAGTCGGCGGGCGAACGATGCGGTGACCACCACGACGAGCACGCCGACGACGAACGATGCCACGCGGTCGATGGGAATGGCGATCGACTCGCGCTGGGCTGGGTTCTCGGTCGTCGTTTCGGGCATGGCGGGTCACCCGTTCGGGTGGACCGCCGGTACCCGCGTCGACCGCCGCCGAAACGGCGCTAGCGACGGGTGGTGAACGAGCGCATGCGATCGGTCCATGCGTCGTCGGTGGCGATCGAACGGCCGTCGATCGTGGTCACCGGCGCCACCAGTCGCCCCGACGACACCAGCCACACGCCGTCGGAGCCGAACAGGTCGTCGACGGGTCGCAACTCGACATCGACTCCGACGCCGTCGGACCGGGCGGCCGCGAGCGCGACGTCGCACGTGATCGACGCCAACACCCCCGTGCCGTCGGTCGGGGTCGTGCCCAACCGCTCACCGAACCGCCAGACAACAGCGGCCCGTGGCGCTTCGAGCACGACGCCGTCGGTCGAGACGAAGATCGCGTCGTCGGCACCGCGCCGCGCCGCCTCGCGTCCTGCGGCGACGTTGACGGCGTACGACAGCGTCTTGACCCCGCCGAGCAGCCACGGCCGCTCGACGAAGGCGTCGGCCGGGTGGCCCCGGTCGAGCAGGACGACGGCGATGCCGTCCCGGGCCCGCAGCGTCCGTTCGTCGAGCGGGGTGACCGTGACGACACCGCTCGGGCCGCCGCCGCGCTCGCGTCCGCGCGTCAGCATCCAGCGGAGTATCGCTTCACCGGGCTGCTGCCACGCTGCGATCACCTCGTCGAGCAGCGCCCGCCACGCGGCGTCGTCGACGTCGATCTCGAGCGACGCGGCAGAGCGTCGGAACCGGGCCAGATGTGCCTCGAGGTGGTCGACGTGCGTGCCCGCACCGTCGACCTGGATGCGGGTCGCCTCGAAACAGCCGTCGCCACGGGTCAACCCGAGGTCGTCCGCGTGCAGGACCGGTTCGTCGGAGCAGATGCCGTGACCGAGGACGGCGACGAGGGGCGCATCGGGCATCCGACCAGCGTACGGGGCACGATCCGTTCGGCGCCGCCCGGAACGGCGCCTCAGGTCCGCTGGCCATCGTGCCGATAGGAATAGGGTGAGCCTCGAGATCGACGGTGCCCCGTACACGACCCCGTTCGTCGCCCTGCCCGACGAGGGCGAGATCGCCCGCATCGCCGGCCTCGACGATCCCGTCTTGCGCAACTTGTGGATCACGGAGTGCTACGCGCGCTTCGCCCACCACCTCCTCGACCGGCTCCGGACCGACCAGACGTGGTGCACGTTCGCGATCTGGGCGTCGAACACGGCCGGGGTCTCGATCCGCCAGGAGGAACTCCCGCACGCCGTCGAGCGTCTGCTCGCAGAGTGCGATCACGAAGTCGACGCAATCGTCGAGATCGGCTCCGACCACCATCCCGCCGTCGACTGGCTCGTCGGCAATCTCCACCGCGTCCACATCGACCGGCTGATCCGCCAGGCACTCGGCGACGTCGCCGATCACATCGCCCACGGCAATGCGCTCGTCTTCGCCGAGCTGGGTCCGCTGTTCGTGCGGTTCATCGACGAGATCGAACGACGCGACGTCGTCACCGCCGCCGACGTCGACGACGTCCTCCGATGCGCGGCCATTCCGACCGATCTCCCCCTCGTCCGGGACGCCTTCCACGACTACGCGCGAGCGATCGCCGCCGACGACCCGACCGAGCGCGCCCAGTACGTCCTGGCCGCCAACATCGCGGCCGTGCTCCACGAGCAACAGCGTCTCCAGGACGACGTCGCGTCGGCCCTCGACGCCGGGCTGGTCGACGTCGCCGCCGAAGTCGAGCGGCTCTGCAGCCGTTGGCTCCCCTCGTTCGTCCGCAGCCGCGTGGCCGAGGCGGCCGAACAGCGAGTCGCACGCCACGTCGCACGCCTCTGGGACCACGTCGCGACCTGCCTCTTGATGACGATGGACGTCCCGGGAGAGACGCTGCGACTCTCACGCGATGTTCCGCCGCCTGCCGACGGGCCGCTCTTCCCGCCGGCGCTCGACCCGATCGTGTCCGACGAACTGGCGGCGCTGCTGTCGGCCTGGGACCCGACGGGCGGGACCGGCATCGGCAGCGGAGCCCACGACTGGGCCGACCTCCACGTGCGGATGGGCTTCATCGTCAACCTGTTCCGGAGTCGGCAGCAGACGCTGACGCTCACCACCCCACCGTTCACCGACGAGCAGCTCGCCCACATGGCCGAGGGTCGACGGCCCCCGCTCGGCTGAGCAGCGAAGCCACCCAGGCGGGACGGGCTACTCGGCCAGGTGGTCGGGGATGGCGAAGTCGGGCCGGTCGCCGTGGCGCATCTCGTCGAGCAGGCCCTGCATCAGGTGGCGGCCCATGTACGCGCTCATCCGGGCGTGGAGCGGATGCTTCGCACTCCCCCGCGTCAAGAACCGTGCGACGCGGTTCATCACCGGGAAGACGCGACGGGTCCAGTTCGCCGGTGGGATCTCGATCATGTCGGCGACGTCGTCGCCGAGGAAGTGACGGAACGTCGTCGGGATGAGCGGCCACGTCGGGCGCGGCATGTGATGGTGCGCCTGATCGAGCAGCGCCTCGGTCATCGCGACGCCCGAAGCGCTCGGCGCCTGCTGACGATGCCAGACCATCTCGTGCAGCGCATCGGCATCGCGTCGGCTCGACGGGACGAGACGCGGTGCGACACCCAGGTGATGGCCAACCAGCCGCCACATGTGCAGATGATCGCTGATGTCGCGCTCGGTGTACTCGACCCCGCTCGCGTCGAACGTGTCGTAGACCTGCGCCGTGAACGTCAGCCACGTTCCGACCAGGTCCTCCTGATTGCCCGGGAGGCCCCAGCTCGACGACCAGATCAGATCGGGCAACAACACCCGAGGCGGATCGAGGTCGGGCACGTGCTTCACCGACGGGTCGTTGGCGATCATCCACCGGACCGCGGCGTGCATCAGCCGGACGTGCAGGATGCGTTGGACCCCGACACCGTCGGTGTCGAGCGCTCCCGGGCCGGAGATGTCCATCATGAACTGGGCGGTCTCGTTGAGGCGGCGTTCGGTGTCGGTGCGCAGTCGACCGGTCATGTGCAGCACCTGCACACCCTTCGCCGCCGCGTACGAGCTGGGCAGCGACGCGAAGTACAGCGCGGCGAACTGATGGGAGACGAGGCGGTTGAAGAACGCCTGCCCACGCTCGACCGCCTGGTCGTCGACCCAGTCGGGCCGCGCCGACGCTGCCTCGAAGAAGTCGGCGATCGCCGGCACCCGGTCTTCGGGCGGCAACTGCGTGTGTCGCACGAGGTGCCCGAACAGCTGGCCCGGCGACTCCTCGTCGACCGCGGCGAAGTAGGCGGCGACCGCATAGTCGGCCGGCGGGTCGGCGATGTTGCGCCAGCGGTCGAGTTCGTCGTCGGTCGGCAGGGCGAACTCGCTCGCCGACGAGGTGGGTGGACGGTTCGGCATCAATCGATCCTGGCGATGGCGGAGGGAGCGGGGGACGGTCTGCCGAGCAGGTAACCCTGGGCGTAGTCGACACCCTCGGCACGCACGACGTCGAGCTGCTCCTGCCGTTCGACGCCCTCGGCGACCGTTCTGATCCCGAGGGTGCGAGCGACGCCGACGATCAGTCGAACGAGGTCGACGTCGACGGTCGGGTTGATGATCGACGTGTCGATCTTGATCCCGTCGACCGGGAAGTGGTGGAGGTGGCTGAGCGACGAATAGCCGACCCCGAAGTCGTCGAGGAAGATCCGCACGCCCGCGGCCCGGAACATCTCGAGGTTCGCCTGGACGGTCGGGCCCTGGGCGAAGGCGGCCTCGGTGAGCTCGATCACGATCGAGCTCGGGTCGACGCCGTTGAGCAGCACCTGGTCGAGCAGTGTCGCAGCGGCGTCGCGATGGCTGAGCTGGGCCGACGACAGGTTGATCGACACGAACGAGCCGTTCCCGCGGAGCGCACCCCGGGCGTTGCGACAGGCGAGCTTGATCAGCTCGTCACCGAGCGCCGTCGTCATGCCGGCGCTCTCGGCGACGGCGATGAACCGTCCGGCCCCGACGAGACCGTGCTCCGGATGCTCCCATCGCGCCAGACTCTCGTACCCCGACTCGAGCCCGTCGACCAGCGACACGATCGGCTGATAGTGGATCGAGAACTGCTCGCCGTCGATCGCCGCGCGCAGATCGGCCCGAAGCGCGCCCGCTCCGTCACCGCCGAGGTCGAGCTCGGGGTGGTACAGGGTGATCCGGGCACGCCCCGTCCGTTTCGACTCGTACATCGCGAGGTCGGAGCGGTGCAGCAGCCCGGCGGCGGTGGCGCAGTCCTGGTCGCTCACGGCGACGCCCATGCTCAGCGTCACGTCGACGTCGACGCCCTCTTCGCGCACCGGACCGACGACCGCATCGAAGATTCGCTGCGCCAGCGCGAGGGCGTGTTCGTCGTCGACGACGTTGGGAGCCACGACCACGAACTCGTCGCCACCGAACCGGCCGACGAAGTCGCTCGAGCGCAGCGCGCCGCGCAACCGGTTGGCCACCTCGGTGAGCACACGGTCGCCGACACGGTGGCCGGCGCTGTCGTTGATCAGCTTGAACCGGTCGACGTCGCAGAACACGATCGCCGTTCGCCACCCGTCGTGCTCGCCCTTGCGGAGCAGCGCCTCCAGGCGCGAGAGCAGCGCGGCCCGGTCGGGCAGGGTGGTGAGCGCGTCGTGGGTCGCCTTGAAGCGGAGCTCGCGCTCGACGAGGTGCCGTTCGTGGACGTCGCGCATCGTCACGACGACGCCGCCGACGTCGGGGTCGTCGATGAGGTTGGTGATCGTGATGTGGTGCCAACGACTGGCGCTCTCGTCGCCGCCGGTCAGCCGGAACTCGGTCGACGACGAGCTCGACGGCTCGGAGCGGATGCGGCGCCACAGCTCGTCGACGGTGTGTCGGTCGGTCGGGTGCACGAACGGGAGCAGGTCGTCGAGTGAGTGGATCTCGACACCGTCGCCGAGGTGCCGCGCAACGGCCGAGCTCACATAGTGGCTGCTCCCGACGGCGTCGAACACCAACACCAGGTCTTCGGAGTGGGCGTCGAGCGCTTCGAGCAGGCGATTCGACGCGCGCAGGGCCCGTTCGGTCTCGGCCAGCTCGGTGTGATCCTCGATGGTGATGACCACCGTCGAGGCAGCGGCGGGTGACACCGACAACCGCAACCAGCGGCGATGGTCGGTCGGCGACACCAGCGTGCAGTGGCCGGCGATGCCGGCGGTCGCAGCGGCGAAGACCGAGGCGAACTTGGCCACGTGGTCGGCACCCAGCCCTTCGAAGAGGCCGGGCTCGTCGCCGTTGGGCACGACGAGCTGTCCGGTTCGAGCGCCGACGTACGAGCCCGCTGCGGCGTTGCGGTGCAGGACACGCCCCTGGTCGGACGCGACGATGACGCCGATCGGCATGTGATCGGACACGGTGACCCCGGCGTAGGCCGATGCCGTGTCGCCGTCGACCACGTCGGCGCCTTCCTCGAGGCGACTCCGGACGAGCACGCCGCGGAGGTCGGGGTCGTGCACCGCGGACTCGACCGTGTCGGTGATGGTGTACGTCCGGTCGGCGTTGAGTCGGTGGGTGACGCTGCGCCGCAGGTTGGGGTCGGCGCCCACCTCGGCGATCGCCCGACCGAGCGACTCCATGTCGTCGGGATCCATCAGCTCGACCCAGTTCATCGGGTCGTCGCCCGGGAACACGTCGGCGAGATCGTTCGACGTGATCGACCAGAGGAGTTCGACGCGCGGTGACAGCAGCATGTGACCGAAGTTCGAACGACGCAGGAGCGTCTCGAGTCGGAACTCGTCGGCGAGCGAGCGCACCTCGATCCAGGTTCGATCTCCGTCGGAGGCGAGTCGACGCAGTCGGACCGGACGGTCGGCCAGACGCGCCCCCAACCGGACACGCAGCTCGGCCCGGCCGGCGATCACATCGGCATAGGACACGTCGTCGAGTCGCTGCCCGAGCGCGGCGAGCGGACCGATCACCGGCGCCGGATCGACCCCGAGCTCACGCTCGATATCTGCCGCGTACTCGATCACGGTCTCGTCGCGGACGACCACATACGGGATCGATGGGAGCAGATCGGGCTGGGTATCCATGGCTACGGAACGCGCGTGTCGAACGACGCTCGGTCATCGTATTCGACCCGCACCCCGCAAACGGTCCATCGGCCGAACGGTGGGGTTATCCCCACCGGAAATGGTCCGATCGGCCAGGTTCCCCCGGCCACCGGACAGGAGGACGATGGAACCATGACGAACGCGACCGAGCCCCGACCAGCGACGAACCCCGGACCGCTCCCGCCGCCCAGTGTCGACGATGCGGTCCCCCCTCCCCCGAACCGCACCGCCCCGACCGGCTTCGCCCCGACCGAACCGCCTCAGCACGGACGCGAGCGGGGTGCCGGCCACATCGCCGCCCTCGTCATCGGCTGCCTCACCCTGCTGCCGGCACTGGGCATGCTCGCCGGTGGCGTTGCGATCACCGTCGCGCACGGCGTCGCCGACGACGGCTTCTTCGACGTCACGATCGACCGGATCGACTCCGACGGGGTCGCGGTCGCCGCCGTCGACCTGTGGGACACGGCGGCCGACGACGAGGACTGGCCGTGGGTGCTCGACTGGCTCGATCCCGACATCCGGCTCGAGGCCCGAGGCGCTCGGTCCACCGACGACGTCTTCATCGGGATCGCGGCCACCGACGACATCGAGGCCTACCTCGACGGTGCCTCGTTCGACGAGATCACCTCGTTCGACGACCGGACACCGACGTATCTCCCGCGAGCCGGTGACGCCGTCGTGGCACCGCCGACCGAACAGACCTTCTGGGTGGCCGAGGCGAGCGGTCCGGGCGTGCGACAACTCGAGTGGGAGGCGCGCAACGGTGACTGGTCGGTGGTCGTCATGAACGCCGACGGATCGCCCGAGGTCGCCGCCGACGTCAACGTCGGCGTCAGCTCCGACGCCGTGCTGCCGATCGGCATCGTCCTGCTGGTACTTGGCGGGATCGGTGTGCTCGGCTCGGTCGCGCTGATCGTCGTCGGCGCCCGCGGCCGCGCCGCCCGCTGACATCGGACGTCAGTCGGGGCGACGGAACCGCTCGATCTGCTCGGCCTTGAGGCGAGCGAGCGCATCGGTGATCGACACGTGGTACACGTGCGGATTGACGATGCGGCGCACACCCGGGTCGAGCAGCGCCACGTCGTGGTCACGCCAGGCCCGAGCCGCCTGTACCGAGACGTACGGGTCGTCGACCGGCCCGGTCGGCCGACCGTCGGAGAACACGGGGAGCAGGAGCTCCTCGGCACGTGACCACCGTGTACCCGGCAGCGACCGAACCAGGTCGTTGCGGGCGTGGTGGTGCAAGACCAGGTCGTCACCGGGCCGCAGCTCCTCCTCGGCCGTCGACAGCACGTCGGCGGTCGCCGTGCCCTCGGCGTCGTAGAGCCGCCACAGCCGCTTCGGACCCGGGTTGAGCAGTTTGGCCGGGTTGTCGGACAGCTTCATCGCCGGCAGCCAGTCGCCGTCGTCGTCGACCGCCACGAGCTTGTAGACCCCGTCGAGGCTGGGGTCGCCATGGCTCGAGGCAAGGCGCGAACCGACACCGAACACCAATCGGCCGACCACCCCGTCGGCGTCGATACCCGACCGTGGGGCCTCATCGGCGATCTGCTGCAGGATCTGCCAGATGCGCAACTCGTCGAGATCGCTCGACAGCACGATCGTCGCGTCGGGGAAGCCGGCCGCGTCGAGCCGCTTCGCCGACTGCACCGCCAGATACGCCAGGTCGCCCGAGTCGAGTCGGACACCGACCGGCTCGTGCCCGCGTTTGCGGAGTTGCTCGAACACGGCGATCGCGTTCGGGATGCCCGATTCGAGCGTGTCGACGGTGTCGACGAGCAGGAGGCAGTCGTCGGGGTAGACGTCGGCGTAGGCCTCGAACGCTCCTCGCTCGCCGTCACCCAGCGCCATGAAGAGCTGCACCATCGAGTGGGCATGGGTGCCCGAGGGCGGCATGCCGAGCCGGTAGCCCTCTGCCGCGTTCGAGGTCCCGACCGCACCGCCGATCAGCGCCGCTCGCGATCCGTCGTCGGCACCCGAAGCCGGGCCGCGTCGCATGCCGAACTCGAGCACCGGCCGGCCGTGCGCCACGTCGACGACACGCGACGCCTTCGTCGCGATGAGCGTCGGGAAGTTGAGCAGGTTGAGCAGCGGCGTCTCGATCAGCTGCGCCTCGCCGAGCGAACCCTCCACCACGGTGATCGGCGCGTTCGGGTGCACCACTCGGCCCTCGGGTACCGCCGAGATCGAGAGACCGCCGAAGTCGACGTCGGCGAACCAGTCGCAGAACGCGTCGTCGAACAGCGGGTCGCCGGCGCGTCCTCGGTGGGCTCGTAGCGCGGCGACGTCGCCCTCGGTCGCACGCGCCTCGGAGGCCCAATCGAGGAAGGGGCCGAGACCCGCGGTGACGCAGTAGCCGGCCTGGTGTTCGCCGTAGTCGGGGTTCGACCGGTAGAAGTGCTCGAAGCGTGCCCGGCGTTCGTGCAGACCCAACCGGAAGTACAGCTGCGCCATCGTGACCTGGTAGGCGTCGGTACGGAGCACACCCCGCCCGACCGCCGGCATCGACGTCATCGGCACACCATAGGGGTGGGTACGATCGAACTCGATGCCCGATTCGTACGATTCCCGGACGGCGCTCGTCGTCGTCGACGTCCAGAACGACTTCGCCGACCCGAACGGATCGCTGTTCGTCACCGGCGGCGAGCAGGTGGTGACGGCGGTCAACGCCGAGATCGAGGCGGCGCGTGCCGGCGGGGCCACCATTGCGTACACCCAGGACTGGCACCCGCCCGAGACCCCGCACTTCGTCACCGACGGCGGAACGTGGCCGGTGCACTGCGTTCGTGACACGTGGGGAGCCGAGCTCCACCCCGATCTGGTGATGGAGGGTCCGACCGTCCGGAAGGGCACCGGCGGCGAGGACGGCTACTCCGGTTTCTCGATGCAGGACCCCGAGAGCGGCGAGGTGTCGCCCACCGGGCTGCACGAGCTGCTGGCCGAGCGCGGTGCCGAACGCGTCGTCGTGGTCGGTCTGGCGCTCGACGTGTGTGTGAAGGCCACGGCCCTCGACGCCGTCCGCCTCGGCTACGACACCACCGTGGTCGCCGAGGCGTCCGCTCCGGTCGAGCTCGAGGACGGCGACGGCGAGCGAGCAATCGCCGAGATGCGCGAGGCGGGCGTCCGGGTGCCCTGAGCCGGCCGCATCGGTGAGCGGGGCGAACGAGGGGAACATGACCGAGCTCGAACACGACGACTGGATGGGCGACAGCGACGCGGTCCTGTGGCACATCGAGCGCGACCCGATCCTGCGGTCGACGATCACCTCGGTCTGGTTCCTCGACCGGGTTCCCGACGGCGCCCGGCTCCGGCTCAGCGCCGAGCGGATGGTCGAGGCGCTCCCCCGACTGCGGCAGCACGTCGTCGACGCCCAGCCAGGGCTCGCCGCACCGCGCTGGGCGGACGACCCGTTGTTCGACCTCGACCATCACGTTCGCAGCGTGTCGATCGTCGGCGACGAACGAGCGGTGCTCGACTACGCGGAGCGACTGGCGACGACTGCGTTCGACAAGGACCGACCGCTCTGGGAACTCGAGGTGGTCGAGGGCCTCCCCGGCGGACGCGGCGCCTTCGTCATGAAGGTGCACCACGCCATCGCGGACGGCATCGGCCTGGTCAAGATGCTGGCGCACATCGTCTCGTTCGGCCCGGACGACGACGGAACCGCCGGGCGACCACCCGAGCGCGCCAGGTCGGAACGGTCGGCCGAGCACCCGTGGGCGGCGACCATCCGGGCCGTTCGTCACCGCGTCGCCACCGACACCCGCGCCCTGGCGCGCCTCGGGACGGCGTCGCTGCACACCGCCGCCGGGTTCGTCCGCGACCCGATCGGTACGGCGTCCGGGACGACGCGGACGGCCGGCTCGATCGCCAAGCTGATCCAGCCGGCGACGACACCGCGGAGCCCGATCATGACCGGACGTTCGTTGACGCTCCGACTCCATCGCGTCGAGGTCGAACTCGATCCGGTGCGCGAAGCCGCCAGAGCCCTCGGTGCGTCGCTCAACGATGCGTTCGTCGCCGTCGTCCTGGAGGCGTTGCACGAGTACCACCGGCATCACGGTGTCGACGCTGCCGACATCCGGATGCACATGCCGGTCAGTGTTCGCTCGACCGACGGCGACGGCGCCGACGCGATCACGAACCAGTTCGTGCCTGCTCGATTCGTACTCCCGCTCGGCGATCGGCCGCTGGCCGAACGCGTCGTCGACACCACGGCCCGCCTGGCCGAGGTGCGCGCCGAACCGGCACTCCCCCATGTGAACGACATCGCAGGCATCGTCGAACGACTCGGCCCGACGGCCACGGTCACGCTGATCGGCTCGATGATGAAGGGGGTCGACGTCACGACCTCGAACGTGCCGGGTCCGCCGTTCCCGGTGTACCTCGCGGGTGCCAAGGCGGAGCAGATGTTCGCATATGGCCCACCGGCAGGCTCGGCGATCAACCTCACCCTGCTCTCCTACGACGGCACGCTCGAGATCGGCATCACCACCGACCACGCAGCGCTGCCCGACCCCGAGGTGTTCGTCACCGCCGTCGAAGCGGCCTTCGACCACCTGCTCACGACGTGAGCTGACTCGCCGCGCCGGCCGACCCCGGAAAACGACGAAACCCCTGCCGGATCGGCAGGGGTTTCCTTGGCAGCCCGTACGGGATTCGAACCCGTGCCGCCACCTTGAGAGGGTGGTGTCCTAGGCCACTAGACGAACGGGCCAAGCTGCGTCGCCCGACTCTATCGCCGGGCTCTGTCAACCGGACGAAGCCTCACGGCTTCCCGGATGGTTGGGGTGCAAGGAATCGAACCTTGAATAAGAGAACCAGAAACTCTCGTGTTGCCAATTACACCACACCCCACTGGAGCGAGGAACGAGTGTATCGGCGACAGCGACGGCATCAACCTGGGAAAACAGTTGTCACGACGAGCATCCGGTTCGAGCACCCGGACGGGACGTCAGTTGGTCAGATCGCTGAAGCGTTCCCAGCCGACCAGGCGACCGAGCGACACGCCACCGGCCTCCTCGACGTTGCGCCGCCACGCCGTCCAGCCCTGCACCACGCTGTCGGGTACCGACGCGACGTCGACGTCGAGACCCAGCTCCTCGGTGATCAACCTCGCCCGCAGCGCGTGATACGGGTCGGTGACGAGCGCGACCTGTTCGATCCCGAGCGTCTCGGCGACCGGCACCGCGGCGGCGACCGAGTCGTAGGTGGTGTTCCCCTCCCCCACCTGGACGATCACTGCCTCGGGCACGCCCCGGTCGATCAGGTAGGCGGCCGACGCCTCGGCCTCGGTGAAGCGGTCGCCCGGGATGTTGCCGCCGGTCACCACGATCGTCGGCGCGACCCCGGCCGCGTACAGGTCGGCGGCGTGATCGAGCCGGCCGGCCAGCTGTGGCGACGGTCGGCCGTCGTACTGTGCGGCGCCGAGCACCATGATCGCGTCGGTCGGGTCGGCGCCGTGCGAGCCGCCGGTGTGCACCACCTGGGCGAGGTTGACGAGGAAGTAGACGACGATGACCCCGACGACGACGAAGAACACCCGGAGCGGGGCCACCATTGCGCTCCCGATCCGCACCTCGCCGCGCGGCGAGTAGTCCTTGGCGAGCGCATCCGCCGCGTGCCGGTCGGCGGCCTGGTCGCCGAGCGCACGATCGAGCGAGAACTCGTCGGGCACGTGGGTCGTCAGCCGATCCGCTCGAGTGCGTTGCGCATCCGACGCAACGATTCGTCGCGCCCCATGACCTCGAGCGCCTCGAACAGCGGCGGGCCGACCGTTCGACCGGTCACCGCGACGCGGACGGGTGCCTGCGCCTTGCCGAGCTTCAGCTCGTAGCGGGTCATCACATCCTCCAGCGTGGTCTTCAACGCGTCGGCCGTCCAGTCACTTCCCTCGTACGCCGCGATCGCGTCGGCGAGCAGCGGACCGGCGTACTCGGTACTCATCGTCTTGTCCCACGACGCCTCGTCGACCTCGGGATCGTCGGCGAACAGGAAGTCGACCACACCCGGCGCATCACCGAGGGTGACCAGTCGGGGCTGGATGTGCGGTGCCATCTCACGGAACACCGACCGATCCCACTCGGCGGGCAGCCACGGATCGCACGCCTCGACCAGCTCGTCGACCGACAGTCGGCGGATGTACTCGCCGTTGAACGCCGCGAGCTTCTTCAGGTCGAAGAACGCCGGCGACAGGTTGACGTCGTCGAGTCGGAACGACTGCTCCATGACCGACCACGGCTGGATCTCCTCCTCGCCGGGTGACCAGCCGAGGGTCATCAGATAGTTGATCATCGCCGCCGGCAGGTAGCCCTCGTCGCGGTACTGCTCGAGCGCCACCTTGTCACGACGCTTCGACAGCTTCTTGCGCTGATCGTTCACCAGCACCGGCACGTGCGCCCACACGGGCGGCTCGTGGCCGAGTGCCTGCCAGATCATCTGCTGCTTCGGGGTGTTCGGTAGGTGTTCCTCGGCACGGACGACGTTCGTGATCCCCATCGATCGGTCGTCGACCACGTTGGCGAGGATGAACACCGGGGTGCCGTTGCCACGCACCAACACGAAGTCCTCGATCACCCCGTTGTCGAACTCGACGTCGCCTCGCACCTGATCACGCACGACCGTCGTGCCCTCCGGCACGCGAAACCGCAGCACATGGCCGGGGCCGGGTCCGAGCCCTCGATCGCGCGACCAACCGCCGTACCCGGTCGTGCCTTCGGCCTTGGCACGCTCCTGGATCTGCTCGGAGGTCATGTCGCAGTAGTAGGCGTGGCCACCCTCGAACAGCTGCTGCGCCGCCTCGAGGTGGGCGTCGGCGTACTCGCTCTGGAACAGGGGTCCTTCGAAGTGCGGGTCGTCGGCGGCGATGCCGATCCACTCGAGCGCGTCGATGATGCCCTGGGTCCATTCCGGCCGGTTGCGCGCCTCGTCGGTGTCCTCGATTCGGAGCACGAAGGTGCCGCCGCTCTGTCGGGCGAGCGCCCAGTTGTGCAGCGCCGTGCGGGCGCCGCCCACGTGGAACATGCCGGTGGGCGAAGGAGCGAATCGGTAGCGGGGTGCGTCAGCCATGCCCGCCCGACGCTATCCGCCGCATTCGTCGGTGGTGACCGCCGGGTCAGGCGCCGCGAACGCTGGTCTGGGCCAGGTTCCGGAGCTGACGTAGCACGACCGACTGGTTCGTGATGTCGAAGGTCTCGGCGCGCCGGATCTCGGTGAGCTGCTGGGTCGCACGCTCGACCGAGCGGGCGTTGGCGTCGATCCATCGTTCGACTGCGCCCGGGCCGGCACCGTCGAGTTCGATCACGTTTGCGGTCAGCATCGAGAGCAGCCCGAGCAGATCGTCGCGGAGCGCACTGCGAGCCTGGGTCTGCCAGCGATCGGAGCGCGGCAGCGCGCCGATGCCCTCCCAGACCCAGAGCAGGTCGAGTCGGGCGAACAGATCCCAGTACGTGTCGGCAACGGCGCCGTGGTCGACGTCGAGCCGACGCGCCAGCTCGACGATGTCGAACGCGGTGTGTAACACCCGCCACATGGTCGACCGGACGGCCAACCGCTCGGGGACGCCCTGTTCGCGGCGTTGCTCGGCCAACTCGGCCAGCGCTTCGGCCATCGGCCCGCGCATCCGCTCGTGCAGGTCGTCGGCGAGCGACAGGACCGGACCGCGGAATCGCTCGATCTCGGCCGCGATGTCGAGCGGCGGGCGACGGTGGCGCAGGAACCACATCGAGCACCGCTCGGCGGTGCGACGGCAGTCGAGGTACATCGCCAGCTGGTCGGCGAGCTCCATGTGTTCGAGCTCGTCGATCTCGGCCCACCACGACGGGAAGTCGAGCACTTCCCGGGTGACCAACCAGGCTCGGGCGACGTCGGTGACCGACGCACCGGAATCCTCGGTCATGCGGTGGTCGTACGAGATGCCCGACAGGTTGACCATCTGGTTGACGAGCTGCGTGGTCTTGATCTCACGCCGGAGCCGATGGTCGTGGATGTGGCGGCGGTATCCCTCTCGGAGCGGCGTCGGGAAGTAGTCGAGCAGATCTTCGTCGAGCGCCGGATCGTCGGGCAGGTCGCTTCGCAGGATCTCGGTGATGTTGGCGTTCTTGGTGTACGCGATCATCACGGCGAACTCAGGTGTTCGCAGACCCGACCCGGCCACCTGCCGCTCGGAGATCTGCTTGTCGGTCGGGAGGAACTCGAGCGAACGGTCGAGCCATCCCTCGAGCTCGAGCTGGTCGAGATACCGAGCGTGGACGTTGACCATCGGCAGACCTTGGGTCCGGGCGATGAGGAGCGCGAGCGTCTGCGCCTTGTTGTTCGCGAGCACGAGATCGGCGACCTCGTCGGTCATCGCATGGAGTAGCTCGTTGCGCTGCGTGAGCGTGAGCTCGCCCGCCATGATCGCGTTGCGCAGCAACACCTTGATGTTGACCTCGTGGTCGCTGCAGTCGACGCCGGCCGAGTTGTCGATCGCATCGGTGTAGATCAGACCGCCACCGACGGCGTACTCGACCCGCCCGAGCTGGGTGACCCCGAGGTTGCCGCCCTCGACCAGCATCCGGCACCGCAGCTCGGTCGCGTCGATGCGGACGGCGTCGTTCGAGCGGTCGCCGGCAGCCGCGTGAGCCTCGGTCGAGGCCTTGACGTAGGTGCCGACGCCGCCGTTCCACAGCATGTCGACCGGCGCCCCCAGCACGAGCCGGATCAGCTCGTTCGGGGTGACCCGCCCGACCGTGGTTCCGAGCACCTCCTGCGCCTCGGACGTCAGATCGATCGACTTCAGCGTGCGCGGATAGACCCCGCCACCGGCGGACAGCAGTGCGTCGTCGTAGTCGGCCCACGACGAACGCGGTGTCTCGAACAATCGCAGCCGCTCGTCGAACGAGGCCTGCGGGTCGGGGTCGGGGTCGATGAAGATGTGGCGGTGGTCGAATGCGGCCACGAGCTTCAGGTGCGACGAGCGGAGCATCCCGTTGCCGAACACGTCGCCCGACATGTCACCGATGCCGACGACGGTGAGTTCGTCGGTGTCGGCGTTCTTGCCGAGCACCCTCGCATGTCGCCGGGCGCTCTCCCAGGCGCCACGGGCGGTGATGCCCATCGCCTTGTGGTCGTAGCCGTCGCTCCCGCCGGAGGCGAACGCGTCGCCGAGCCAGAAGCCGTACTCCGAGGCGACCTCGTTGGCGAGGTCGCTGAAGCTCGCCGTGCCCTTGTCGGCTGCGACGACCAGGTACGGATCGTCGCCGTCGTAGCGGCGGACGCCGGCGGGTGGGACGACCTCGCCTTCCACGATGTTGTCGGTGATGTCGAGGAGCGCACTGACGAACAGCCGGTAGCAGGCGACTCCCTCGTCGCGTTGCTCGGCCGGGTTCGACCTCGCGTGCTTGACGACGAAGCCGCCCTTGGCACCCACCGGCACGATGACCGAGTTCTTGACCATCTGGGCCTTCACCAGGCCGAGTACCTCGGTTCGGTAGTCCTCCGGACGATCGCTCCACCGCAGCCCGCCGCGGGCGATCGGCCCGCCCCGCAGGTGGACACCTTCGACACGGGACGAGCAGACGAAGATCTCGTGAGCGGGCCGGGGTTCGGGCAGGTCGGGCACCTTCGACGGATCGAGCTTGATCGCCGTGGTGGGCCGGTCGAGGAAGGCGCTGGTGCGCACGGTGGCCCGGATCAGCGACAGGAACATCCGGCCGATGCGGTCGTCGTCGAGCGACGGCACCCCGTCGAGCAGTTGGAGGATCTCGGCCTCGGCATGGGAGACGTGCGCCAGACGCTCCGCCTCGTCGAGCTCGGGGTCGAACCGCGCCTCGAACAACTCGACCAGCAGCGCTGCCAGCTCGGGGAGCCGGGCGAAGCTCTCCTGGAGGTAGCCCTGGCTGAACGTGAACCCGATCTGGTGCGTGTACTTCGCATACACGCGGAGAATGTCGATCTGCTGGGCCGTCAACCCGCCGAGCAGCACCAGGCGGTTGAAGCCATCCGACTCGACGGTGCCGTTGACGAGGCCCTCGAACGCAGCCCGCACCTCCCGGTGACGCCGCTCGTCGACGACGACGTCGTCGGGGACGCAGACTCCGATGTCGGACGCCCACAGGTGGACCCCGTCGACGCGGAACTCGTACGGGTGCTCGTCGAGCACGGTGAACCCGAGGTTGGCCAGCATCGGCAGCAACTCGGACAGCGGAATCGCCTCGTCGCGGCGGTACACGCGCATCCGCCACTGGTTCGGGGCCGCATCGAGCTGGTGCACGAGCGCCGACAAGACGTGGTGCTCACCGTCGAGCAGCCGACAGAGCCGCTGGAGATCACCCACGGCCGTCCCGGGGTCGACCGCGCTCCGGTACGAGTCGGGCGCCGCGCTCGCGAGACGGGTCATCAGTTCGGTCGCGGCGACCTCGCCGAGTCGATCGACGGCGGCCGTGTGCACCCGGTCGATCCACGCCGTGGTGAGTTCGTCGACCGTGACCGACAGTTCGTCGAGATCGGGGGTCTCGTCACCACGGGTCAGGGTGAACGTGACGCGAGCCAGGCTGCTCGCGCCGAGGAACGCCTCGACGTCGCGGGGCATCGAGCCGTAGGCGTCGCCGACGATCCGGGCGACCTGCTCGGGCAGCCGGGCGTGGTACCGACGCTTCGGCAGGTACACGAGGATCGTCGACGCGGACCCGACCGGTTCGGGTACGTCGAACACACGGACGATCTGTCGTTCCTGCAGTCCGACGACGTCGATGACGAGCTGCGCCAGCTCCGCGCTGTGCAGCTCGAACACCAGGTCGCGCGGCAGGGTCTCGAGCACGTTCCGCATCGATCGACCCGTGTGTGTCTCGGCGCCGAAGTGGGCCAGGCCGAGGACGCCACGTGCGCGATCGCCGACCGTCGGGATCGAGAGCACGCTGTCGCGGTACGCCGACGAGGCGAGCAACCCGACGAACCGGTCGGCGAACTGCGGCCGACCGTCTTCGTCGTCACCGTGGAGCACGGTGACCACGGTCAGGCGTGCGGGTCGGTGCATCTGCGACTCGCGCTCGGATCGGGTGATCGTGACCCGGTCGCCGTCCCAGTCGATCGGTGGATCGCCGGGGTCATCGTAGGTCGAGTCGCCGAGCAGCGAGCCCTCGACCACCGTGACCTCATCGCCGTCGAGTCGGTACTGCGCGGCGCTGAGGAAGACGAAGTTGCCGTCGGCGAGCCAGTCGAGCATCGGGTCGAACCGGCTGAACCCGTGCATGCGGTCGCGCATCGGCTCGAACGCGCAGACGGCGGCGTGGACACCGCTGACCGCTGCCGCGAGGTCGGACTGGAGGCTCGCGATTCGTTGCTCGTCGAGACCGTCGAGTTCGATGTGGGTCCACGCCTCGACCTCGCCCGACCCGTCGGCGTCGTACGACTCGACCCCTGTGAGCTGATCGTCGGCGTCGCGTTCGATCCGCAGCATCGGGTGCACCATGAGATGCGTGGCGATGCCGTGACGCTCGATCACCATACGCACGGTGTCGACCAGGAACGGGGCGTCGTCGCTGACGAGCAGCAAGACCGACCGGTCGGAGAACCAGCCGTCGCGTTCGCGATCGGGCGTGAACACGCGCAGCAGGGTCTGGCCGGCCGGTCGGCGGGACCCGAAGCCGTAGTGGGTCAGCGCCACGGCGTACAGATCGTCGGGTGATCGTCCGTCGAGATCGAAGTCGGGCAGCTCGCGGTAGTACTCGGCGACGAACGTCTGGAGCAGGCGATCGTCGGGGTGCCGCTGCGTCGCCAGCTCGACGACCTCGTCGATCGTCCCGTTCTCGCCCGTACCCGGACCGACCAGCAGCCCCTCGTTGTCACCCATCTGAGCCCCCTCCGCCCGGGTCGCCGACCACGCCGTTGTGACCGGATGTTGGTTCGACCGGAACAGATTCGGACGAATCGCTACGCCGATCGCCTCGTATGACCGATACTAGAACGGTGAAGGACGTGATCGTGCGAGCAGCAGCGGGGGACCCGGACGCCCTCGGTGAGCTGTGGCGCGGTCATCAACACCTCCTGTTGCGCTACTTCCGAGGCAAGGGGATGAACGAGCCCGAAGACCTCGCGTCGACGGTCTGGGTGGAGGTCGCTCGCGGCCTGTCGACGTTCGACGGCGACGCCAACGAGTTCCGGCGCTGGCTCTTCACGATCGCCGCCCGTCGCCGCATCGACGAGATCCGCCGCGACCGTCGCCGTCGGAACCGTGACGAGATCCTCCAGTCCGAGCGTCAGCCCGGTCCTGCCGCCGGCGCCGACGTCGTCGCGGAGCGCGCCGCGTCGCTCGACCGGGCGATCGAGCTGGTGCAGGGCCTACCGCCCGATCAGGCCGAAGCAGTACTCCTCCGCGTCGTTGCCGACCTCACGGTCGCCGACGTCGCCCTGATCATGAATCGCTCGGAAGGCAGCGTGCGCGTTCTCACCCACCGCGGCCTGAAGCGACTCGCCGAGCGAGCCGACTCAGGCGGTCACGGCCCAGCGAACGATGACAGTGATATCAATTCTGTCATACCTGTAACGGACACCGATCCGAAAGCGATGTACGCATCGTGACGGGAAACCATCGATCCGACGCGCTCGTCGACGCGCTCCGCCAGCCGGCCCTCCCCGAGGAGCACGCCGGCGAGGCCGCGGCGATCGCGGCGATGACCGGGGCGATGACGGGCGCCGCCGCGCCACGTGGCCGCCGCTCCCGGAAAGGCGTCGCCATCGTCGCCGTCACCGCTGCCAGTCTCGGGGTCGGAGGCCTGGCGGCCGCCGGCCCCGGTGTCTTCCCGTCGGTCCTCGACTTCGGCAGTTCGGAGCCGTCGACGGCCACCTTCGTGCCGACCGGCGACACGGACATCGACGACCGCGACATCCCGGTCCACTCGGCATTCCTGACCCAGGCCGACGACACGCGCTCGACCGGCACCATGCTCGACGGATCGAGTGTCGGCACCGCCGCCGGCGATTCGTCGGCCGGCGCCGAGGCGACCGACGGAACCGCCGGAGATGCCGATGGTACGTCGAAACCGAACGACTGCGCCGACGCCGCCCACGGGAGCGCGGTGTCCGACGCTGCCCGATCGGACGACCCGGATGCGCCCGACGTGGCCGACGTCGCCCGCGACAACTGCGGCCGGGACGACGATCCCGATTCGAATGCCGACGACGATGCCGGAGCCGACGGCAACAGCAACGCCGGCGGCAATGGCAACGGCAACGCCGGCGGCAACAGCGACAACGAACCCAACCCGAACGCCGGCGCCGGCAACAACAACGCCGGCGGCAACGGCAACGGCAACGCCGGCGGCAACAGCGACAACGAACCCAACCCGAACGCCGGCGCCGGCAACAACAACGCCGGCGGCAACGGCAACGGCAACGCCGGCGGCAACAGCGACAACGAACCCAACCCGAACGCCGGCGCCAGCAACAACAACGCCGGCGGCAACAGCGACAACGCCCCGCCGGCGGAGCCCGCCGGCAACCCCGGCGGCAACAGCGACAACGTCGCACCGGCCGAGCCGAACCCCAACGCCGGGTCCGGCAACAACAACGCCGGTGGCAACAGCGGCGACGCACCGCCCGTCGAACCCGGCGGCAACGCCGGCGGCAACGGCAACGGCAACGGCAACGGCAACGGCAAGCCGTAACCCACGGTCACACGGCTAGCGTCGATGTCGTGTCCGCTCGCCACGAACCACACGCCGGCCACCGCTCCGTCTCGGGCGGGCTCGCGCGCGCCTCGGTGTTCGGCGTCAGCGACGGTCTGGTGTCGAACGTCTCGCTCATCCTGGGCTTCGCCGGATCGGGGGTCGACAACAGTGTGGTCCGCCTCGCCGGACTCGCCGGAGCCGTCGCCGGCGCGATCTCGATGGCCGCCGGTGAGTGGGTGTCGGTCACGTCGCAGAACGACCTGATCCGGCGCGAGCTCGAGGTCGAGCGGCGAGAGCTCGAACACAACGCGGAGGCAGAGACCGACGAGCTCGCGGCGATCTACGAGTCGCACGGCATCGACCCGGAGCGGGCCGCCGCCGCCGCTGCCGACGTGATGAAGAACTCCGACATCGCGCTCGAGGTCCACGCCCGCGAGGAGTTGGGGGTTGCGCCCGACGACCTCCCGTCGGCGATGAAAGCCGCAGCGCTGTCGTTCGTCTGCTTCATCTTCGGGGCGTTCCTGCCGCTCGGGCCGTTCTACGTCTGGACCGGTGGCACAGCGGCGATGGTGGCACTCACGATCGGCGTCATCGCAGCAGCTGCCGTCGGGGGCGTCGTCGCCAAGTTCGCCGAGCGCCCAGTGTGGTTCGGCATCGTGCGACAGGTCGCGATCGTGCTCGTGGCCTGTGGTGTCACGTACGCGATCGGCGAGATCGCCGGCGTCAGCCTGAGCTGAGCGCTCGTCGGGCGTCGAGCGCCCGCACCTCGGCCTCGGCGACCGTCGAGCCCCACGCGGTGAGGTGGCCCATCTTCCGCCCGGGGCGTGCCGCCGACTTGCCGTACAGGTGCAGCGCCGACGTGGCCGTCACGGCGTTGCCCCACTCCGGGGTGTCGGGTTCCCACAGGTCGCCGAGCAGATTCACCATCGCCGCCGCCGGACGGGTCGTGCCGGTGTCGCCGAGCTCGAGCCCACAGACTGCTCGGATCTGTTGCTCGAACTGGCTGGTCTGTGCGACGTCGATCGTCCAGTGGCCGCTGTTGTGCGGACGTGGCGCGATCTCGTTGACGAACAGCTCACCACCGACGACGAAGAACTCGACGGCGAGCACGCCGACGTAGTCGAGCGCGTCGGCGATCGTCATCGCCAGCCCCACGGCGCGGTCGGCGAGCCTCGCCGGCACCCGCGCCGGAACCACCGACAGATCCAGGATTCCGTCGACGTGACGGTTCTCGGCGATCGGGTAGGCCGCGAATCCGCCGTCGGCACGCCGAGCGACGACGGCGCTCACCTCGGTTTCCAGGTCGAGCGCCTGCTCGACCACGCACGGCACCCCTCCGAGGAGTCGCCACGCGGCTCGCATCGCCGACGGGTCGTCGACGAGTCGCTGCCCCTTGCCGTCGTAGCCGAGTCGGGCGGTCTTGATGATCGCCGGGTACTCGACGGCGGGATCGGCGTCGGCGTGGTCGACGACGGCCCAGGGTCCGACCGGCAAGCCGGCATCGGCGAGAAACGTCTTCTCGGCGATTCGATTCTGTGCAACGGCGACGGCGGCGGGCGACGGGGCGACCAGCGTTCGACGCGACAGCGCGTCGAGCGCTGCGGCGGGTGGATTCTCGAACTCGGTCGTCACGACCTCGCACTCGTCGCCGAGCCGTCGGAGCGCGTCGGGGTCGTCGTACTCGGCCACGAGGTGCACGTCGGCGACGCGACCGGCCGGTGCGTTGGGATCGGGTTCGAGGACCATCGTCCGGTATCCCATCAGGCGGGCCGCCACCAGCGCGTAGCGACCCAACTGACCGCCGCCGAGCATGCCGATCGTCGCCGGGGGGACGATGCGTGGCGCGGTCATGCGGGCGGCAGGGTCGACGTCGCCGCCTGGGCGCGTCGCTCGTCGCGGTAGCGCTGCAGCGCCTGCGCCATCGCCGGATCGTCGGCCGCCAGCATCGCCACGGCGAACAGTGCGGCGTTCGTCGCGCCGGCCTCGCCGATCGCGAAGGTCGCGGTCGGGATGCCGGCGGGCATCTGGACGATCGAGAGCAGCGAATCGTGGCCGGACAGGTGCCGCGACGGCGCCGGGACGCCGAGCACGGGCACGAGCGTCTTCGCGCTCAGCATGCCGGGCAGGTGGGCGGCGCCGCCGGCACCGGCGATGATGGCCCGCAGACCGCGCTCGGCTGCCGTTTCGGCGTAGGCGAACATCTCGTCGGGCATACGGTGCGCGGACACGACCTGTGCCTCGTGCGGCACCTCGAACCGTTCGAGTACCTCGACCGCCTTCGACATCGTCGGCCAGTCGCTGGTCGATCCCATGACCACGCCGACGAGCGGCGTGGTGACGTCGCTCACAGGCCGTTCGCCCGTTGGCGATCGGGAGCGACCTTGACGATCACGCGCTCGCTCTCGATCGGGCTGGTGTACTCGGTGCCGGTGTAGCGGGCCGCGAGTGCGTCGATGTGCGAGCGGGCCTCATCGCCGCGGACGATGTCGGCGACGTGGCCCCGCACTTCCGCATAGGCGTAGGCGTTGTCGGCCTTCCAGACCGTGACGGTGACCGGGGAGCCGGCCTCGACGGCGCGGAACTTGGCGCGGTGCACCTCGGTGTTGAAGATGATGTGGTCGTCGTCGGCGTCGACCCACATGACATGGCTCGCGATCTGCCCGTTGGGCAAGGTGACGGCGACGGTGCCGAAGTTCTGACCGATTGCGGCGAGGTCTCGGATGGCGGGGTCGAGCATGCGACGAAGCCTAGGCGGTCGGCGTCAGCCGGCTTCGGCGAGCGCGTCGAGCAGCTTGGTCGGCGTGTCCTTCGGCGAGATCTTCGGCCACGCGGAGGCGATCTTGCCGTCTTCGTCGACGAGGAACGCCGACCGCTGGACGCCCATGTACTCACGTCCGTAGTTCTTCTTGAGCACCCAGACGCCGTACTTCTCGGCGATCTCGTGCTCCGGATCACTCAGCAGCGTGAATCCCAGTTCGTGCTTGGCGTCGAACTTGGCCAGCTTGGCCGGCTGATCAGGGCTGATCCCGATGATCATCGTGTCGCCGACCTGACCGCTGATGTCGCGCAGCCCGCAGGCCTGCGTGGTGCATCCGGGGGTGTCGGCCTTCGGGTAGAAGTAGACCAACACCTTGCGGCCCTTCAGCTTCGAGAGCTGGACCTTGGTCTCGTGCTGATCGAGCAGGGTGAATGCCGGGGCGCGCTTGCCCTCGGCCGGAGTCGTCGGCGTCGTCATGGAGCGAGTATGGCCGATCGGCGCTCAGGCGCCGGTGAGCGATCGCCAGTCGGCCGGATAGGCCGCCGCGGCCGCCGCCGGGGTGAGGCGGAGCGTCGACTCGGGGACCAGATCGGCGATCTTGCGACCCTCGGCGTAGTGGTGGTTCACGTTGCCGACGCCCTCGAACAGCTCGGCACGGCGCGCGAGCAGCTCGGCCGGCGGTTGCTCGTCGTAGAAGCCCCAGATCGTGAATGCGATATCGAGATCGTGGACCACAGGCGCCCGGCTGAACAGCGACGCACGGCGCAGGGCGATCACGACACCACCACGGATCGCGTCGTCGAGCCGTTCGCCGTCGGCGAGGCGCAACTTCGGGGCGAGCTTGTTGGCGATCGTCAGGGCGAAGCCCTGGTCGGGGCCCATTGCACCCATGCGGGAACCGACCGGCTGGAGACCGTCGACCACGCCCGGGCGGTCGGGCGTCCAGGCATCGGGGACCACATCGGGGGACGAGTAGAACTTGTCTTCGCGAGCACCGTTCGGCGCGAACTTGGGGGCTGCCATAGCGATCGCCAGCGTACTCCGGTGCGCATCCACGCGCCGCCTTCCGACGCCGGAGAGCGCTGTGCCCAGCGATCAGCTCGGGGCGTGGAGCAGTCCGTACACGACCGAGTCCTCGAGGGCGCGCCACGACGCCTCGATGATGTTGGCGCTGACGCCGATCGTCGTCCAGTCCCGCTCGCCGTTCGTGGCCGTGAGCAACACGCGGGTCACGGCTCCGGTGGCCTCTCCCCCGTCGAGGATGCGGACCTTGTAGTCGGTCAGGTGGATGTCGGCGAGAGCCGGGTACGCACGCCCGACCGCTCGGCGGAGCGCCGTGTCGATCGCGTTGACCGGACCGTTGCCCTCGGCGGTGAACACGTGGCGCTCGTCGCCGACCCGCACCTTGACGGTCGCTTCGGTGTTGAACACGTCGCCCAGTTCGTCGGTGATGAGACGCATCGACTCGACTTCGAAGAAGTCGTGCTGCCAGCCGGCGGCGCGACGCATCAGCAGTTCGAGCGAGGCGTCGGCCGCCTCGAAGTGATACCCCTCGTGCTCGAGCCGCTTCAGGTCGTCGATGACGCCGTTGATCGCCGGACCGTCGAGCTCGATCCCGAGGTCGTCGGCCTTCATCTGGATGGTGGCCCGGCCCGCCATTTCCGACACCACGAATCGGGTGCCGTTGCCGACCGCCGCAGGGTCGACGTGTTCGTACGCGTCCTTGGCGCGGGCGATGGCCGACACGTGCAGCCCGGCCTTGTGCGCGAACGCCGACGATCCGACGTAGGGCGCCTGCGGGTCGACGGCGCGGTTCAGCGTCTCGGCGACCCGGTGGGACACGACCGTCAGGCGCTCGATGCGCCCCTCGGGCAGGCACGTGTAGTCCTGCTTGAGCTGCAGGTTCGGGATGATCGAGGTCAGATTGGCGTTGCCGGTCCGCTCCCCCAGGCCGTTGAGCGTGCCCTGGACGTGGCGGGCGCCGCCACGGACCGCTGCCATCGAGTTGGCAACGGCGCACCCGGTGTCGTCGTGGCAATGGATGCCGATGACGACGTCGTTGCCGACATGGGCGTGCACCTGTCGCACGATGTCCTCGACCTCGTGGGGCAGCGACCCGCCGTTGGTGTCGCACAGCACGACGTGGGAAGCACCCTTCACCACGGCGGCCTCGAGCGCACGGAACGAGAACTCCGGGTTCGCCTTGAAGCCGTCGAAGAAGTGCTCCATGTCGACCAACACCTGTCGATCGTGGGCGAGGAGGAACTCGACCGAGTCGGCGATCATCGCGCTGCCCTCGTCGAGCGTCGTCTTGAGCGCTTCGGTCACGTGGTCGTCCGAGCTCTTCGCGACGATGCACACCGCCGAGGTGTTGGCGTCGAGGAGGTGCTGCAACGTCTGGTCCTCGTCGACCTTGCCGCGAGGTCGTCGGGTCGAGCCGAAGGCGACGAATGTCGAGGTCGTCAGCGACAGGTCGGTCGCCGCTCGGGCGAAGAACTCGATGTCCTTCGGATTCGCGCCCGGCCAGCCGCCCTCGATGAAGTGCACGCCCAAGTGGTCGAGCTGCTCCGCGATGCGGAGCTTGTCCTCGACGGTGGCGGTGACGCCCTCCACTTGGAGGCCGTCACGGAGGGTCGTGTCGAAGATCTCGACGGGGGTGCTCATGGCTGTGATCTCTCGGTCGGGTTTCGGGCAACAAAAAAGCCGCCCGGAGGGCGGCGGAACGAGCACGTGCGGGGCACGTGCTCTACGGAATGATGATGAACGGAACGTTGGTGGACGTCTGCTGCGGCATCGCCACCATTCAACCCGCTTCCGAGGGCCCCGTCAACGGAGTCCACCGGCGCCGTCCGCACCGACACGTCATCGATCGTTCATCCGAGCACGTGGATGACGGTGGACAACCGTGGGGAAAACACGGTGCCGACCTGTGAACGGACGGTGGACGATCGACGAAATCCTGGGGATTGCAGGAAAGTTCGGGGGATAACCCTGGGGATTCGAAAATACCGCTTGACCAGGGGTTTCGTGTTCGCGAGAGTGATGAACGTACCGGAAAGCGCATGCCAACCGGGAGCGAACGACCGGGTCGCTCAGCACCGCTCCTCGGAGCGATGCGGAGCGGTCACGAGTTCGGTCCACGAGGCGCAGCGGGTCCGGACGGGGCAAGAAGCCACCGTGCTTCGTGGCACGGCCCACCGGGAGACCGGTGAGTCGGGCGGCGAAGTTCCGGGACGGCCTCGAGCAGGACACCCCAACTGTCCGGCTCGAGACCCGACCGGGCGGCGCGAGTGCGACGACGCGGGAAACCGGGTCAGCGTGAACGGCGTCGAGGGGCTCCACGAGCCGGGCAACCGGCAACCGGGAGCGCCACTCCGGCAACGGAGCTCGCTTTGGCGGGTCACCGGGTCGGGGGTCTCCGGCAACGGAGGCCGGTTCGCCGGCCGTCGTGGTCGGGGCGGCACCGGCATCGGGCAACCGATGTGGCGCCGCAGAGGCAACGGACCGCTTCGGCGGAGACCGGGTCTCGACTCCGGTGACGGAGGTCGGTTCGCCGACCGCCGTGGTCGGGGCGACAGGTCAGCCGGGTTCGCTCGGACGGCCCGTCGAACGGCAGCGGCCGAGGTTCGCCTCGGCGACGGCCGAAAAAGGGCATCGCCCGCCGAGTCCCTCTCGAGGGAACACGACGGGCGATGTGTTAGGTCGTGACGCAGGCTACGCCCGTCGATCGACCGAGTGGTGGATGCCCCACCTGTTTGGGAGGCCCCGGGAGGGTGCGCCAGGCTTCGGCCCGGCAGCACCGCCCGGGGCCTTTCAGCGTCCGGGTTACGATCGCCGAGCGATTTCTTCGCGGAATCTCGTCGAGGGTGTCGAATCGACCGGGGCGGTGTCGTCTCCTCATCGATCGCACGACGGCGATCCGAACCCAGGAGGACACCATGAAGTACATGCTGCTGATCTACGGAGACCCCGAGATCGAGATGACCGAGGCGGAGACCGAGTCGATGATGTCCGACTATTTCGCGTTCACCCAGCGCATCGTCGACAGCGGCGAGATGATCTCGGGCGAGCCGCTCCAGGGCCCCGAGACGGCGACCTGCGTCGCCGTTCGCGACGGGGCGAGCGTCGTCACCGACGGCACCTTCGCAGAAACCAAGGAGGTGCTCGGCGGCTACTACCTCGTCGACGTCGCCGACCGGCATCGCGCGGAGGAACTCGCCGCCCAGATCCCGAGCGCGAAGTGGGGTCACATCGAGGTCCGGCCGCTGATGGAGCTGCCGGAGGATCAGGCCTGACCGATCCCTCGACCATCCGCTTCGAGGATGCGGTCCGAGCCCACTCGGGCCGCATCCTCGCCGCGCTCGTCGGGCGTTTCCGCGATCTGACCCTCGCCGAGGAGAGTCTGCAGGACGCGTGGCTCGCCGCCGCCGAGCACTGGCCGGTCGACGGATGGCCCGACCGCCCCGACTCGTGGGTGTACTCGGTTGCCGCCCGACGTGCGCTCGACACGATCAAGGCGAACCGGCGCCGATCCGACCGGGAACGCGTCGCCCACGACGAGGCCGACCGACGCGACCTCGACGACATCGATCGACGCCTCGAACGCTGGGACAGCGGCATCGACGACGACCGACTGCGTCTGATCTTCACCTGCTGTCATCCCTGCCTCGACGTCGAGGCGCAGATCGCGCTCACGCTGAGGAGCGTCGCGTGGCTCACGACCGACGAGATCGCCTCGGCGTTCGGTGTGCCGACGACGACGATGGGGCAACGCATCGTCCGAGCGAAGCAACGCATCGCCCGCGCCGACGTGCCCTACCGAGTTCCCTCCGGCGCCGAGCTCCCCGAGCGGGTCGACGCCGTTCTGCGGGTCGTCTATCTCGTGTTCAACGAGTCGTATCTCTCGGCACGCCCCGGGCAACCCCTCCGTGTCGACCTGGCCGCCGAAGCGATCCGGCTCGGCCGCGAGCTGGCCGAGTTGATGCCCGACGAGCCGGAGGCGATCGGGCTGCTCGCCCTGATGCTGGTACTCCACGGCCGCTCCCCCGCTCGCTTCGACGGCGCCGGCGACCTCGTGTTGCTCGCCGACCAGCGGCGCGACCGCTGGGACCACGACTCGATCGCCGAGGGGTCGGCACTCCTCGAAGCGGCGATGCGACGCCGGTCGGTCGGCCCGTATCAACTCCAGGCGGCGATCAACGCACTCCACAGTCAGGCCCCGACGTTCGACGAGACCGATTGGACACAGATCGCAGCGCTCTACGGCGTGCTCGCCACCGTCGATCCGGGCCCGGTCGTCGCGATGAATCGTGCGGTCGCCATCGGTTACGCCTCGGGCCCGGGGGCCGGCCTCAAGGCGCTCGACGAAATCGACCCCAGGCGCCTTCCCGGAGAACACCGCTTCCACGTCGCACGCGGCGAGTTCCTCGTGCGACTCGGTCGTTGCGACGAGGCCGCAGGCGAGTTCGACCGTGCGCTCGCGCTCGCGACGACCGAACCCGAGCGACGGCATCTCGAACGCCGACGCGCTGCCCTGCGCTAGCGCAGACGGGCAGGGACGAGCAGCCCGGCGTCGACGACAGCGCGGCTCAACGGACGACCGAGTTGGCGCAGCTCGGCACAACGCTCCTCGCCCAACGCCTCGTAGGGCGCCAGCGCGAGACGGTCGGTTCGATCCTCGATCGACTGCCGCACCGCTCGCCCCTCGTCGGTGAACTCGCCGGCCGAGTCGACGAGCCCACGGTCGGCGAGGCCGACGATCGTCGACGACCATTCGTCGTCGGACCATGCACGCGAGCTCTGCAGCACGGAACCGGGCACGTCACCGGTTGCGCCGTGCATCACCAGCGCTTCACACCCGGTGAGGCCCTCGATCGTGAGGGCGGCGATGTGGCCGTCCCCGCGGAATTCACGCAGCATCGTCTGCGCGGTCCAGAGGATCAGGTGCGGGTCGTCGGGCCACTCGAGGCCGGCGTGCCCGGCGAACAGCGGTCGGCCTTCCGGACGTTCGCACGCGACGAGCGCCGCCTGCCGGGCCAGCGTCGCGGCTCGCTCGATCTGCTCCCCGGCGATCAGATCACCCAGCGCACGTCGGAGCGCTGCATCGACGGCGTCGAGCCGGGCTGCGAGCAGGCTCACCGCCGACGCTTCGGTCCAGGCGTGCGGGATGGCTCGCCGGACGACGTCGGGATGGAAGTTGTAGAAGGTCGCGATCACCACGTCGGCCAACACCTCCCCCATCGCCGCCGCCCGGGAGGCGAAGTAGCCGGCCCGATCGTTCGTGATGCCGACAGCCGCATATCGTTCGGCGGCCTCCGGCACGAAGTAGATCATCCCGTGCAGCGGTTCGAGCGTCCGCCACGTCTTGCGAGCAATGAGGGGGTCCATCCCGCCGGACCCTACGACGGGCGCCACGGCTCGCCCCGTATCGGAGCCCCACGCCGGCCGGCGTGGGGCTCCGTCGGGTTCGAGTCGTCGTCAGCGCAGCGAGACGACGACCGGGTCGTGATCAGACGACGCGTGTGCGCTGTCGTCGATCGGATCGTTGTAGTACAGGAATCCGGTCGGCGCGATCGAGTTGATCTGCCAGACCTCGGTGTCGGTCACCTTCTTGGCGATCTTCGACGATGCGAAGACGTAGTCGAGTCGGCCGTAGCGACCGTCGAACTTGTAGGTGAAGGCGTCGTCACCCTGACTCTGGACCAGATCGACGTAGCCGGCATCGACGAGGATCTCGATCGGCGCTTCTTCCTCGTACGAGTTGAAGTCGCCGATCAGGAACGTCTTGCGATTGGCGAAGACCGGGTTGCCCTTCGTCTCGACCCACTCCACGAGTCGCTCGGCGGCGTACTGACGGGTCAGGTCGCAGTTGCCGGCGAGCGTGGAGCCGTCGTCGTCACCGAGGCCGAAGCCGGGGCCCGAGGTGTCGTCGCACGTCGAACCCTTCGACTTGAAGTGGTTGACGACGACCGTCACCCGGTTGCCGTCGAGGTCGAACGCCTGGGCGATCGGCCAGCGGCTGTTCTCGGCGTCACCGCCGAGCAAGGCGTCGATGTCGAACGTCGTGGCGGGGAGCACCGTCTTGGTCCGGGCGCCCTGGTAGATGATGCCGTTGGCGATCGCGTCGGTGCCGAGGCCACCACCGCCGAGGCCCTCGGAGGTCAGGATGTCCTCGCCCGGCTGGACATACGACCACTTGTCGTAGCCGGCGGCCGCGTTCAGCGAGTCGACGAGGGTGACGATCGAGGGCTCGGTCGACGGGTCACCGTCGTAGAAGTCCTCGTAGTCGTTCTCGATCTCGATGAGGCCGACGATCGTGGCATCGAGGGAGTTGATCGCGTCGACGAGCTTCGCCGTCTGCTGGTCGAACTGGGCCTGGTTGCGTGCACCGCGGAGCACCTCGCTGTCGCCGAACGTGTTGAAGTAGTTGAGCACGTTGAACGACGCGATGTCGTTGCCGTTCGACAGGCTCGGCGCCGACGGAACGGGAACCGTGTCGTCGGTCTCCGGGAAGAAGATGCGAGCGTTCGGATCGCCGACCTCGTTGTCGAGGGGCTCCACCTTGTACTCACTGAACGAGTAGTTCAGCGCACCGACGAGTCGGCCGGCGGGCATCGTGTCGCCGGCCGAGAGGCCGTCGTCGAACAGCTCCCAGGGGTACGGCGTGAAGTCGTCGAACTGCTCGTTCCGGTCGTTGACCAGCAGCTCCTTGGTGCGGTTCTCGGCCTCGAGGGCGGCGGCCGCCGGATCGTCTGTCGCGAATGCCGAGGTGGCCTGCGTCAGCGGACCATCGAGCGCCAGCCCGAGTTCGCCGTAGGCGTAGGCACTGAACAACCCGGTGACCTGGAGATCCTGGGTGGTGGTGACGAGCATCGACTCGAGGGCTTCACGACCCGTTCGATCGAGCGGCAGGGTCAGCGGCGTCGGGTCGATCGTGACCGGATCGACGTCGCAGACCACGGTCTCGGGGAACGAGAACTGGGTGAGACCGAAGTAGGCGGTGACCTGGTCCGTCAACTCGACGGTGTCACCCTCGACGGGAAGCGTGCCGCTCGACTGGAAGACGAAGAGCCCCTCCGACGAGGTCGGATCGCCATCGCTGTCGGCCGGCTCTTCCTGGACGAAGTAGCCGTTCAGATCGGAGTCGGCGAGCGTGACGACCGCACGGATCGTGTGGGTCTGGCCGTCGAGCGGCGAGTCGTACCGGGCCTCCGGATCGGCGCCGGAACCCTGGATCTCGCTGATCAGCGTCAGGTCGGCGTCCGGCGTGTCGCACACCGGATCGGGATCCGGGTCCGGATCCGGATCGCCATCGATCTCCGGCAGACCGAGGTCGCTGACGTCGTTCGAGCCGAACGCCTCGTACTGGGCCGACGCATCGAACGCGTCCGCCGGATCGGTGTCGCGGGCGAAGTCGGTACGACGCAGGGTCACATTGGCGCCGTAGTTCGCTTGTTCTCCAACCTGGCCGAAGCTGTCGACGACGGTGCCGGCACCGTCGACGATCGTGATGGCGTCGTCACCGTTGAAGTTGATGGCGCTTGACTCGTCGTCGATGCCACCGCCGAGCACGAGGCCATCGTCGAAGCTCGGATTTGCGACGACGAACACGTCTCCATCGGCGAGGTCGACCGACGGGAAGTCGTATGTCGACGAAGGCCCCTCGCCCAGTGATCGCCCATTCGAGTACAACCGGAACTGGTACCCGGACAACGAGACCGGAGCGCCGGTGCCGTTGTAGATCTCGATCGCCTTGTTGAAACTCGACCCTTCGACGTACTCGCTGATCACGAGTCCATCCGTCGCCGGGTCGGCCGCCTGGGTGGGTCCTGCCGTCGCGACGATCGTGCCGCTGATGGCCAGGAGTGACGCGACGGCCAGCCGTCGCTTGTGCTTGTGGAACATGTGCTCACCCTAGGCACACCGGATGAAGCGATCCGATCGGCCGGGTGAACGGCGGGTTTCCGGGAGTCGACGTTCAGCACACCGGTTCGGCCTCGACAGACTGAACGGGCGACGGGGCCCCGCAGTACCGTGTGCCGGATGCCCCGCCGCCCGTTCTACGTCGACACCGACACCGCGTCCGACGATGCCGTCGCGCTCGTGATCGCCCTCCGCCATCCCGACATCGACGTCGTCGGCATCGGCGTCGTGGCGGGCAACGTGCCGCTCGACATGGCGGCGCAGAACGCGCTCTACACCCGTGAGCTGGTCGGGCGGCTCGACGTGCCCGTCCACGTCGGCGAGGCAGCGCCGCTCACGATCGAACTCGAAACGGCACAGAACGTCCACGGCGGCGACGGCATGGGCGACATCGGACTCGACCTGAGCGGCCGATCCGCCGACGGTGATGACGCCGTCGGTGCCCTCCTCGACGCATCGCACCGGTACGCCGGCGAACTGACGCTCGTCACCCTCGGCCCACTCACCAACGTCGCCCGGGCCCTCGAACGAGACCCGTCGCTCGCCGAGCGGATCCCGCGGACGGTGGTCATGGGCGCCGTCGCCGATCACATCGGCAACGTGACACCGGCCGCCGAGTTCAACATGTGGGCCGACCCACACGCCGTCCAGGCGGTGCTCGACTCGGGCCTGGCGCTCGAGTTCGTCGGGTGGGACATCTCGCGCAAACACGCGGTCGTGCCACCCGCACTCGCGGACGACCTGCGTTCGATCGGCACACCGGTCGCCGACTTCTGCATCGGCATCCAGCGCGTCGTCGAAGAGTTCTGCGCCACCCAGACCAAGCTGCCGGGCTTCGATCTGCCCGACCCGATCACGATGGCCTACGCCATCGATCCGTCGATCGCGACCGAGACCCGCCGCCTGCACCTCGAGGTCGAGACCGAGAGCGAACTCACGCGTGGAATGGTCGTGATGGACGTGCTCGGATTCATGGGCCGCGAACCCAACGCGCTCGTCGTCACCGAGGCCGACAACGACGCGTTCATCGCGATGCTGCGCACAGCCGTCGCCGACTGACGGCCGGTTCGGCGAAGCCCGATCACCTGCGCCGGTGCCGCTAGGGTCCCGGCCGTGACGCGACCCGACAGCCCGATCCACGGCATCCGGTCGATCTGGCGGAAGGCGGCCGAGACCGGCGCCACGTTGCCGTCGGTCGACGCCCTGGCCGAAGAGCTCGGTCTGAGCCGGATCGCCATTCGAGAGGCGCTCATCCAGATGGAGGCCGACGGACTCGTGCGTCGGCATCACGGATCGGGCACGTTCGCGAATCCGGCTGCGTTGGAGATGCCGGTCCGCCTCGACGAGCAGATGGACTTCGTCGACCGCCTCGAGGCGGTGGGATTCGAGGCCAGCGTCGAGGTGATCGAGGCGTTCGTCGCTCCGATCGGCGAGCTCGACGGTCGGACCCGTCTCGACGTCGACGCTCCGACTCGTGCACTCCGCACCACGAAGCGGTGGTGGGCCGACGGCGTCGTCGCCGTCGTGGCCACCGACACCGTGCCGCTCGGACGCGGCTGCGACGAAGCCGCGGTCCTCGGCGCCGTCGACGAACCGGTCATCGAACTCGCCGCGACGTACGGTGCGTGCCGAGCCGACTGGATGTGCACCTGGCCGTCGGCGGTCGAGTTGACGGCGGAGACGGCAGCGCTGCTCGAGTACGAGGTCGGGAGGGCGTCGCTCCGGACCGAGCAGCTCGGCATCGGGCGGCTGGGGACGACGGCGTTCTATGCCGTCGAGTACCACCGGCCCGATCTCGTCGACTACGGCATGATCCGCACGATCTATTCCTGACCACTCCGCCGGATCACATCGCGAACAGCACGGCGACCCACACCACGGGTTCCACATCGGCTGATCGTGCCGAAACACTGCGGAAACAGAGTCATCTTACGTTTCGAGTGTGCCCCTCGCCGTTCGATCGAACCCCGACCTCGTCCTCGACGACCCCTCGTTCCGACACTACTGGTTTCCGCTCGCCCGTGCCGACGCGTTGGCCGACGGACCCGTCGCCCGCACCCTGCTCGGCGTCGAATTGGTGCTGTGGTCGTCGGCCCCGGGCATCGTCTCTGCCGCTCCCGACCGATGCCCGCACCGCGACGCCCGACTGTCGACCGGGTGGATCGAGACGTGCGGCCTCGTGTGCCCGTATCACGGCTGGGCGTTCGGTGAGGACGGCACGCCGAGCCGGATCCCCCAGCTCCCCGACGGCTCGTCGTATCCGCCCAAGGCGACGCTCGACACCGTCCGGGCGGCGGAGCGCTACGGCTGGGTCTGGGTGTGCCTCGACGAACCACTTCACGCCATCCCGGAGATCCCCGAGTTCGATCTCGACGGCTGGCGGACGGTCCACGAACCCGAGTCGGCGTGGGCGTGCACGGCATTGCACCTCATCGACAACAACATCGACCCCGCGCACATCGCCTACGTGCACCGAGAGAGCTTCGGCACGCCGGAACGCCCCGAGGTACCGCTGCCGAGCGTGACCCGCTCCCCCGACGGACTCCTGCTCGGCTACGACATCGAGGTCGAGGGCCGACACGGCGAACCAGGCACGACGCTCCGCAGCACCCGCAACCGTCTGGCCAACCCGTTCCTCATGCTGAACCGGATCACCTACCCGGACGGTGTCGTGCACCTGATGGTCAAGGCGTGCACGCCCGAGACCGCCGAGACCACCCGGCAGCTCCAGTTCGTCCTGCGCTCCGACATCGAAGCCGATCGACCCGCCGACGACATCCGGGCGTTCGACGCCCAGGTGTGGGACGAGGACAAGGCCGTGCTCGAACACTGCTGGACCGACTACCGCCTCGACCTCACCGAGAACGTCCACCTGAAGACGGACCGGCCCTCGATCGAGTATCGGCGCTGGGTGCGCCGAATCGTCGAGGCCGGACATCCGGTCGCACCGGGAGACGAGGCGTCATGACCTCACGTCGCCTCTCCGAGCTGTCGTCGCCCGAGGCCGAACGCCGCATCGGGGCCGACTCGATCTTGCTCTGCCCCGTCGGCGCCATCGAGCAACACGGTCCGCACCTCCCGCTCGGTACCGACCTGATCGTCGTCGACGCCTTCGCCGACGCCGTCGTCGACGACGTCGGTGACGAGCTCGACGTCTGGCTCCTGCCGTCGATCCCGGTCTCCAAGTCGAACGAGCACGCCTGGTCGGCCGGCACCTTGTGGGTCGGGCCGGAAACTGCCCTTGCGATGATGCGAGACATCGGTCGCTCGCTCGGCACACTGCCCGCCCGCAAGCTCGTCTTCCTCAACGGGCACGGCGGCAACAGCGGCCTGCTCGACGTCGCATGCCGCGAGCTGCGTCTCGAGTTCGGCCTGGAGACCTTCCTCGCCCACGCTGCCCTGCCGCCCGACCACGGCGGCGACGGTGCGCCCGAGGAAGCCGGCCAGGGCATCCACGGCGGCGTCGGCGAGACATCGTTGATGCTCCACATCCGTCCTGATCTGGTCGACCTGTCGCTCGCCGAACCAGCGGTTCCGACCTGGTTGACGGCATACCCCAACCTTCGTTTCGGGGGCACGACGTCGTTCGGCTGGCTGTCGAACGACTTCGCCAGCGGCGGCGTCATCGGTGACCCGACACTCGCCGACGCCGACCGGGGCAAGGCGGCGTTCGAGGACGGCGTTCAGCACCTCGCGACGGTGCTCCGTGAGATCGCAGCGTTCCGATTCCCGGAGGCGATGCCGGAACCGAGGAACTCGCAATCATGAGCGCGACGAGGAGCCGATCGTGTACGTGAGCCAGCTGCCGTTCCTGCGTGATCACTGGTACCCGGTGGCCGTCGACGGCGTACTCGGCCGCGACCTGCCGATCCGCCTGTTCGGCGCCCCGTTCCGAGTCACGTTCGACGGCACCGGTGAACCGTTTGTCACCGCGCCAGCACCGACGTGGCGGACACCGCGACCGCTGCCGGTGCGACGGCGCTACGGCCTGGTGTGGACCACGGTGGGCGAACCCGTGCTCGACGACCCGCCGACGTGGCCGGAGGCCGAGCTCCCCGGCTGGCGGACCTTCGTGGAGTTCTTCGAGACCTGGTCGTGTTCGGCCCCTCGTATCATCGACAACAACCTCGACAACTCGCATGTCGCCTACGTGCACCGCACGACGTTCGGCGACCCGGACGACGCCCATCTGGCACGACCCGCCGTGTCGCACACCGACGACCCGTACTTCCGCGCCGTGCTCAGCTCCGAACAGAAGGGCCTCGGCGTCCAACTCGGCGTGACCGGTGACGAGGCGATCCGCTTCGGCCGGACGAGCACCACCGAACTCGTGGCACCGCTGACGACGCACGTTCGTATGCGTTTCGACGGCGACGTGCCCGACTATGCGTTCTTCGGCGTCGCCACGCCGATCGACGACCACACGTCGATCTACGTCCGCCTGTCGGCCCTCGCCGGTTCGGAACAGGAGCAGCCGTGGGATCGATTTCACGCATTCGGCACCCGCGTCAAGGAAGAGGACCGCATCGTGCTCGAGACGACGGTGCCCGACTTCCCGATCGACGTCACCAGCGAAGTCCACCTGCGATGCGACTCCGCGACCCTCGCCTATCGCCGCACGCTCGCATCGCTGTACGCACAGCACGAATCGTCCCCGCCTCTCCAGGAGAAGACATGGCCATCGACGTGAACGACCCCGCCGTCGCTCCCACCGCCACAACGGACCCGACCAGCCGGCCGGCCGTCGCCGCGGCGGCCGAGCCCGGAGCTGCCCGCCTCCGCATCGAGGGGCTGACCAAGACCTATGTCGAGAAGGACGGTCCCGTGCTGACCGGGATCGACCTGGCCGTCGCCGAAGGCGAGCTCGTGTCGCTCCTCGGGCCGAGCGGCTGCGGCAAGAGCACGCTGCTGCGTATCGTCGCCGGGTTCATCGACCCGTCCGGCGGCAGCGTGGCGATCGACGGGCGCGACGTGACGACCGTGCCGACCCACCGACGCAACGTCGGCATCGTCCACCAGAGTCATGCACTCTGGCCCCACCTCACCGTCGCCGAGAACGTCGCCTTCGGGCTCGAGATGCGGCGGGTCAAGCGTGACGAACGGGCCCGGCGGGCGTCCGAGATGCTCGAACTGGTCGGCCTCGGCGGGTACGAACGACGCGTGCCCGGCGAGCTCTCGGGCGGCCAGCAGCAACGGGTGTCGCTCGCTCGCGCCCTCGTGATCGAACCGGACGTCTTGCTGCTCGACGAGCCGCTGTCGAGTCTCGACGCCAACCTGCGCGTCTACCTCCGCGACGAGATCCGTCGCATCCAGCGCGATCTCGGCGTCACGACGATCTTCGTCACCCACGACCGAGAAGAGGCGATGGCCGTGTCCGACCGCATCGTCGTCCTCGACGGCGGCCGGATCGCACAGACCGGGTCGGCCGTCGACCTCTACCGGACGCCGGTGTCACACTTCGTGATGTCGTTCACCGGCGCCACGGTCGAGTTCTCCGGAACCGTCGCCGACGACCGAGGACGACGCGTCGTGCACTCCGACCTCGGTCTCCCGTGCCCGGCCCCCTCGGGACTCGCCGTCGGCGATGACGTCACGCTGTGCATCCGCCCCGACGACTTCGTGCTGGGCGGCAGCGCCGGCGACGAGGCCGCTGTCGTCCGCGGACGACTGGTCGACGCTGCGTTCCTCGGCACCAGCGCCGAGATCCGTGTCGCCATCGACGCCGCCGACGGCCCGACCGACGTGCTGGTGCGGCTGCCCGCTCGACAACACGAGCGCCTCCCCGACGTCGGAGCACCGATCGAACTGACCGTCGAACGCGACCACGTCCACGTGTTCGCCACGCCGACGGCCGCCTGACCTACCTACCAACACCCACCACTGCCGTCCCGCCGGCAGGACCCCAGGAGCGTGAACATGACCCCCAACCCGTCCCGACGACGACGTCCCTCCCCACTCGTCGCCGCCCCACTCGTGCTCGCCCTCGTCGCCGCCGCCTGCGGTGGCGACGACGACGAGCCGGCCGCCGAGCCGGCAGCAGAATCCGACACCGAGACGACCGAGCCGGAGACCGAGACGACCGAGCCGGAGACCGAGACCACCGACGCGACCGAGACCACCGACGCCGCCGACACCACCGAGGCACCGAGCGGTGACGCATCCGGGTTCGCCTCCATGGAGGAGATCGCGGCGACGTGCCCCGCCGACATCGCACCGGACAAGCTCGTCCTCTCCACCTGGGCCAGCCAGGAGGAGCTGATCGGGCCGTCGTTCGACTCGTTCACCGAGGCGACGGGCGTCGAGATCGAGTTCCTCGCCAACGACCTCGGCGACCGCCTCACCAAGATGGCCGCCGAATCGGGCTCCCCGACCATCGACGTGGCGATCGTCCCGATCAACGAGGCCGCGCCGCTCTTCGAGAACGGTGTCACCGAGGCCGCCGACGAGACCATCCTCAACTACGAACAGCTGCTCGACGTCGCCAAGATGGAAGCCGGCTACGGCGGTTCGATCATCCAGTTCGGCATCGCCTACAACCCCGAGTTCGTCACCGAGGTGCCGACCTCGTGGGCCGACCTGCTGAGTGACGACTTCGCCGACCACATCGCGTTCCCAACCATGCCCAACTCGGGCGGCTATGCGACGCTGGCGATGCTGAATCGGATGGAGGGCGGCACCGATGACGACCTCACCGCCGCCGTCGAGTTGATCGGCGAGAACAGCGACAAGATCGCCACGTTCTACCCGAACTCGCCCGCCGTCGAGCCGCAGGTCGCGGCCGGCGAGGTCTGGATCTACCCCGACATCGGTGGCGCCGCGCTCGCCTCGATGGACCGCGGCAACCCGATCGAGTTCACGATCCCCGAGGAGGGTGGCCCCGTCGGCATGAACACGCTCGTGGTCCCGGCAGGCAGCGATCACCTGCCGTGCACGTTGGCCTTCATCTCCCACTTCATCGGTCAGGAAGTGCAGGAGGCGTGGGCCGAGAAGCTGTACTACGGCTCGGTCAGCTCGAACTTCGTGGTGCCCGAGGGACTGACGGTCTACCCGAACGACCCGAGCACGATCGTCGAGGTCGACTGGGCGACGATGTCGGCCAACGGCCCCGACACGATCGACCTCTGGAACCGCGTGGTGGTCGGCTGACATGTCCGTCGTCCCTGCTCCGACCACCACCGCCGACCCGACCGTCGCCGAGGCAGCGCCGCCTCGGCGGCGGCGGCGACGATCGATGCGACGGCTCGCCCCGGCGGGTCTCATCGGTCCCGTCACGGTGGTGGTCGGGGTGGGGGCGATCGGCCCCCTGATCGTGCTCCTGCTGTATTCCTTCGGCATCCTCGGCAACATCGAGGACCCGGGGACGCAGCTCTATACCGAGATCCTCGGTGACAGCTACTTCCGTGGCACCTTCGTCCGTTCGCTGCGGCTCGCGCTGACGGTCTCGATCGTGTCGCTCGTCGTCGCCGTGCCGCTCGCGTTCCGGATCTCACGATCACGCGGCTGGGCACGAACCTTGCTCACGTGCCTGGTCGTGCTGCCGTTGCTCATCAACATCGTCGTCCGCAACCTCGGCTGGGTCCTCGTGCTCAGCCCCAACGGTGTCCTCAACAGCTGGCTCGAACCGATCGGCGTCTCGCAATCGTTCCTCGGGACCGTGACGGGCATCGGGCTCGTGCTCGTCCACGTGTCGGTCCCGCTCGTCGTCCTCCCGCTGCTCGCCTCGATCGACCGGCTCGACCCGGCGCAGTCGGAGGCCGCCCGAGCGCTCGGCGCCCACCCCGCCGTGGCGTTCGTGCGCTTCACTCTCCCGGCGATCGCTCCGGGCCTCCTCGCCGGCGCCGTGCTGTCGTTCGTCATCGGGATCGGATCGCTCGTCACACCGATCTTCCTCGGTCAGGGCCGCACCATGGTGATCCCGACCCTGATCGTGCAGCAGATCTCGACGTTCCGGTGGGAGCGAGCCGCAGCGCTCTCGATGCTGCTGTTCGCCCTCGTCGTCGGCGTCGTCGTGGCGATGCAGCGGATCTCACAGCGGATGGCTCGTGGCCGCACCGAACGGTCGCGCCGACGCGGCCCGATTCTGCGACCCCGGCCCCTGACCGACGCCGCCGCACGCCTGAACCACCTGCCGACGTTCGACGGGCTCCGCCGATGGGTGTCGCGGGTGTACCTCGTCGTCATGACGGCGTTCCTGCTCCTCCCGATGGTGGTCGTCCTCAAGACGGCCGTCGACGACTCGCAGATTCCCACGGCGTCGTGGCACGGCTTCACGACGGAGTGGCTCCAGGCAGCAATCCGCGAGGACGGCTACCGCACCCAGTTGCTGCTCTCGTTCCGACTGGCGATCGTCGCCGTCGGCCTCGGCCTCGTGTTGTCACTCGCCGCGTCGTGGGCGATCGCCCGCTACCGATTCCCCGGGCGCGACGCCGTCGTCGCGTTCCTGATGTCGCCGCTGCTCATGCCGCAGGCGGCACTCGCCGTCGGGTTCGTGCTGTTCTTCCTGATCCTCCAGACCGACCCGTCGTTCGAACGACTCCTGTTCGCACACGTCGTCGTCACGATCCCCTACATGACGCGGGTGCTCGTCAGCACCTTCGAGAACATCGACGCACGAATGGAGGAAGCGGCCGCCGCGTGCGGCGCCCGTCCCCTCACCGTGTTCCGCAAGATCACGCTCCCTCTCGTCCGATCGGGTGTCTTCACCGCCTGTCTCTTCGGCTTCCTCCAGTCGTTCGACGAAGCAGCGATCAGTGTCCTGATCGCGAGCGGCGACACGACGACGCTCCCCGTCAAGCTCATGTCCGACATGTCGTTCCAGCCGTCACCGGTCGGCGCAGCGATCTCGGCGATCCTGATCGTCGCCGTCGTCGCCGTCGTGGTGCCCCTCGAACGCCGATTCGGGATCTCCTCCAGCGCCGTCCTCGCAGGCCGCGACGACGACTGACCCCTCGACCCACGAAAGGTACGCCATGCTCGTCACCGACGTCCCCGCCTTCCGCAACTTCTGGTATCCCGTCGCCTTCGCCGAGGATCTCGCCGACGGTCCGATCGCACGGACCGTGCTCGGCGAACGCCTCGTCGTCTGGGCGACCGACGACGGAGTGGCGGCAGCGCGCGACGTCTGCCCCCACCGTGCCTCGGCGCTGTCGATCGGGTGGGTCGAGAACGGCTGCGTCGTCTGCCCCTACCACGGCTGGCAGTTCGGCGGCGACGGCAAGGCGGCCGTGATCCCGCAACTCGACCCGTCGCTCCCCATCCCGCCGAAGGCGAAGCTGAGTACCGTCCACGCCACCGAACGGTACGGCGTCGTGTGGATCTCCCTCGAGGAACCCGTCGGCGGACTGCCGGAGATCGAGCAGTTCGACGACCCTACGTATCGGACGATCCGCCAGTTCGACGAGGTCTGGGCGGCCGCCGCCCCGCGGCTCGTCGACAACTCCTTCGACCCGGCACACGTGGCCTACGTGCACAAGGAGACGTTCGGAACACCGGAGAACGCTCGCATCGACCCGCCCGAGATCACCTTTACCGACGAGGGCCTCGAGTCACGGACGGAGATGGTGGTCGAGAACCACCTCGACGTCGCTCAGCGGGCCAACCAGATCGGCGAGCAGCGCACCGTCCGCACGACGGTCAGCCGCTTCGTCGCCCCGTTCCTGCGCGTGATGAGCATCACCTATCCGAATGGTCTCCACCACATGCTGGTGACCGGGATCTGCCCGGTCGACGACGAGCACCTCCGACTCGTGCAGTGGGCGATCCGCAACGACACCGAGGCCGACGTCCCTGCGGAGGACGTCGTCGCATTCGATCGTGCGGTCACGTTGGAAGACCAGTGGCTCCTCGAACACACCGAACCCGACTACGAACTCGGGCAGACCGACCTCGTGCACTTGAAGGTCGATCGCGGCACTCTCGCCGTCCGGAAGATCTACCGGCAGATCGTCGACGGCACCTGGCCGGCGCTCGCATCGCGGGCCGGTTCTGCGGCGGCTCCCGTCGCGATCACCGGTTCGGCGGCAGCCGACGTCCCGGTCGTCGACATCTCTGCCTTCGACGGGGACGACCCCGATGCTCGTCGTCGAGTCGCCGAAGCGGTCGCCGAAGCCTGCACCGAGGTCGGCTTCGTGTTGGTGTCGGGCCACGGGGTGGCCGACGCGCTGCTCGATGAGTTCTACGAGGTGTCGAAGGCGTTCTACCAGTTGCCGCTCGAGACGAAGCTCCGCTGGAAGTCGCCGATCGACTCGCTGTACCAGGGGTACGCCTGCCCCGGCGACGGCCCGGGCTACCACACGAGCGAACGGCAGTCGTTCAACGTCGGCCGCTACGACACCGTCGCCGAGGCGATCGCCGCCGGTGCGCCCGACGACATCGGCGACCACATGCACGACGCGCTGTGGCCCGACGTCCCCGAGTCGTTCCGCTCGGTGTGGCGCGCCTACTTCGCCGAGATGGACGCACTGACCCAGCGGTTGATGCGCGTGTTCGAGGCCGGCCTCGGCTTGACGAACGGTCGGTTGAGCGAGTTCGTCGGCAACGACCCGTCGACCCTGGTCGCCAACTACTACTCGGACGACATCGACGCCGGCCACGAACCGTCACCGTTCCGCTTCAAGGCACACCGAGACGGCGACATCTTCACGATGCTGTCGCAGGACGACGGACCCGGCTCGCTGCAGTTGCACCAGCGCCATCGCGGATGGCGAGACGTGCTGCCCGTACCGGGCACCTACGTCGTCAACATCGGCGAGCAGCTCGAACGGCTGACGAACGACCGGTTCGTCGCGACCCCGCACCGGGTGTTGACACCACCGGAGGGCTCCGACCGGAGCATCCCTCGGATGTCGTCTCCGTTCTTCGTGAAGGCCTCGCTCGATGCGACGATCGCCCCGCTGCCCGAGCTGGTCGGACCGGGCGAAGATCCGCACTACGAACCGATCACGGGCCGCGACTGGCTCAATCGGAACATCGCAGACATCTACGCCGGCAACGACTCGACCGTTCGGTTCGAACAGCTCGCCGATAGCGACCCGTCGCTCCGCTGAGCGATCGACCCGGCGAGCGGCCGTCGGGTCACCAGCGCATGGGTTCGCCGAGGCGGTCGACGAAGCGACCGCCGTACGACGAGTCGATGCGACCGACGAGATCGGCGATGTCGGAGACGGCGTCGTCGAGGTCGAGCGGAGCGTCGTCACCGCCCATCTCGGTGCGGATCCATCCCGGGTTGAGCGCCACCGCGGAAATGCCGCGCTCGCCGAGGTCGCGCTGCATCGTGACCGTCACCATGTTGAGCGCCGCCTTGGATGCGTTGTACGCATAATCGACGTCGACGCCGTCGGCGAGTGAACCGAGCTGCGACGACACGTTCAGCACGACCGACCCGTGCCGCATGAGCGGCGACAGGGCCTGGGTGACGTTCAGCGTGCCGATGACGTTGGTCGCGAAGATGTCGGCGACGGCCGTCGGCTCGACGAGTGGCAGTGGCCCGGCTGACGCCTCCCACCGCTGCCCGGGAGCCGATTTGATCCCCGCGTTGTTCACGAGGACGTCGATCTGGTCGACGCGCTCGCGCAGCGACGAAGCCAGCGCCCGGCACGACCCCGGGTCGGTCGTGTCGAGTCGCATCGGCTCGGCCGGTGACCCGTCGGGACCACGGGCGTCGGGTTGCCGGGACGCTGCGAACACACGATGCCCGCGCTCGGCGAGCACCTGGGTGAGACGCCGCCCGATCCCTCTCGACGCTCCCGTGACGACGATCGTGCGCGCCACGTCAGACCTCACCGGCCAGCACGGCCAGATCGTGTTCGTCGAGCCGGTCTGCAGGGCCTTGCTCGATCATGTCGGCGAAGCCGTCGTCGGGTGACATCGTCGTGATTGCGTAGAGGCGCCCGGTTCCGGTGTTGCGGATGCGGTGGACCGATCCGGGCGGCAGCACGAGGAACTCGCCGGCCCGGACCGGGGTCGACTCACCGTCGCACTCGGCGACGCCTTCACCGGCGAGGAACCAGAACGTCTCCACCGAGCGCGGGTGCGAGTTCGGCGGCTGCGACCCGCCCGGGTCCCACACCTCGAACGTGACGCTCGTGTCGTCGCGGTCACGCGGTGGACGCACGACTGCCAACTTGACCGTGTCGCCGTCGGTGATGCGGTGGCACGGTGCGTTCCGGGCGTCGAACAACTCCATCATCGAACCTCACTCTCGGCGTACAGGTCGGCAGCGAGCTCGATCAGACCGACATCGGATCCGGGCGGTCCGATCAGCGCGACGCCGACGGGAAGGCCGTCGATCGACGCACCAGGGATGACCACGACCGGGGCACCCGCCAGACCAGCCGTGCAGGTGAGCCTGAGCGTGCTCGCCCGACGCTGCTCGTGAAGGGTGCGGTCGGCGCCGGCGTCGATCGGTGGTGGCGGGCCCGCTGCCGCCGGGACGGCGAGGACGGAGGTGCCGAGCAGGTCGCGCATCCTCCGGCGCACCTCTGCGGCGACCACATCGGCGCGCTCGACGTCGTCCTCGACCACCTCGGAGCCGGCACGGAACCGCGCCGCGACACCCGGCCCGAACCCGGGATCGTGTTCGTCGATCCAGCGACCGTGGGCTTGCCACGCCTCCCAGGTCTGGCGGGTGCGTTGTGCGCCGAGCGCGACGTCGAGTCCGATCCCGAGGTCGACCGCGTCGGCTGGGTCGACCCACGGCGACAGGCGGCGTGCAACCGCGTCGGCGACCGCTGGTTCGACGTCGCCCACGCACTCGGCCAGCCAGCGAACCGATGTCGGTGGCGCGGTGGCGTCTCGCTCACCGAGCAGTGCTGACGCGGCGATGGCCAACAGTGACAGGTCCCGGGCGAAGAGCCCGACCGTGTCGTACGACGGCGCCAACGGCACGACGCCGTCCATCGGGATCGAGCCGTGTGTCGATCGCCATCCGGCGATGCCGCAGTAGCTGGCCGGCACGCGGATCGAGCCGGCCGTGTCGGTGCCGAGCGCCAGGTCGACGAGACCGGCCGCAATCGCAGAGGCGCTGCCGGCCGACGACCCCCCGGGGATCCGGTCCGGTGCCGCCACGTTGGTCGGTGTGCCGTGGTGCACGTTCGTACCCGACAACGAGAACGCCAACTCGTCCGTCACCGTCTTGCCGACCACCGAGGCACCGGCGTCGACGAGTCGGCGAACGGCAGGCGCTGTCGACGTGGCGGGCGGGTGCGTGGCAGCCCACGTCGGGTTCCCGGCGCCGGTGACGGCGCCCTCGATGTCGAACAGGTCTTTCACCCCGAGCGTCGTGCCCGACAACGGTCCCGATGGCGCGCCGGGAACCATCAGATCGGGGTCGCCGACGAAGGCGCCGACGTGATCGACCATCCGAGACGTCACGAGGCGGCCTCGCCGCAGGCGAGCGCCACGTCGGCGAGCTGCGCCGTGAAGCCGAAGCACTGCCGGACGTTGTAGACGGTGGCGTCCCAGCAGAAGTCGGGCGACGTCGTCGCGCAGGCGTCCTCGAGCATGATCGTGTCGTAGCCCGCGCATGCGGCGTCGGTCAGCGTCGCGAGGACGCACTGGTCGGCGTTGACGCCGGCGAAGAGGAGCGTCGTCACGTCGAGGTTGCGCAGGACGCTGTCGAGTTCGGTGTCCCAGAACCCGCTCATCCGGTGCTTGTCGATCCGGATGTCGTCGTCGGCCGCGATGCGTTCCAGCTCGTCGACGAGTGCCGCACTCCACGAGTTCCGTTCGAGCACCGGGCTCCCGGTGGGTTCGGTCGATCCGATGCCGACGCCGGTGCCCTCCGGGTCGTAGACGTGGATCACGTTCGGCGGCAGGTTGGCCCGGTCGGCGCGAGCGCCCCAGTCGAGCCAGACCACGGGGATACCCGCCTGCCGGAGTGCAGGGACCCCGTTCACCAGGGGTTCGATGGGTGAACGAGCCGACGTGACGTCGACGCCGATCGACGCCAACCAGCCGTCGGGATGACAGAAGTCGTTCTGCATGTCGACCACGATCACCGCCGTCCGATCGAGGTCGAACTCGACCGGTGCGGGGAGCGCATCGACCAGGACCGTCCTCGGCGCGTCGGGACGCGCGACCGAGATGCGGCCGTCGCTCGAACGCCACCGGCGTCGGCCTGCCCCGATCACACCCGGCGTCATGACGCCACCGCCGGTCGTTGCGAGACGTGGGCATGCACGATGCGCCAACCGTCGGCGCGCCGACGCCAGACCTGCGTTCGCTGGATGTCGGCGCCGTCTCGTCGGAGGACGGCGAGATGCAGAGCCGTGTCGGTGTCGAGCGTGACGACGTCGTCGTGGATCCGATCGGCCGGGCCGGTTGCGGGTTGGGCCGCTCGCGCCGCGGCGATCTGCTCGGCGCCGAACTGCTCACCGCTCGGACCGAACCGCGACACCCAGCGCTGACCGGCCGTCGGCCCGTCACCGTCGTCGTCGTCGGCGGCGGCCGCAACAGCGAACCACGATGTCGCCCTCCGGGCGTCACCGACGGCCAGGGCGTCGTCGTAGTCGTGCACGGCGGCACGGATCAGCGACTCGATCTCGGGGTGGTCGACCATGCGAGGAAACGTACGATGACTGTGTTTCCGGCGTGTTTCATCGCCTTGAAGTGCCGATGCCGTCTGCGTCGGGCTAGAGCAGCAGCCAGCGGGCGCGCCTGGTGCACTGTTGCTCGATCGCGACGACCCGTCGCTCGCGCCCGGCCGGGTCTTCCACGGCTTCCACGGCGTGGCGCCACACCTGGGTGCGCCAGCGGCTCAGGAGACGAACGGCGAGCCGCTCGTCGAATCGGCCGAGCCCACGATCGAACAGGTCGAGCCAGGGTGAACGTCGCTCGACCACCTCGTCCTGCACCAGATCGGCGGTCTCGGCGATGACGAGGTTGATGAGGTCGTAGTCGCGTTGCCGAACGTGGCGGAGGTCGTCGTCGGCGACGGCCCACTCACCGTCGAGCAGATCGACGAGGGTCAGGACCAAGTCGTAGTTGATGTGAGCGTTCACCCCGGCGAGCAGGAGTTGGATCGGCTGACCGTCGCCCGACAGTGCCGCTGCGTGCGCGAGTAGCCACGGTTCGGGCACGTAGACCTCGGCGTCGTCGGGCGGCTCGTCGACGGTGAGGAAGTAGTAGTCGGCGAACCGGTCGAGCAGGGCCGACACCCAGACGCCGTCGTCGAAACGCCCGGCGTCGACGTCGTGCACCACCGCCTCGGTCATGCGCCGATAGCAGTCGAGGAAGACGGCGCGCTGATCGCCGACCTCGTCCCAAGCGGCGACCTGGGCCGCCATGCGGTCAGCGTGCCCGCCGCTCACCGGTCAGGATGCGAGTTCGCACCAGTCCTTGTACTTGTCGACCTTGCCGCGCACGACGTCGCCGTACAGTTCGGCGATCGCGAGTGTCTTCGGGCCGGGGCACGGGATGGCACGGTCGTCGACCGAGTTGACCGAACTGACCTCGGCGGCGGTGCCGACCAGGAACATCTCGTCGGCGATGTAGACGTCGGAGCGGGCGATGTTGTCGCACACGGCCTCGAACCCGAGATCGGCGGCGAGCGTCATCACCGTGTTCTGCGTGATGCCCTCGAGTGCTCCGGCCGACAGCGGCGGCGTGATCAGCTTGTCGTGACGGCTGACGAACACGTTCTCACCCGAGCACTCGGCGATCAGGCCGTTGGGGGCGAGCATGAGCGCCTCGTCGTAACCCGCCTTGAGCGCCTCGACCTTGGCGAGCGACGAGTTGACGTAGTTGCCGGTCGTCTTCGACGCCGGCGGCATGATGTTGTGGTCGTGACGGGTCCACGAGGACGTCTTGAGACGCACACCCTTCGTGACGGCGTCGTCGCCGAGGTACGCACCCCACGGCCAGCAGGCGATCGAGACGTCGACGCTGCACGGCATCGTGTTGAGGCCCATCTCGCCGTACCCGAAGTAGGCGATCGGCCGGACGTAGCACGAGTCGAGACCGGTCGACGCGACCGTCTCCTTCGTGGCGGTGATCAGCTCCTCGACCGAGAACGGGATCTCCATCCCGAGGATCTTCGCCGAGTTGTGGAGGCGCTCGATGTGCTCGGTGAGCCGGAAGATGGCCGGGCCCTGCGACGTCTCGTACGCGCGGATCCCTTCGAACACGCCCATGCCGTAGTGCAGGGTGTGGGTGAGGATGTGAATCTGCGCCTTGTCCCAGTCGACGAGGTCGCCGTTCATCCAGATCTTCGGCGTCGGTGTGATCGGCATGACGCTTATTCTCGCACTCGGGCAGCGATGGTGTCACCCACCGAGGTGGTGCTGCCGCTACCCGCATCGTCGCACGCGGCGCGGATGGTCTCGGCGGCGTCCGGTTCGCCGAGGAAGTCGAGCATCAACGCAGCCGACAACACCGCCGCCGTCGGGTTCGCCTTGTTCTGACCGGCGATGTCGGGGGCCGAGCCGTGCACCGGTTCGAACATCGACGGTCCGGTGCGATCGGGGTTGAGGTTGGCGCTCGACGCCAGCCCGATGCCACCCGACACGGCGCCGCCGAGGTCGGTGAGAATGTCGCCGAACAGGTTGTCGGTGACGACGACGTCGTAGCGGTGCGGGTCTTGCACGAAGTAGATGCAGGCTGCGTCGACGTGGTTGTACGCCGTCTCGGTATCGGGGTACTCGGCGGCCACCTCGTCGAAGGTGCGCTCCCAGAGATCGCCGGCGAACGTGAGCACGTTCGTCTTGTGCACGAGCGTGACGTGCTTGCGGGCGCGCGTCTGCGCCAGCTCGAAGGCGTACCGGATGCAGCGCTCGACACCCATCCGGGTGTTCACCGATCCCTGGGTGGCGACCTCGTTGGGGGTGCCCCTGCGCAGCACGCCGCCCTCCCCCACGTAGGGGCCTTCGGTGTTCTCGCGGATCACGACGAAGTCGTGCGGCCGGTCGTGCCCCGGCGCCGTGCCGACGAACGGCCGCTGGTTGACGTACAGGTCGAGTTCGAACCGCATCTTCAGCAGGAGCCCGCGCTCGATCACGCCGGGGGGCACGTCGGGCGTGCCGACGGCGCCGAGCAGGATCGCGTCGTAGTTCCGCAGCTCGGCGAGCGTCTCGTCGCTCAGGATCTCGCCGTCGCGCAGGTAGCGGGCGCCACCGAGGTCGAAGTCGGTCGTGTCGAGTTCGACGCCCGCCGCCTCCATCACCTTGATGGCCTCGGCGGTCACTTCGGGGCCGATCCCGTCGCCGCCGATCACTGCAATCTTGTGTGCCATGGGGCCGGACCCTAGTGCCGCCGAGCGACACGCTCCCAGGGCGAGCGCCCGTCGACAGGCGCTCCGTCGGCGAGTACGGTCCCGACGCGATGGACATCGGCGATCTCGACCACATCGTGCTGAACGTGAGCGACGTCGAGCGGTCGCTCGAGTGGTACACGACCATGCTCGGGTTCACCCCGGAACGGGTCGACGAGTGGCGCTCCGGTGACGTGCCGTTCCCGTCGGTCCGCGTCAACGACCGCACCATCATCGACCTGTTCGCCGTCGACCGGACCGGCGAGAACATGAACCATGTCTGCTTCGCCGGCACCCGCGCCGACGTCGACTCGATCGTCGCCGACGACCGATTCGAGGTCGTCGACGGGCCGGGACGGCGGTGGGGTGCCCGCGGTGACGGCTGGTCGGTCTATGTGCGCGACCCCGACGGCAACACGGTCGAGATCCGCAGCTACTGACGGCGCCGGGGCCCGCTGCAGGGTTCGACGCCGCAGGCTGCTGGGTACACTCGCCCCACTATGGCGACCCAGAAACTGTCCCGAGCCGCCTACGACCGCCTGAAGGCGGAGTTCGACGATCTCACCACCCGCGGCCGCATCGACGTGGCCGAGAAGATCGAACGAGCCCGCGAAGAAGGCGATCTGAAGGAGAACGCCGGCTACCACGCCGCCAAGGACGAGCAGGGCCACATGGAAGGCCGGATCCGGCAGCTCGAGCACATGCTCGACAATGCCGAGATCGTCGAGGACCAGAAGGTCTACACGATCGTCTACGAAGGCGACGGCGAGGACGACGCCGAGCGATACGTGGTCGGCAACCTCGAAGAAGAGGTCGACGGGGCCGACGTCATCAGCGCGTCGAGCCCGCTCGGTTCGGCGCTCCAGGGCGCGACCGCCGGCCAAAACGTCACCTACGAGGCGCCGAACGGCGCCTTGACCGTCACGGTCCTCAAGATCGAGACGCTCTGATCAGGAGCCGGCGCTGAGCGAGTCGCACCAGACCGGGAGCGAGCTGACGTTCGCTCCGGCGTCGGTGCACCGCCCGGCGTTGCCTCCGAGCAGGGAGATCGAGCTCCCCGGACTCGGCCCGCTCACGATCCGAGAGATCGCCGGCCCGGCCGGGGCACCCACCATCGTCCTGCTCCACGGTTGGACCGCGACCGCCGACCTCAACTGGTTCGCCTGCTACGCAGCGCTCGGTGAGCACTTCCACGTCGTCGCGTACGATCACCGTGGTCACGGCACCGGGCTGCGGATCCGGCAGCCGTTCCGACTCGAGGACTGTGCCGACGATGCCGCTGCCGTCGCCGACGCCCTTGGCGTCGATTCGTTCATCCCGGTCGGCTATTCGATGGGAGGCACCATCGCCCAACTCGTCTGGCGCCGACACCGCGACCGGGTCGACGGGCTGGTGCTCGGGGCGACGGCCCCCTACTTCGCCGGGCGGCGCCCGGAGCGACTGTCGTTCGTCGGCCTGACCGGACTCGCCACGATCGCCCGCTACACCCCGGCCCAGGCCCGCGCCTGGATCACCGATCAGGTGTATCTGCAACGCAAGAGCGAGCAGTGGGGGCCGTGGGCGGCCGAGCAGGTCGCCGGCCACGACTGGCGCATGATCCTGGAGGCCGGACGGGCGATCGGCGAGTTCTCCTCGACCGACTGGATCGGCGACGTCGACGTCCCGACGTCGGTCGTCGTCACCACCGCCGACCAGGTCGTGCCACCGCGCCGACAGACGAAGCTGTGGCGGTGGATCCCCGACGCCGACGTGTTCCGGGTCCACGGCAACCACGACGCCGTCGTGAGCGAGGCCGACCTGTTCGCATCCCAACTCGTACGAGCGATCCACGCCACCGGACGGAGCCACGCACGATGATGAAGCGCAGCTGGGGACGACGGTCGGCGCAGGTCGCCAAACTCGGCGCCAGAGTGGCCGGAACCCATGCGTCCACCACGGCTCGCAAGGTCTTCGCCTCCGCCGAACGACGGGTCGAACTCGACGACGAGCGACGGCTCCGCACGGCACAGGCGGTCGCCGACGAACTGGGCCACATGAAGGGCGCCCTCATGAAGCTCGGCCAGATGGCCAGCTACCTCGACGAAGGGCTTCCCGAGCCGCTGCGGCTCGCGCTCGCCCAGCTCCGATCGGACGCTCCCCCGATGACGCGCGAGTTGGCGGCCCAGGTGGTTCGCGACGAGCTCGGCGCCGACCCGACCGACGTGTTCGTCGAATGGGACCCCGACCCGATCGCTGCCGCCTCGATCGGCCAGGTGCATCGCGCGATCGCGATCGACCCGACGTCGGGCGAGGAACGACCCGTCGCCGTCAAGCTGCAGTACCCGGGCGTCGACGAGGCGATCGACGCCGACCTGCGCAACGCCGACTACCTCGGTGTGTTGCTCAAGCAGGGCTTCGGAGGCCTCGACCCCGACGACATGGTCGCCGAGATCAAGGAACGCATCACCGAAGAACTCGACTACGAACTCGAGGCACGCAATCAGCGGGCGTTCGCCGACTTCTACCGAGGCCACCCGACGATCCACGTCCCCGACGTGGTCGACGCGCTGTCGACCAAGCGGGTGCTGACCAGCGAACTCGTCGACGGCCACACGTGGGACGAGATGCTCACGTGGAGTCAGCACGAACGCGACCTGGCCGGCGAGACGATCTTCCGGTTCGTCTTCCGCAGCCTCTACCGGATGCACGCGTTCAACGGCGACCCCCACCCCGGCAACTACCTCTTCCACGGCGAGGGCCGGGTGACGTTCCTCGACTTCGGTCTCGTCAAGCACTTCACCGACGACGAGATGGACACGTTCGCGTCGATGGTCAAGGCGGCCGCCTACGACAACGACCCCGCCGAGTTCCGCCGAATCGTCGAGGCGGCCGGGATGCTGCGCCCGGGCGCCCCGGCCGACACCGCCGCCGTCGGCGAGTACTTCGAACAGTTCTACGAGCCGGTCCGGGTCGACCGCACCATGACATGGACTCCCGAGTACGCCAGCAGCATCGTGCGGCACACGTTCGATCGTTCCAGCCCGATCAGCCAGTACGCCACCGTGCCGAAGGCGTTCGTGTTCATCCAGCGCATCAACCTGGGCCTCTATGCCCTGCTCGGACAGCTCGGCGCCACCGGCAACTACCGCCGCATCGCCGAAGAGCTGTGGCCGTTCACGAACGCTCCCCCGTCGACGCCCATCGGCGAAGCCGCGCAACCCTGGCTCGACGCCCTCGACTGACGCCCACCCCCTGGGTGGTTCGGCACGCGTTATTCGGTTGAACGACATCGCAATCTGCGCAAACCTGCCTCCACCGAACAACAACCTGAACAGCGGAACGTTCAGTCACGGAGGAGAACAGCATGAGCACCATGTGGAGGAGCCGTTGGGCAGCAGTAGGCGCTGCCGTGGCCATCACACTCGGAGCCGGGGGCATCGGCATCGTCGACGCCACGAAGAGCTCCGGCGAACGGGCGGTCTACACGGCGATCGAGCCGTGCCGACTGCTCGACACCCGTCCCAACGAGGGCATCGGCGGGCGAACGGCGCCGCTCGGACCCGGCGAGGTGTATGACCTCACCGCCCACGGCGACAACGGTCAGTGCACCGGCATCCCCAACGACACCGTGGCGCTCGAACTGAACGTCACCGGACTGTTCAACACCGGCGCCACCCACTTCACGATCTGGAGCGGTGCGGGCGCCGTGCCGAACGCTTCGCACGTCAACCTGGCGCCCGGCGCCAGCCCGACGCCGAACAGTGTCACGACCGAACTCGACGGAGCCGGCTTCGCGATCCGCAACAACTCGGCGACGAGCCACGTCATCATCGACATCGTCGGCGTCTACCAAGACCACAACCACGACGACCGCTACTACACCGAAACCGAAGTGGACGACAAGACGTGGGGCAGCACGAGTCTGACCAATGAGGCCGGTGTCGCCGTCAGCAATCGTACGAGCTCGTTCGACCTCACGGGTCCGCCTGAGCTCGTGTCGTCTGCCTTCATGCGTGTCCCCAGTGACGGGTATGTCACGGTGTCCGTCAGTGGCATCTGGTACGCCGGTAATGCCGCAGGGTCCGACTACGGCTACTGCGACGTTCAGATCGGTACGACGAACTCAGTGTCTCCGACGGCAAACCCGGGCTGGGTCATCTTCAACGACCGGGGTGCGACGACGAACGGCTGGGACGGCTTCTCCCTCACGACGACCCTGGAGATCGCGGTCGCAGACAACCCGTTCGCCTTCAACTTCGGTCAGGCGATCAACCTCGTGTGCGATCAGGTGCAGGGCGATATCACGCTCGACGATGTCGTCATCTCGGCATTGTTCACCCCCACCAACTACGAGCCGGTCGGCATCGTCTTCCCGTTCCCCGACGAGGCGCCACTCGCTCCAGGCATGGTCGATCCCATGAACCCCTGATCTCGGCCCACAGGTCGGATGTGATGCGGGAGGGCACTGCTGTGGCGGTGCCCTCCCGGCGCGTTCGGGAGCGGATAGCCTCACCGGCCGTGCAACGACGCCCCCGACATCTCGCTGCGTGCGCCGTCGTCACCGCCTCCGTGCTCGCAGCCTGCGGCGGAGGCGACGACGCCGACGACGCCTCGACCACGGCTGCCACACTCGCGCCGACCACGACGATCACCGTCCCCGACGGCAGCGACGCCTGCGAGACCGACCCCGTCGCCGCCGACTACGAGGGCGACGTCCCGACGGTCCGACGCCCGTGTGAGATCCCGACCGAGGTCACCACGACCGTCGTCGTCGAAGGCGTCGGGTACGCCGCGCAAGCCGGTGACGGCGTCGTGTACCACGTCACCGCCGTGAACGCCGAGGACGGCAGCCTGATCGGCAGCACGTGGACCGACGGCCAGCCCGCCAACATCCCCCAGATCGCCACGGCGGCCACCGACCCGGCTGCGACCACCGACCCGAGTGTTCCGGCCACGACCGAGACGGCGGCAACCGACGGCCTCGACGCCGAACTCGTCGGCGCCCAGGTCGGTGCCCGCATCCGGATCGACGTCCCCGCCGACACGCCCGACGCGAGCGGCTTGTTCGCCGCCGACGAGGTTCCCGCCGGGACCGCGTTGACCTACGTCGTCGAACCCGTCGTCGTCGTGCCGCCACTCGACCCGGGCGACTCGCCGCGCGGTCTCGACATCCCCGTCTCGACCGAGGCGCTCGAGGTCACCGTCGACGACCCCATCGTCGGTGACGGCAAGGTGGTCGAGGAAGGCGACACGACCGTCGTCGCCATGATGATGCTCCGCGGCGACAACCAGGTCGTCCTGTTCGACTCGTGGTACCAGCGTCAGCCGCTGGTGATCTCGTTGCGCCCCGAGCTGATGGGTGGCGCCGAACCGACGACCCTGCCGGGCATCTTCGAAGGGCTGCCCGGCACACGGGTCGGCGGCACCCGCGTGATCACCATGCCGGCCGAGGACGCGTTCGGCGAAGGTGGTCGTCCGCTGCTCGGCCTGCCGCCCGACACCGACGTGATCGTCGTCGTCGAGGTGCTGGGCGCCTACTGACCGGCCCACCCGCACGCCGTAACCTGCCGTCCATGACGGCAGCACATGTCGCCCAGGTCAACATCGGCACGATGGTCGCGCCGACCGACGATCCGGCCGTCGCCGAGTTCATGGACAACCTCGATCGCATCAACGCGATCGCCGACGACGCCCCCGGATTCGTGTGGCGCCTCCAGACCGACGAGGGCAACGCCACCGACATCCACGTGTTCCCGAATCCGCTCGAACTGGTGAACATGAGCATCTGGCAGACGGTCGACGAGCTGAAGGCCTACGTCTACCGCAGCGAACACGTCGAGTTCTTCCGCCGCCGAGCCGAGTGGTTCGAAGCCGACGCGAAGCGGGTCGCGCTCTGGCACGTCGCCGTGGGCGAGATCGCCGAACTCGACGATGCGATCCGGCGGGTCGAGTTCCTCGAACGGTCAGGGCCGTCGGCGTACGCGTTCGGGTTCGCCCGCCCACCGGCGCCGCTGCTGTTCGAGGAGACCGACCTCGACGACCCCGACACGATGGCGTTGGTCGAGCGGTTGAACGAGGAGCTGGCCGCCGTCGCGACGGAGCCGGGCGAGAACCACTTCTCGCTCACGACCGCCGAGGTGACCGGTGACGCCGGACGAATGGTGCGGGCCCGCCTCGACGGCCACCTCGTCGGCTGCGGCGCAATCCGGCGCATCGAGCCACACGTCGGCGAGTTGAAGCGGATGTTCGTCGACCCGGACGCGCGCGGTCGACGTGTCGGCGCGGCGCTGCTCGACCAGCTCGAGTTGCGCGCCACTCGCCTCGGCCTCGACCAGTTGAAGCTCGAGACCGGGCCACGGCAGGTCGCGGCGCGTGCGCTGTACGAGCGATCAGGCTATGCGCGCTGTCCGGCGTGGGGTGAGTACCTCGACTCCCCCGCCACCAGCATGTGCTACGCCAAGTCCCTCTGACCGGGTCGGGTGTCGTACGGAATGGCGAGGCGCAGCCGAGGCGTTTCGGGAGATCACCCGACCCGGCCGCGGGCTGTCGTCGACGGAGTCGGGTGATCTCCGGAAACGTCGACTCCGTCGCCGTTCCCGACGACACCCGACCCGGCGCGGCTACAGGAGGGCGGAGAGGGACTGGGCGGCGGCGGCGACACGGTCGCCGAAGACGCGGCCGGGTTGACGCGACATGCGCTCGATCGGACCCGAGACGCTGACGGCGGCGATCACATCGCCCGACGGCGATGTCACCGGGGCGCTGACCGAGGCGACCCCGGCCTCACGCTCCTCCACGCTCTCGACCCAGTGCGCGTCGGCCGAGCCCGACAGGGCACGTCCGGCCGACCCGACGTCGAGGGGGAAGAGCACGCCCTCGGGCACGATCCAGCGCAGGGCGTGCGGCGACTGGAGCGACAGCACGCACCGCCGAGCGGTGCCTTCCCGAACGAACAGCTGGGCGCTCTCGCCGGTCGCATCGCGCAGCCCTTCGATGACCGGCAACGCCAGATCGGCCAGCGGGAACCGCTGTGCGGCCACACGCCCGAGCGATGCGAGCTCGGGGCCGAGGTCGAATCGTCCGTCGTCGTCACGACGCAGGAGACCGTGGGTCTCGAGTGCGACAGCGAGGCGGTGGGCCGTCGCCCGCGGGAGACCGGTGGTCGACTGCAGCGCTGCCAACGAGAGCGGTCGCTCTGCCACGGCCCGCAGGACGAGGACCGCTTTGTCGAGCACGCCGACGCCGGTTACGATGTCCATACCGCAAGAATCGTATCTCAGGAAGTGGGATTGACAACGATGAGTTCCCAAGAACCGGCCGGGCGGCCGCTCACACTCCCCGAAAAGATCTGGAACCGCCACGTGGTGCACGCCGCGCCCGGCGAACCCGACCTGCTCTACATCGACCTACACCTGGTGCACGAGGTGACGAGCCCGCAGGCCTTCGACGGTCTCCGGATGAGCGGCCGCACGGTTCGCCGTCCCGAACTGACGATCGCGACCGAGGATCACAACGTCCCGACGGCCGACATCGATCAGCCGATCGCCGACGAGATCTCGGCCAAGCAGGTCGACACCCTCCGCCGCAACACCGCTGAGTTCGGCGTGACCAACTTCCCGATGGGCGACCCGAACCAGGGCATCGTGCACGTCATCGGCCCCGAACAGGGCCGCACGATGCCGGGCATGACCATCGTGTGCGGCGACAGCCACACCGCCACCCACGGTGCGTTCGGCGCGCTCGCCTTCGGCATCGGCACCAGCGAGGTCGAGCACGTCCTCGCCACCCAGACGCTGCCGCAGTCACGTCCGAAGTGGATGTCGGTCACGGTCGACGGCCCGGCCCCGGACGGTGTCACGGCCAAAGACATCGTGCTCGCGATCATCGGCCACATCGGCACCGGCGGCGGCATCGGTCACGTGATCGAGTACCGCGGCCAGGCGATCACCGACCTGTCGATGGAGGGCCGCATGACGGTCTGCAACATGTCGATCGAGGCCGGCGCGAAGGCCGGCATGATCGCTCCCGACGAGACGACCTTCGACTATCTCGAGGGACGCGACCACGCCCCGTCGGGCGAGGCCTGGAACGCCGCCGTCTCCGACTGGCAGACGCTGCGCACCGACGACGGAGCCGTCTGGGACAAGGAAGTCGTCATCGACGCGGCCTCGATCACCCCGCAGGTGTCGTGGGGCACGAACCCCGGCCAGGTCGGCTCGATCGACGGCACGGTGCCCTCGCCCGACGACTACGCCGACTCGACGACTCGCGAGACCGTCGCCCGCGCGCTCGAGTACATGGGCCTCGAGGCCGGCACCCCGATCAAGGACATCTCGGTCGACACGGTGTTCATCGGCTCGTGCACCAACAGTCGCATCGAAGACCTCCGAGCCGCCGCTGCCGTGATGGAGGGCCGCACCGTCACGGTGCCGCGCGTGATGGTCGTCCCCGGCTCACACCGGGTGAAGCAGCAGGCCGAGGCCGAGGGGCTGCACGAGATCTTCCGTGCCGCAGGCGCCGACTGGCGAGAGCCGGGCTGTTCGATGTGCCTCGCCATGAACCCCGACAAGCTGACGCCGGGCGAGCGTGCCGCCAGCACGAGCAACCGCAACTTCGAGGGCCGTCAGGGCCGAGGTGGGCGCACCCACCTCGTCTCCCCGGCCGTCGCCGCCGCCACCGCCGTCAAGGGCACCTTCGCCGCACCGGGCGACCTGACCTGAGCACCCCGAGGAGCAGTACGACCATGAAAGCAGTACGAATCGTGAGCGGCACGGGTGTGCCACTCAAGCGCAGCGACGTCGACACCGACCAGATCATCCCGGCCGACTGGCTGAAGCGCGTCGAGCGCACCGGCTTCGAGAAGGGGCTGTTCTCCACCTGGCGCGACGATCGCGATTTCGTCCTCAACCAGGAGCAGTACCAGGGTGCCTCGATCCTCGTGGCCGGGCCGGCGTTCGGTGTCGGTTCGTCACGCGAGCACGCCGTGTGGGCCATCCAGCAAGGCGGCTTCGACGCCGTGATCGCGCCGTCGTTCTCCGACATCTTCCGGAACAACTGCACCAAGAACGGGCTCGTGCCCGTCGTGCTCCCCGAATCGACCGTCGAGGCGATCTGGGCGGCGATCGAGTCCGATCCGTCGACCGAGATCACCGTCGACATGGAGCGCCTCACCGTCGAGGTGCCGTCCGCCGGCATCACCGAGACGTTCCCGATGGACGCCCCGACCCAGCATCGGTTCCTCGAGGGCCTCGACGACATCGGGATCACCCTGTCGCACGCCACCGCGATCGACGAGTACGAGACGCAACGCCCCGCCTGGCTCTAGCTAGGTACAGCTGAAGGCGCCGACGACGGCCACGTCGTCCGCTGCGATGAAGGTTCCGACACGCTCGGCGTCGTCGAGGTCGAGCACGACGTCGTCGAACTCATAGATCGTCGCGCCGACCCGCAGGCGCATGACGGCCGCTCCCTCGGTCTGATCGATCTCGAACATCGAGATCGCACCGAGCGTGGCGTCGCCGTCGACCCGCACCACGACCGAAGTCGGGTCGGCCGGGCAGTCGGCGTCATCGGCGTCGAGCGTCGCAGCGGTGACGACCCGCTCGCGACCGTCTCGGTCGATGAGGGCGACCACCTCGATCGCTCCCTCATCGGTCGCCGCCATCGTCACCGGAGGTCGCTCGCTACCGGCACAGTCGAAGTCGCCTTCGACCACCGCGCCGTCCGCTGCGGTGGCGGTGAACGTGCCCGAGGCCAGGTCGGCGTCGAGTGTCATCGTCCCGGCGGCGTCGATCTCGCTCCCGTCGGGCAGGTCGACGCGCACGTCGGCGGCCACCTCACCCGCACCGTCGATGCGCGCCGCGCTCACGATCGAGACCCAGGGCAGATCGGCATCGGGCCCCCCGACGCCGACCGCGTAGGCCCCGGCGACCGACCGGTACGCCGAACACGTCGCGAAGTCGTCGTCGAACGGGTCGCCGCCGCCCTCGGCGTCGACCGACACCGACGCATCGATCGCGTGGGCGGGAACGCGGACGTCGACCGTGACGACCTGCGGTTCGACGGGGGCGATCGTGGTCGTCGGAACCGCCGTGCTGGGAGCGGCAGCGTCTCCCGCATCGGCCGACAGGTCGGTCGTCGGAACCGACGTCGAGGCGACGACGGCGTCACCGCTGCCCGACTCGGCCGGGTCACCGGACGAGGAGCACCCGGCGACGAGCGCGACGGTGGCGACGACGCCGACGAGTGAGGCGGATCGGAACATGACGATCACGTTACGGCTCGCCGGCCGGCGGTCGGCGGACCCGTGAACGACGTCACGCGCCCGCGCTCAGGCGCCCCTCAGCGAGTCAGGTGGTGGCGTCGGCGCCGAAGGCCGACAGATCGCGCAGGTTCGGGTTGTTCGAGAAGACCTCGATCGGCTTGTCGGTCGGCAGGCGCATGCCTCGCTGCAGGATGCGGACCTGGGTGTGCTGGTTGTACTCGGCGAGCGTGACCGCCCACCCGTCACGTCCGGCACGCGCCGTGCGGCCCGAGCGGTGCAGGTAGTCCTTGACGTCCTTGGCCGGCTCGTAGTGGATCACCGCACCGATGTCGTCGATGTCGATGCCGCGAGCCGCGACGTCGGTGGCGACGAGGATGTCGAGCTTGCCCTCGGCGAACTGCTGCAGGGCACGCTCGCGTGACTTCTGGGGAAGGTCGCCGTGGATGGCCGCGGCCTTGACACCGAGATCCTGCAGGTTCCGAGCGACCTTGTCGCACGAGCGCTTCGTCTGGCAGAACACGACGACCTTCGGGATGCCCTGCCCGATCGATCCGATGACCTTGTCCTTGTCCATGTGGTGGACGGCGAGGAACAGGTGGTGCATCGTGCCGACCGTGTCGGTCGCAGCGTCGATCGCCACCTCGATCGGGTCGGTCAGGTAGTGACGGATCAGGTGACCGACGTCGCCGTCGAGCGTCGCCGAGAAGAGCATCGTCTGATTGCGACCGGTGCAATGCCGCAGGATCCACTCGACCTGCGGTGTGAAGCCGTCGTCGGCCATGCGATCTGCCTCGTCGAGACACACGATCTGGGCGGCGTCGAGATCGACCTCGTTCGACTTGATGAGATCGATCAGGCGCAACGGCGTCGCGACGACGAGCTCGACGCCCTTCGCCAGCTCGTCGATCTGTCCGTGTCGGCTGGCGCCGCCGTACACGGCGAGCACCCGCATGCCGGCATGCTTCGCGATCGGCTCGAGCACCTCGGCGACCTGGACCGCCAGCTCCCGGGTCGGCACCAGCACCAGCCCGAGGGGCTTGCGCGGTTCGGCCCGGTCGGTGATGCGGGCGAGCATCGGAACGCCGAACGCAAGCGTCTTGCCGGAGCCGGTCTTGGCACGCCCGCAGACGTCGCGTCCCTCCATGGCGACCGGGACCGCTTCGGTCTGGATGGCGAACGGCTGCGCGAACCCGCATGCGGCGAGGCCGTCGTCGATGCGCGGCGGTACGCCGAGCTCGGCGAACCCGGTCGGCGGTTCGACGGCAGGCAGCGCGTTGATCGAGGTGAGGTTGCCGGCCCGCTCGTCGCCGTCGTCATCGGTGTAGTCGGAGCGGGGGGCTGAGTTCGACGTGTCCCGGCGGCGTCCACCTCGCCGGCCTCCACGTCGCTGGCCGGACGGCCGTGAGGAGGATGCATTCATGGTGCGCCCACCGTACCGGGCCCGACACGCTCCACGGCCGATTCCCGGCGGACCGATGATCGACCACTGATGCATTCGCATCAGTCGCGTGGTCCGAACACCTCAGTCATGACACTGTTATCACGCTCCGCGAGATTCTTGCCGTTCTCTTCACTGTTCGTGAGTTCTGATCTACGCTAGTGATGACACCCATCAGCTGGAGTGATCGGCTCGGTCGCTCCGGACGGTACGGGTTCCCCATGACCACGATCGACACCTCATGACCACGATCGACACCTCGGACCACACGGGTGACGTCATCGACGGCACCAGGACACGACGGCGGTCCTCCACGGCCCGACACCTGTCCGACGAGTCGACCGACGCCGAGATCCTCGACTCGATCCGCAACGGCGACCAGCGGGCCTTCGACGTGCTGTACCGCCGTCACCGACCCGCGGTCCAGCGACTCGCCCGGCGATTGGCCCGCAATGCCGCCGACGCCGACGACATCGTCAGCGAGGTGTTCGCCGCCACGTTGCGTGCAACCTTGGCCGGACGCGGCCCGACCGACGACGCCGGTCCATATCTGCTCCGGAGCGTCCGGAACACGGCAACCTCGATCGGGACCCGCGGCGACGGGCGCCGCACCACGGCGACAGCGCACGACGACCTCGCCGTGCTGACACCACCGACACAGCCCGTCGAGCGCGACGACGAGGTGAGCGAGGCGTTCCGCGACCTGCCCGATCGGTTCCGCGACGTGTTGTGGTCGACCGAGATCGAGGGAGCGACGCCCGCCGAACTCGCCGGGAACGGAGCCGACGCCGGCGCCGTCGCGTCGCTCAGCCACCGCGCCCGGTGTGCACTCCGGCGCTCGTACCTCTCGGTGAGCACCCGCAGCCGGTGCGCCGATCCGGCGTGTCGTTCGACCCGGTCGGCCATGCCGTCGGTCGTCCTCGGCGACGCTGCCGCGTCGACCGTCGCCCGCGTCGACCGGCACGTCGTCACCTGTGGCGACTGTGCCGCCGTGTTCGACCAGATGCAGATGCTCGCCGAACGGATGCCGTCGCGTTCGCTGCTGGCGGTCCTGCTCGCCTTCATCAAGAACCTCGGGGGCGTCACCGCCTCGGTCGTCGGCGGTGCCGCCCCGATCATCGTCGTGCCGGCTGCCGTGGCGACCCTCACCGCGGGAGCGATCGTGGCCACCGACGTGATCGCCGACCGCGACACGAGCGCACCCGATCCGACCGAGCAGGCGATCGATCCGCCATCCGACCCCGAAGCGCTCGCGACGCAGGAGTCGGACCGGTCGGCCGAACCCGCCGAGACGCCGGCTGCCGCTCCCACCCCTGCCTCGCCCGCATCCCCCGAGCTCGCTGTCGACCCGCCGGCCGATCTCGTCGACAACAACGGTGCGAAGTCGACCGTGCCGAGCCGTGCGGCCCCGACCGATCCCGCACCGGGTCTCGGCGGCACCGGAGTGGCGGCACCGACACCCGCCGTTCCCGCCGGCGCAACACCCGTCGACGGCCAGCTCGATGGTGCCGTCGATGGTGTCGTCGACGCCGTCGACGACGCGATCGACGACCCGATCACGACGTCGTCCGGAGCGCTGGGGTCGACGATCGACACCATCGACGACCTGGTCGACGGCCTCGGCGACGGAGTCGACGACACGGTCGAGACGATCGCGGACGGGGTCGACACGGCACTCGATCCGGTCACCGGCACGATCGACACCACCGTCGACGAACTCGAGTCGGCGCTCGGCACGGTCGTCGAACCCGTCACCGGAGCGCTCGAACCGGTCGTCGAGCCGGTCGTCGAACCCGTCGTCGACCTGGTCGACGAGGTGGGCAGCTCCGTACTCGGCACCGACGTCGATCTCGACACCGACGTCCCGAGCACGCTCCCCGCGGTCCCGTCGACGGACGATCTCGTCGACGACACCACCGACCTCGTGGTCGACGTCACCGACGACGTGACCGACCTCGTCGGTGGCCTGCTCGGCGGCTGACCACCGCCGAACGGGCAGCTCGAAACTTTTTTCGAGATTTCCTCGGATCAGCCGTGATGATCCCCCGAGTCGTGCGTGTGCACCTGTCAGACGGCGCCGTCCGGCGTCGACCGACAGCACAGGGGAACATCATGAACACACGGAAGTCACCACCGAGTCGCCGCACCACGGCGCTCCGAATCCTCGCCGCCGGCGCCCTCGTCGGCAGCATCGGACTGGCCCTCGGCTCGTCCGCCACCGCCGCCGAGCACCCGGCGACCTGTTTGCCGCTCCTGCCGTGCGACGACGACGCGCCGGACCCGCTCGACGATCTGCTCAGCGACTCACCCGACGGCGACTCGCTCGACGATCTGGTCGACGAGGTGGTCGACGTCGTCGATGACGCGCTCGGCGACGACGTCGATCTCGACACCGACGTCCTGAACCCCACGGGCAACGGCTCGGTCGACGTGGTCGGCGTCGACGTGACGATCGACGGACCCGGTGACCTCGACGTCGACGCCGATGCGAACGTCGGTCTCGACGCCTCGCCGTCCCAGAGCGGAACCGTTGCGATCGTCGATGTCGACGCCGACGCCCACGTCGGTGATGCCGTCGACGCCGACGTCGACGTGACGGCTCGGGCCGCAGTCGATCTCGACGACGAACCCTCCGTCCGACTGGACGTCGACGGCGATACGACGGCCGACGTCGGGGTCGGCGACATCAGCGTCGCCGACGTCGATGCCTCGTTGTGCGGCATCGACGTCGTCGTCAACACAACGGCCTCGTCCGACTGCGCCGGCAACGGAGCGACGGGCGGCGGCACTTCCGACGCATTGATCGATGCCGACGGTCTCGTCGACCTCTGCGGCATCGGTGTCGCGGCACTCGGAGCGACCGACGCCGACTGCACGAACCGCTCCCAGGCCGACGACGCCGACGATGGCCTCCTCGGCATCGGCGCCATCGCCGGCATCTGCGGCGTCAATGTCGCCGCCATCGGATCCTCGAACACCGATTGCGAGGGGTCGGGCGCCACGTCGGCCAGCGACGTCGGCATCCCGCTCGTCATCTGCGGGATCGAGGTCGCCCTCCTGGGTGACGCTTCCACCAACTGCCGGAACACCCAAGCCGAATGCACGTCGAGCAGCTCGGTGTGTGTCGGCGGCGAGGTGTGCGGCACCTCGGTCGGCGTGATCGGCGACGCCTCCGCCGAGTGCGACGACACCGACGACCCCGGCGACGATCCCGACGACCCGGACAACCCCGGCGACGACCCCGACGACCCGGACAACCCCGGCGACGACCCCGACGACCCGGACAACCCCGGTGACGACCCCGACGACCCGGACAACCCCGGCGACGACCCCTCGAGCGGCGGGCCTGACACCACCGACGACAGCACCAACGACGACGAGGTGGCGAGCGGCACCGGTGGCGGCGATGCGAAGCCGTCCGGCTTCGCCGGCGGATCGCTGCCGATGACCGGCATCTCGGTCGGCCTCGGCCTGCTGCTCGCAGCGGCCCTCGTCGCCACAGGAATCGGCGTTCGCGGCACCGCCCGCAGCGGCCGCTGATTCCGACGGGCGGCCGACGGAGTCCACCTCCACCGGCCGCCCGTTCCCCGGCCTCGCTCCCCCAACCCCCCATCCCGCCAGTCGGAGCGGGCTCGGCGGCGACGGCGTCCCCTGATCACCTGGACGCCGTCGCCGCCGCTGGCCGTTTTCGGAGGGACGCTTGCCACCGCACGGACGCTTCTCTACACTGGTCGGCGATGAACCGCCGCGAGCTGCTTCTCCTTACGTAGGGCGAGCGCTTCCATATCCGCGTTCGCCCGCCCCCGCCGCCCCGGCCGGGGGCTTCTTCATTTTTCCGGCCGTCCCCACCCGACCGCACCGCCGCACGACACCCCCACGGAGATCACCGCCATGCCACCAGCAAACGTCACCCCCACCAAGATGCCCTTCGAGAAGTACCGCCCGTTCGTCCCGATCGTGCTCCACGACCGCACGTGGCCGAACGTCGTCACGGACAAGGCGCCGCGCTGGTGCTCGGTCGACCTGCGCGACGGCAACCAGGCCTTGATCGACCCGATGGACCCGGCCCGCAAGCTGAAGATGTTCAACGAACTCGTCGCGATGGGCTTCAAGGAGATCGAGATCGGCTTCCCCGCTGCCAGCCAGCCCGACTTCGACTTCTGCCGTCAGCTGATCGAGGACGACCTGATCCCCGACGACGTCCACATCCAGGTCCTGGTGCAATGCCGCCAGGAGCTGATCGAGCGCACCTACGAGGCGATCGCAGGCGCACCGCGTGCCATCGTCCACTTCTACAACTCGACCAACCCGTTGCAACGTGAGGTCGTGTTCGGCCTCGACCAGGAGGGCATCAAGTCGATCGCCGTCAACGGCGCCAAGATGTGCAAGAAGCTCGAGGAGACCATCCCCGAGACCTCGGTGCGCTACGAGTACTCCCCCGAAAGCTTCACGCTGACCGAACCCGAGTTCGCGATCGAGGTGTGCGAAGCGGTGATGGACGTCATCGAGCCGACCGCCGACGACCCGATCATCCTGAACCTGCCGGCCACGGTCGAGTGCTATTCGCCCAACGTCTACGGCGACGTGATCGAGTGGTTCGGCCGCACGATCAAGCAACGCGACGCGGTGATCGTCAGCCTGCATCCCCACAACGACCGGGGCTGCGCGATCGCTGCCGCCGAGTTCGGCGTGATGGCGGGAGCCGACCGCGTCGAGGGCACGTTGTTCGGCAACGGCGAGCGCACCGGCAACGTCGACATCGTCGCCCTGGCGATGAACCTGTTCGTGAACGGCGTCGACCCCGAACTCGACATCAGCGACATCGACGCCCTGCGACGCACCGCCGAGTACTGCAACCGCCTGCCGGTGCCCGAACGCCACCCCTACGTCGGCGACCTCGTCTACACCGCGTTCTCGGGTTCGCACCAGGACGCCATCAAGAAGGGCTTCGAGGCGCTCCACGCCGGTGCCGACGACGGCGAGTACGACACGTGGGGCGTGCCGTATCTACCGATCGACCCGCACCATGTCGGCCGTTCGTACGAAGCCGTCATCCGGGTCAACTCGCAGTCGGGCAAGGGTGGCGTCGCCTACGTCATGAAAGAAGAGCACGGCTTCGAGTTGCCGCGCCGTCTCCAGATCGAGTTCTCCAAGGCGATCCAGCACCACACCGAGGACACCGGCACCGAGATCACGCCCACCACGATGTGGGACACGTTCCAGGCCGAGTACCTGCCGAGCGAACCCCGCTTCGTCCTGCGCACGCACGAGCTGCACACGACGTCGACCGAGGGCGAGGGCCGGACGCGGCTGACCGGCCAGCTCGCCGTCGACGGCGAGCCCGTCACGGTGCAGGGCGAGGGCGACGGCCCCGTCGAGGCGTTCGTCGCGGCGATCGTCGCCCACTTCGGTGAGGACTTCGACGTGGTCGACTACTCCGAGCACGCGATCGGTCGGGGCTCGAACGCGCAGGCGGTCGCCTACGTGGAGACGGTGAGCGCCGACGGCACGATCAAGTGGGGTGTCGGCCAGAACCCGAACATCACCACGGCGTCGCTCCGGGCGGTGCTCGCGGCCTTCGAACGACAGACCGACGGCTGACACCGGATCCGTTCCCATCCGGCCTCCGTCCGAGCCCGGCCCGCTGTGGGTCGGATCGCGGGCGCCGCCCGGCCGCTACCGTGGTCGTCATGCTGACCTTGGCGCGACGACTGTTCTGGCTGGCGGTTCTGGGCGGCGTCGGCTACGCCCTGTACACGACGTGGCAGCGGCGCAACGAGCCGATGCCGGACGGCCCCGCCGAGTGGCCGCCGTTCGACGACGTCCCGACGCCCGTTCGCGGTGGAGCGCCGACGGGCCGTGCGCCGCTGCCCGACCTCGGCTCGAATGCGTCGACCGACGCACCGCTGCCCGACCTCCGCGATCGAGCGACGACTCGGGCAGCGACCCCGTCGGTGTCGTCCGTCGAGGCTCCGGTGTCCGAACCCGCTGCGACGCCGACGAACGATGCGACGTGGGTCGACCCGACCGACGGCACCTGCCCGATCGACTTCCCGATCAAGGGCAACGCCAACTCCGGCATCTACCACGTCCCCGGGGGCCGCTTCTACGAACGCACCGTGCCCGAGCGGTGCTACGCCACTGAGGACGCTGCAGTCGCCGACGGCTACCGTCGGGCGAAAGCCTGAGCCGAGACGAACGCAGGAGACATCATGAAGGTCAACGTCGATTTCGATCTGTGCGCCTCCACCGGAGGGTGCATGCAGGTCTGCCCCGAGGTGTTCGAGGTCCGCAGCGACGGCTACTTGTACGTGTTGCAGGAGGAGCCCCCGGCCGAGCTCCACGACAAGGTGCGTGAGGCGGCCGAGCTCTGCCCGACGGCGGCCATCGAACTCGAGGAGTGAGCGGGGCGGTACGATCCGCTCCCATGGGATTCCACGCACAGCTCGAACGGTCGTGGACGGCGTCGAACTCGCTGCTGTGCGTCGGCCTCGACCCCGACCCGGCGAGATTTCCGGCACTGCTCGACGGTGCACCCGACGCGATCTACCGCTTCTGCGTCGCGATCGTCGACGCGACCGCCGACCTGGTGTGCGCGTTCAAACCCCAGATCGCCTACTTCGCGTCGCAGCGCGCCGAGGAGCCGCTCGAGCGGATCTGCACCTACATCCGCGAGCAGTATCCCGACGTCACGCTGGTGCTCGACGCGAAGCGCGGCGACATCGGCTCGACCGCTGAGCACTACGCCCGCGAGGCGTTCGGACGGTACGGCGCCCACGCCGTGACCGTGAACCCGTATCTCGGCACCGATTCCGCACTCCCCTACTTCGAACACGAGGGTGGCGTGATCGCGTTGTGCCGCACGAGCAACCCGGGTGGCGACGATCTCCAGAATCTCGACTGCGGCGGCGAACCGCTCTTCGTCCGCACGGCGCGCATGGTGGCCGAGCAGTGGTCGCAGCACGGCGAGTGCGGTCTCGTGGTGGGAGCCACCTATCCCGGAGAGCTCGAACGTGTTCGCGGCGTCGTCGGCGATCTTCCCATCCTGGTACCCGGTATCGGAGCGCAAGGTGGCGACCCGGCGGCGGCGGTGAAGGCCGGCGCGCGCGACGACGGCCGCGGTCTGATGATCAGCTCGTCTCGGGCGGTTCTCTACGCCTCGAACGGCGACGACTTCGCCGAGGCGGCTCGACGCACGGCGATCGAGTCGCGGCTCGCGACCCTGCCGGCGGGCTGGTAGCAGCACCACCACGGCCAGGTCCGGTTCCCGCTCGACACGTCGGGTCGGCACGTCCACACTGCTGGGCATGACCTCGACCGACCTCCGCCGCCGTTTCGCCGAACTCCACGCCCGAGACGGGGTCTTCCTGATGCCGAACCCGTGGGACGTCGGCTCCGCCAGGCTGCTCGCCCACGCCGGCTTCGAGGCACTCGCCACCACCAGCGCCGGGCTCGCCTGGTCGCTCGGCAAGGACGACCAGGACGTCACCCTCGACGAGCTGGTCGAACACACCCGTCGGCTCACGACGGCGATCGGCGTCCCGCTCAACGTCGACAGCGAGCGTTGCTACGCTGCCGACACGGACGGCATCGAACGCACCGTGCGGCTGCTGCACGAGGCGGGCGCTGCGGGTTGCTCGATCGAGGACTACGACCCGGCGACCGGGACGATCGACGAGATCGGACTGGCCACCGAACGCGTCGCCGCAGCAGCCGACGCCGCCCACCGGGACGACGACCCGATGGTGCTGACGGCCCGGTGCGAGAACCTCCTCTACGGCATCGACGATCTCGATGACACGATCGAACGCCTCGTCGCCTACCGAGGCGCCGGCGCCGATTGCCTCTATGCACCCGGGCTCGCGACCGTCGAGCAGATCCGGACGGTCGTCGACGCCGTCGGCGCCCCGGTCAACGTGCTGACCTGGCCGAACGGCCCGACCGTGGCAGCGATCGCCGAGGCCGGAGCCCGTCGGGTGTCGGTCGGTGGTGCGCTGGCCAGCCACGCCTACGCGTCGGCGATGGCGGGAGCGCGCGAACTGCTCGACAGCGGCACGACGACATTCCGCGCCGTGTCGCTGCGACCCGACGACCGAACCGCACTCGGCTGACGCCGGTGGGGCGTGTTCAGCCGTTCAGGACGTCGACGCTGAGGATGCCCGGAGCTGCACGGAGCGCGTCGACGACCTCGTCGGGCACTTCGGCGGTCACGGCGAGCAGCATGACGGCGGTGCCCTTCGACACGACCCGGCCGACGTCCATGTCGGCGATGTTGACGCCGGCGTCGCCGAGCAGCACACCCATCGTGCCGATCACGCCCGGACGGTCGTCGTTCGTGATCACCAGCATGTGCTCGGCCGGCGGCACGTCGAAGTCGTGGCCGTCGATCTCGACGATGCGCTGCTCGGAGCGGCGACCGGCGAGGGTGCCGCTGATGCTCTTGTGGTTGCTGCAGCTGAGCGTGATCAGGTTCACGTACTCGTCGGTGTCGGACGAGTTGGTCTCGCTCACCGTGATACCGGCGGCCTTCGCCATCGCCGGCGCGTTGACGTAGCTCACCGGGTCGTCGGTCAGCCGGCTGAAGAAGCCCTTCAGGACGGCGAGACCGAGGATCCGGGTGTCGTAGTCGGCGATCTCGCCCTGGAACCGGATCTCGAACGAGTCGGGCGAGCTCTTGTGGAGCGAGCCGTACAGGCGCCCGAGCGACTCGGCGAGGGGCAGGAACGGGCGGATCGTCTCGTTCGCCTCGGCGGCGTCGACGTTGACCGCCCACGGCACGAAATCGCCGGCGAGGGCGAGCTGCACCATGTCGGCGATCGCGTCACCGGCCTTGTCCTGGGCCTCGCGGGTGGAGGCACCGAGGTGCGGGGTGACGACGACCTGGGGTAGTTCGAACAATGGCGACTCGGTGGTCGGCTCGCTCTCGAACACGTCGAGCGCGGCGCCGGCGATCACACCGTCGCGGATGCACTCGGCCAACTCGGCTTCGTGGACGATGCCACCGCGTGCGACGTTGATCACCCGGAGGCTCGGCTTGGCCTTGACGAGCAGATCACGGCCGATCAGGCCGGCGGTCTCTTTCGTCTTCGGGAGGTGCACCGTCAGGAAGTCGGACTCGGCGACCAGCTGATCGAGCGTCATCAGTTCGACGCCCATCTGGCGGGCGCGGTCGGGGGCGACGAACGGGTCGTAGGCGACGAGGCGCATCTGGAACGCCTTGGCGCGGTCGGCGACGAGCTTGCCGATCCGGCCGAGGCCGACGATGCCGAGCGTCTTGTCGGCGAGTTCGACGCCTTCCCACTTGCTGCGTTCCCACCGGCCGTCGACGAGGGCGGCGTGTGCCTGGGGCACGTTGCGGGCCTGCGACAGCAGCAGCGCCATCGTGTGCTCCGCCGCCGAGATGATGTTCGACTGCGGCGCATTGACGACCATGACGCCACGGTCGGTCGCTGCGGTGACGTCGACGTTGTCGAGGCCGATCCCGGCACGGCCCACCACGATCAACTCGTCGGCGGCGGCGAGTACCTCGCCGGTGACCTGGGTCGCGGAGCGGATGATCAGGGCGTGCGCACCGACGATCGCGGACAGGAGCTCGTCCGGAGACAGGCCGACCTGGACGTCGACGTCGTGTCCGGCGGCGCGGAGGCGGTCGAGACCGCCGTCAGCGATGGATTCGGTGACGAGGATGCGAGCCATACGGCCTCCATGCTTATCCGCGATCGCACCCGATCACGCAATGCGTTCCGATCTTTGAACGACACGTCAACCGCCGCTGATCGTCGAAGATCGATGCGCTTCGTCGCAGATCGATGTCGACGGCCACCTGTACGGCGGGCGGGCCGACCGGGTACCGTCGCTGGCCGTATGGGTGAATCCGAAATCGAGATCCGGCTCCTCGAGTCGGCCGACGAGATGGCCGCGGTCGGCACGATGTTCCAGCAGGTCTGGGGTTCGGTGACCCCGCTCGTCGAGACCGAGTTGCTGTGCGCCATCGCCCACAGCGGCGGCTACGTCATCGGAGCGTTCGACGCGGCCAACATCGTCGGGGCGTCGTTCGGCTTCCTCGGCCGTCACGACGGCCAGGAGGCCCTCCACAGCCACGTCACGGGCATCCTCCCGGGCGTCCAGCACACGGGCGTCGGCAGGGCCATCAAGGAACACCAGCGGGCGTGGGCGGCCGAGCGGGGCATCGGCTGGATCACCTGGACGTTCGATCCGCTCGTGCGACGAAACGCCTGGTTCAACATCGAAGTCCTCCACGCCGACGTCGCCGAGTACCTCGAGAACTTCTACGGCAGCATGGGAGACGCGATCAACGGTGACGACGACAGCGATCGTCTGCTGATCGCCTGGCCGACCGACCCGTCAGCAGAGCGTCGCCCGGCACCTGCCGGCACCACGACGATCGAGATCGCGACCCCCGACGACATCGTGCGCCTCCGCCGCACCGATCCGGCTGCGGCTGCCGATTGGCGGCGCCGGGTCCGGACCGAGCTCGGCGAGGCACTCGAGTCCGGCGGCGTCGTGACCGGCTTCACCCGCGACGGCAGCTACCAGGTGGCGGTGCCGGCCTGATGCGACTCCACCGCCTCGAACTCCGTCGGATCGGTCTCGAACTCGTCGTTCCGTTCCGCACCAGCTTCGGCACCGAACTCCACCGCGACATCCTGCTCGTCCACGTCACGACCGACGCCGGCGACGGCTGGGGCGAATGCGTCGCGATGAGTGCCCCCTTCTACTCCCCCGAGTTCGTCGACGGCGCCGATCTGGCGATCCGCCGCTTCCTCTGGCCGATGCTCGTCGAAGCGGGCGACATCGCTGCAGCCGACGTCGCCACGATCCTCGAACCGATCCACGGCCACCCGATGGCCAAGGCGGCACTCGAGATGGCGATCCTCGACGCCGAGCTGCGAGCCTCCGGCACGACGTTCCATCAGCTCCTCGGTGCCGAACGGTCGGTGATCCCGAGCGGCGTCTCCGTCGGCATCTTCGACGATCTCGACGAACTGCTCGCGCAGGTTCAGGGGTACGTCGACGACGGCTACGCCCGCATCAAGCTCAAGATCGAGCCCGGCTGGGACCTCGAGCCGGTTCGCCTCGTGCGTGACCTGATCGGGCCCGAGATGCCGCTCCAGGTCGATGCCAACACGGCGTACACGCGCACGGACGCCGAACATCTCTGCCGCCTCGACGAGTTCGACCTGTTGCTGATCGAGCAGCCCCTTCCCGAAGAAGACCTGCTCGGACACGCCCAGCTCGCCGAACGGTCGTCGACGCCGGTGTGCCTCGACGAGTCGATCGTGTCGCTGCAGACGGCCGAGGACGCGATCGAGATGGGCGCCGCCGAGATCGTCAACATCAAGCCCGGTCGGGTCGGCGGGTACCTCACCGCCAGGCGCATCCACGACCTGTGCGTCGCACGCGACGTGCCGGTGTGGTGCGGCGGCATGGTCGAGACCGGGATCGGGCGCGCCGCCAACGCCGCCCTCGCGACCATGCCCGGTTTCACCCTGCCCGGCGACATCAGTGCCTCGAGCCGCTTCTACGCCCGCGACATCGTGACCGAGCCGATCACCGTCACCGACGGCACCGTCAGCGTCCCCGACGCACCGGGCCTCGGCTTCGAGCTCGACCTCGAGTTCCTCGACTCGATCACGACGTCGACCGACTTCCTCGACGCCTGACCGGCTGCCCGGCCGGCGCCGACGTTACGCTGCGACGCATGCACCAGTTCCTGTCCGACGAATGGTTCGAGGCGGCCGAGGCGCTGCGCGAGAAGTACGCCGACCAGCTGCCCGAACCGGTGCTCGAGATCCGCATCAACCAGGTGATCACCGACGTGCCGTTCGGCGAGGGCACCATCGAGGCCTACCTCGACACCTCGTCGGGAGCCACCCAGTTCCTGCTCGGTGCCGTCGACGAGCCCGACGCCGTCGTCACGACCGACTACGAGACCGCTCGCATCATGATCATCGATCAGGATCCGGCGCTGGCGATGCAGGCGTTCATGGACGGCCGCGTCCGCGTGCAGGGCGACATGATGAGGCTGATGGCGGCTCAGGCGGCGCAGCCGACGAACGAGGCGGCGATGCAACTCGCCGGCGAGATCCGAGCGATCACCAGCTGACGTTCACACAGCCGGCGTTCACCAGAACGACGTCGTCGGCTCGACCGGTCAGTGGCTCGGGCGGAAGGCGCCCATCGCCTCGTCGAGATCGTCGACGCTCCAGCGGACCGGGCGCTCGATCGACTGCCCCGTGAGACTCCACGGCTCGAGGCGGCGCACGGTGCCGCCCTGCACGTAGAAGGCCTCACCCGTGAACGGGCACGCGGCGTTCGCGAGGTAGGCGACGATCGGCGCCACGTTGGCCGGGTCCCACTGGTCGAAACCCTCGGCCGGCGCTTCCATGATCTCGGGCAGGCCGGGCGACGACAAGGTCAGACGGGTGCGGGCACCGGGCAGGACGCAGTTGGAGACGACGCCGTACTTCGACAGCTCGGCCGCCGCGATCTGGTTGTAGGTCACGATGCCCGACTTCGCCGGGCCGTAGTTGGACTGCCCCGGGTTGGCGTAGATGCCCGAGGTCGAACCCGTGTGCACGAGGTTGCGGCGGCGGTCGACGCCATCCTTGTGTTGCGCTCGCCAGTAGGTCGCGGCGAACTTGGTCGGCGCAGCGTGGCCCTTCATGTGCACGCGGATCACCTCGTCGAAGTCTTCCTCCGACATGTTGATGATCGTCGAGTCGCGCAGGATCCCGGCGTTGTTGATCAGGATGTCGAGCTCGCCGAACGCGTCGAGCGCTGCGTGCACGACGGCTTCGCCACCGCTCCACGAGGCCACGTCGGAGCAGTCGACGATCGCTTCCCCACCGCCGGCGACGATCTCGTCGACCACTGCTTGAGCCGGCGAGCAGTCGAGTCCGGTGCCGTCGTTGGAGGTCCCCACGTCGTTCACGACGACGCGCACACCGTGCGACGCCAGACACAGGGCGTACTCACGCCCCAGGCCACGTCCGGCACCGGTGACGATCGCGACTCGGCCGTCGAGCTCGACCATGCAGGTTTCCATCCTTTCGCCCCTCCGGCGGAGGTCCGTCGGCACCGTACCAACTCCCCCATCGGCGAACCGAAATGAACGGACGTGCGATCACCCCGGCCGATCCGGACCGAGCCGGTCGTCAGCGGCTCAGAGTGCTTCGATCTCGACGCGGGTGCCGCGCCGGTACGTGTTGCCAGGCACGGCCTCCTCACCGTCGATGGTGATCGAGCGGATCTCGCCCTGGCTGTCGCCGAACACGAGCACGGGTTCGAAGCCCGCCTCGGTGAGGACCTGGGCCGCTTCGTCGTAGTTCGCCGCTCCGGACAGGTCGGGGAAGGTGATGAGGTCGGGACCCTGGGAGATCACGACCGACACCTCGCTGTCGCGTGGCACCTCGACGCCCTCTTGCGGCGACTGTCGGATGACGTGGCCGGCCGGGAAGTCGTCGCTGAACTCACGCCCGGACTCGACGTAGACGAGTCGGAGTTCGGTGATCTGTGCCTGTGCCTGGTCGGCGGGGACGCCGGTCACGTTCGGCACCGATCGCGGCGCCGGACCCTGGGAGACGACGAGTTCGACCACGGTGTCGGGCAGCACCATCGACCCGGTCGTCAGCGTCGGGTCGCTCGGGACCGACCACGATACGACGGTGCCGGGTGGGACTTCTTCGTCGAACTCCTCGACCACCTCGACGACGAGGCCGCGTTCGAGCAGCCGATTGGTGGCTTCGGCGAGCGGGACCCCGGTGGAATCGGGCAGCTCCCGCAGGGTCGGGCCTTCGCTCACGACCATCAGGAACGGCTCGTCCTCGGCGAGCGAGACCCCGGCGGTCGGTGCCGTGCGGATCACGAGACCGGGCACGTCGATCACGTCGCTGCGCTCGCGTTCGACCGTCACGTCCCAGCCGTTCGGGGCGATCAGGTTGCGGGCCTCGTCCTCGTCGACGCCGACCAGATCGGGCACCTCGTACTCGGGCGTCTGGAAGATGCTCGTGGCGAGCACGCCGAGCACGATCAGCGCTGCGGCGACGACCGCGGCGAGCAGCAGCTTCCACGGCACACCGCGGCGTTTGGCCGGCTGCTCGGGTTCGACGGGCACGGTCGCCGCAGCGGGCATGGTCGTCGTCGGCGGCAGCGAACGATCGTCGGCTGCGATGACGAGACCATCGGTCGAGACCGTCGGAGCGGGTTCGGGCAGGACGGCATCGGGGCCGCCGTCGAGCTCGGAGTCGACCGGCGCGATCAGGATCTCGCCGTCGGCCACCTCACCGACACGGTCGGCGGCGTCGACCGCTTCGTCGTCGAGAGCGTCTGCACCGTCGGCATCGGGTGCATCACCGGCACCGTCGACGTCGTCGGCGGCCACGATCTCGGGCATGTCGGGGACGTCGCCCGTCCGTGCGGCAGCCGCACCCGCAGCAGCTGCACCGACGACCGCCGCACCGGCCGCGCCGGCGATGGCGGCGCCGGAGACACCATCGTCGTCGGCTCCGTCGTGATCAGCCGCTTCGTCGGGCGCATTCGGCTCGTCGGGTTCGACCGGCTCGTCGGGGGTCGCCTGCACGACGACCACGGCGGCCTCGCCGGTGCGGTGGACGCCTCCGGTCGGATCGTCGGGGTCGCGCATCTGGTCGGCCGGGGTGTCGAACAGTCCCGTCGACAACAGCGGCAGGGGTTCGGGACGCGGCAGCTTGGAGGCCGCTTGGACCAGCCCCTTCCCGAACTCGGCGGCCGTCGACCGTTCGGCGGCGTCGGGTCGGCCGGCGCGCTCGAACACGGCGGCGAGCGGGCCGAGGTCGGCCGACACCGGCATGAGCTTGCCGACGCGAGCGGCCAGGGTGGCGACGGTCGAGTCGGTCTTGAAGGGCAGGACGCCCGTGACGGCCTCGTGGAGCGACAGACACAGGGCGTAGACGTCGGCGCGGCCGTCGAGCGGCGAGCCGGCTCCCTGCTCGGGCGCGGCGTAGCCGGCCACGTGGTTCGGGACCGACTCGGGTTGCTTCCAGACCTGGTCGCCGAGCAGGCGCGCCAGGCCGAAGTCGGCGATGCGGAGACGACGGTCGTCACCGAAGACCAGCTTCGACGGCGTCAGCTCGGTGTGCACGAAGCCTCGGCGGTGGGCGTAGTCGAGCCCGCGACAGGCGTCGAGGCCGACGACGAGCGCCTGCGAGGGCGAGAGTCGGCGCCCACGGTCGAATAGATCTCGCAGCGACCCGCCACCGAGCGCCTCGGTGACGACGTACGCCGTCGTGACGTCGCCGACGGGTGCCAGGCCCCAGTCGTACACCGCGACGACGTTCGGGTGGCTGAACGCAGCGACCGACCGCATCTGCTCGTCGAACTGGTCGCGGAAGCTCGGCGACGCCGCGATCGACGGCCGGAGCAGCTTGAGCGTGACGACGCGACCCGTGTCGCGGTCGCTCGCGTCGTAGATCGTCGTGTTCGCACCCGACGAAACGAGGCGCGTCAGGGCGTACCGGTCGGCAATCGCAGATCCGACCAGGTCAGCGGGCTCGACGCGGGTGCGCTCGGGGGTGTCACCGGTGCTCACGATGCCCGCACGCTACCGCCTGCCGAGCCGCCCGCGGGTGACGCCCTCGGAGGCTTCTCAGGTCGAATTCGGCCGCTCTCACGGCATCATGGAGGGGTGACCGATGCGACCACACCCGCGACGGCATCGTCGGAGTCGCCGCTCGACGGCGGCGAGCTCGAACCGGCCCGACCGAAGCGCCGCCGATTCAAGATCGACAAGACCCTGCTGCTCGTCTCGTTGGTGATCGGCGTCGGCCTCGCGCTCGTCACCCGCGGCCTGATGATCGGGGTGACCGGCGACGAACGAGCCGGGTTGCCACCGGCCGTCGAAGAGGTCAACCCGGTGCCACAGGCCGAACAGGCGCTGAGCCAGACCAGCGTGTTCGTCGATCTCGCGTCGGGCTACACCGGCACCTTGGTGATCGACGGCGTCCGGATCCCCACGGTCGATGTCTCCTCGGTCTCGAACGACGGTGTCGAACCCGGCGAACAGATCAGCGTTCCTGCGGCGACCGTCTACGAGCCTGGCAACGCCACGCTCACCTTCGTCCCGAGCGAGGCCGCGCCGATCTCCGACTTCGACGAGGGTGTCCACGAGGTGACCGTGCTCTATTGGAAGCTCGACGAGACTCCGGAACAGGCCCGTCGCTTCACCTGGACCTTCAACGTCGTCTAGACCGCCCCGCCAGGAGGAACACGAGGAGTCCCGGGCCGGCAGCGGACGCCGGACGCCGCGCTAGTCGGCGTTGCCGAGTTCGGCGACGACGCCGTCGGGGTCGTCGAGGAGGTCGGCGAAGCGTTCGGCCGGGACCACGGGGGTGCCGTTCGCCTCGGCTTTGGTGAGCTTGCTCGCGCCGGCGCCCTCGCCGACCACCAGGGCGAACGTCTTCTTCGAGACGCTCCCCGGACTCTTGCCGCCGCGCTCGACGATCGCTTCTTCCGCCGATTCGCGCGTGTGACCGGGCACCGCGCCGGTCACCACGACCGTCTTGCCGTCGAGGGTCTGGGGAATGGCGGCTCGGGCCTCGGCCGCCAAACGAGCGGCTTCGGGGTCGCCGAAGTTCAGCCCGGCGGCGCGGAGCCGCTCGAGAAACGCCTGGTTCGCGTCGAGCTGCAACCACTCGCGGACCGTCGTGGCGATCACGGTGCCCACGCCCTCGACCGCAGCGAGTTCGTCGACCGATTTCTCACGGATCGCGTCGAGGGTGTGGAACTCGGCCGCCAGCGCCTGTGACGCCGACGGGCCCAGGTGGCGAACGCCGAGGGCGGTCAGCAGACGAGGGAGCGGCTGCTGCTTCGACCTCTCGATCTCGGCGACCAGGTTCGACGCACTCGTCTCGCCGACCCGTTCGAGCTCGACCAGTTGCTCGACCGTCAACGAATAGAGGTCGGCCGAGTCCTTCACCAGCCCGGCGGCCGTGAGCTTCTCGACCATCTGCTCGCCGAGCCCTTCGATGTCCATCGCGCCACGGCTCGCCCAGTAGGCGACCTTCTGGTCGCGTTGGGCAGGACAGTCGGGCGCCACACAACGGGTGTCGGCTTCGCCTTCGGGCCGCACGAACGGATTGCCGCACGCCGGGCAGTGCGTCGGGAACACCCACGGCTCGGTGCCGTCGGGCCGCAACGACACGACGGGCCCGACCACCTCGGGGATCACGTCGCCCGCCTTGCGGACGATCACCGTGTCGCCGGGGCGCACGTCTTTGACGGCGACCTGGTCCTGGTTGTGGAGGGTCGCCATGGCCACGGTGGATCCGCCCACGAACACCGGCTCGAGCACGGCGAACGGCGTGGCGCGTCCGGTGCGGCCGACCGACACCTGGATGTCGCGCAGCAGGGTCGTGCGCTCTTCGGGTGGGAACTTGTACGCGATCGCCCAGCGCGGCGCCCGAGAGGTGTAGCCGAGCCGGTCTCGCTGGGCCAGATCGTCGACCTTCACCACGACACCGTCGATCTCGTAGGCCAGGTCGTGCCGATGCTCCTGCCGATCGAGACAGAACGCCGCCACCTCGTCGACCGAGTCGAAGCCGCGGATCTCGGGGTTGACGGGGAACCCGATCTCGCCGATGAAGTCGAGCGTCTGACGGTGCGAGGTGAACTCGGGGCCGCCGTCGACCTGACCGAGCTGGTAGGCCCAGAACGACAGACGACGCCGGGCGGTCGCCGCCGGGTCCTTCTGGCGCAGGCTGCCGGCCGCCGCGTTGCGCGGATTGACGAGGGGCCGCTCCCCCGCCGCCTCGTACTCGCGGTTGAGCTCGTCGAACACGGCGGTCGACATGTACACCTCGCCCCGCACCTCGACGACGGCGGGCATGCCACCGGCCGGCTCCGCGAGCCGGTGCGGGATGTCGGCGATAGTGCGCACGTTGGCGGTGACGTCTTCGCCGACGCGTCCGTCGCCGCGCGTCGCAGCCTGCACCAGCTCACCCGCCTCGTAGCGGAGGCTCATCGCGAGTCCGTCGATCTTCAGCTCGGCCACGTACGTCGGGGCGGCGCCGTCGAGACCACGGGCGACTCGATCGGCCCACGCACGCAGCTCGTCGGCGTCCATCGCGTTGTCGAGGCTCGTCATCGGCACCGCGTGCACGACCGGCGCGAACGAGGTGTTCGCCGCGCCCCCGACCGCCTGCGTCGGCGAGTCGGGCACGGCGTACTCCGGGAACTCCTCCTCGAGCGCACGAAGCTCGCGGGCGAGCGCATCGAACTCGGCGTCGGGCAGTTCGGGGGCGTCGAGCTCGTGGTAGAGGCGGTTGTGGTGCGCAACGAGCGCACGGAGTTCGTCGAGACGCGCTTCCGGATCGGTCACGTCACGAGTGTACGGAGTGGGTGCGCGCCCGATTCGGACTTCGCGAGCCGTCGTGCCGGTCGTCGTGCCGGGAGTCGTGTCGGCGCGGCAGCCGTCTCGTCGAGGACGGAACGCGGTCAGGCGCCCAGGACGAAGCGCGCCGTCGTCGCTTCGTTCTGCATACTCAGCGCCGTCTCGCGAAGCAGCTCGGCCACGTGCTGGGCAACGCCCGTGCCGTGGCTGCCGAGACCACCCTCCGACGTGACGAAACACTGGCGCACCAGCAGATCGCCGTCACAGCCGGCCTGCACCATCTCGCAGAAGAGCTTGGCGAGCCGCTGCCACGCACGCGGTTGACCGGCGCCGATCGGCCCGCCCGTGGGAACCGCACCCCAGGCGATCCATCCGCCACCGCGCAGGAAGCGGTCGAGATAGCCGACGACCGACAGCAGTGAACGGCTCGCCGGGATCGACAGGACGTGCGGCCCGGCGGCGAGCAGTGTCGCGACGTCGGCCTCGCCGCTTGCGTGGACGCCGACGGTGGCGGACGGCTCGAGGACGGCCATGGCGCCCGAGAGCAGGTCGATGGCGTCGTCGGGAGCCAGGGGGAAGTCGGGTGCGGTCAGGTCGCCGGCGAGCGGCTCGTCGAGGACCACCAATTGTGGGCTGTCGGGCAGCGATCGGTCGATCAGCGCCTGGACGGCGACGAGGTGGCTGCGGACGGCGGCCAGCGCCACCGGGAACGCGACCTGCGAGGGGGCTCCGGCGCGGGCGAGCGCCAAGCCGACCGAGATCGGACCGAGGAACTGCCACTTGACCGGACCGTCGTAGTGGCGGTCGCGGGCCTCGTTGAGGAACGCTCGCAGACCGATGAACTGCTGCCCGTCGAGATCGGTCTCGACGGTGGCCGCCGGATCGAGTGCGGTGCAGTCGACGGCGAGGGCGCCGTAGTGCCCGAGCGTGACACCGGGAACACCGATGAGCGCCTGGGCGACGGCGAGTTCGGCCGGCGACCGGCGAGGCAGCGACGGCACCGTCGGCAGATCGAAGCGGTCGAACGAGAAGCGGGCCGCCTGACCGGCACTCAGGTGGGGCAAGCTGCCGATGCCGTACGTCGAGCCGGGGGCGACGACGTCGAACAAGCGGCGCGCTGCGAGCGGCTCTGCCTCCGGTGGTGGCAACCGCAAGTAGCTCACGCTCCCATCGTGCCAAATCCGCGCCGTTCCGGACGATTTCTTCCGAGTGTGCTCAAGGACACCTCGAACGGTGCCTCGACCGGCCTCAGCTGCCGATCGGTGCCGATCGGTCCTGTCGCCGCCACACTGGTGGCGTGTTCGACGCCGACCGACTCCGCCGGATCGTGCCCTGGGTGCTGCGAATCGGCTGGGTGGCGGTGCTGCTGCTCGGCGGAACAGCGATCGACGGCGCACTCGCCGACACCGCCGGCGGGCCCGCCGACGCCACTCGCTGGCTGTGCCTCGCCGGGTGGATCGTCGGCGTCGCGGCGATGGCCGTGCCGGCGGCGACCACGCTCACCGCGACCCGCCTCGTGGTGCCGCTCGCCGTTCCCGTCGCCGTGCTGGCGTGGTCGGCCGGCGCCGACGCCGTCGACGGAGCAGCCTTCCTCGGCGCTGCGATCATCACGTCGGTCGTCGCCGGATCGAGCGCCCTCGGACGCGGCTTCGTCCAGGCGTCGGCCTACGGCGACGAGGACCGACACCTCCTCCGCCCACCGGTGGCCTACCTCGCGGTGGCGACGCTCGCCTGGGTGATCTGGGCGGTCGCGACGCTCCTCACGGGCGTGATGGCGGCGAACGGTGAGACGGTCTGGGCGCTCGTGTTCGGCGGCGTCACCCTGGCGGGCGGCGTGCTGCTGTTCCCCCGCTGGCACCGGCTGACGCGTCGGTGGATCGTGCTCGTGCCGGTCGGGGTCGTCATCCACGACCACGTCGTGCTGGCCGAGACCCTGATGCTGCGGCGCCAGGAGATCGCTCGCATGGGATTGGCTCCCGCGGGCACCGACGCCGCCGACTTCACCGGGCCGACCTCGGGTCACGCCGTCGAGATCCGTACCACCGAGTCGATCACGGCGCTCGTGTCGCTCGTACCCGGAGCACCGAGCGGGAGCGCGATCCATCTGACGGGCTGCCTGATCGCACCGACCCGACCCGGTCAGGTGCTGGCCGCCGCGACCGAGCGTCGTTTCCCGGTCGGCGCGATCGGCTGATCGGAGCCGGCGCTCAGACGGCGATGCCGCCGCCGAGCACCCTCGTGTCGGTGCCGTCGTAGAACACGATGCTCTGACCCGGCGCGATGCGACGCTGCGGGCGGTGCCATCGCACGCGGACGACGCCGTCGTCCGTCACGTCGTCCGTCACGTCGCTCACCGTCACGTCAGCGGGGTGCGTCGCTCCGTGCGCGCTCGCCTGGACGAGCACCGGGCCGTCGTGGGGCACGTCGGTCCAGACCACGTCGGCGACCCGGACCTCGGTGTCGAGCAGGGCCTGCTCGTCGCCCACGGTGACCGTCGCCGACGGGACGTCGACGTCGACCACGTACCGCTTCGGTCCACCGCCGGGCAGACCGATGCCTCGACGTTGTCCGATGGTGACCATCTCGACCGACTCGACACGACCGACTTCGACGCCGTCGCCGTCGACGACCCGTCCGGGCCGGAACTGGATGCGGTCGCCGAGGAAGGTCTCGCGGCCGCCGGTCGAGGTGATGAAGCAGACGTCCTGGCTGTCGGGCTTCGATGCCGTGCGCAAGCCGCGGTCGGCCGCCATGCGCCGGACCTCCGACTTGTCGATCGAACCGACCGGGAACATGGTGCGTGCCAGCGCGTCCTGATCGAGCATGTGCACGACGTAGCTCTGATCCTTGGCGGCGTCGGCACCCCGCTCGAGCGTGTACCGGCCGTCGGCCGTGCGGCCGATCCGGGCGTGGTGGCCGGTGGCGACCGCATCGAAGCCGAGCTGGTCGGCGCGCTTCAGCAGCCGGTCGAACTTGACGTGCCGATTGCACTCGATGCACGGGTTCGGCGTGACGCCGAGGGCGTGGTCGCGAACGTAGGGGTCGACGACGTGGCGGTCGAAGTCGTCGCCGAAGTTGAACACCAGGTGGTCGATGTCGAGCTGCTGCGCGACGCGGCGGGCGTCGTCGACGTCGCTGACCGAGCAGCACCCGGTGTCGCTGTCGCCGCCCCACAGCTTCATCGTCACACCGACGACGTCGTGGCCGGCGTCGAGCAACAACGCGCCGGCGACCGACGAGTCGACGCCGCCACTCATGGCGAGCAGGACCTTCACGACGCCCTCGCACGGAGACGCCGGACCGCACCGACGACGACCTCGGCGGCACGGTCGACGTCGGCGTCGGTGGTCGTGTGGCCGAGCGTCAGCCGCAGCGCACCGAGCGCCAGACGGCGATCGATGCCCATCGCGGCGAGCACGTGAGACGGTTCCATCGCACCGCTCGCGCACGCCGATGCTGCGCTGGCGCACACGTCGGCCTCGTCGAGCAGGTACAGCAAGGCTTCGTTCTCGATGCCGTCGATGCACATGTGCGCCGAGCCGGCCACCTTGCGGTCGCGTGGCACGGTTTCGACGACGCCGTCGACCGATCCGGTCACGGCGTCGACGAGCCGGTCGCGCAGGGCCGTCAGGCGGACCTGTTCGGTCGCACGGTCGTGGTCGGTCTCGACGAGCGCAGTGGCGAGGCCGACGATGCCGGCCACGTTGTGCGTCCCGCTGCGACGCTCGCGCTCCTGACCACCACCGACGATGAGCGGATCGACCGCGACGCCCGGCGCCAGCGTGAGCACCCCGACGCCCTTGGGGCCACCGAACTTGTGCGCGCTGAACGACATCGCGTCGACGAGCGGAGCGATACTGCGGAGGTCGAGCCAGCACGGCGCCTGCACCGCATCGGTGTGCAACACGGCATCGGGGGCCTCTCGGCGCACGATCGCAGCGACCGCAGCGAGGTCGGTGATCGTGCCGACCTCGTTGTTCACCGCCATCACGCTGACGACGCCGACGCCCGGCGTGCGGCACGCGTCGGCGAGGCGGTCGAGGTCGATGTGGCCGGTGGCGTCGGTGCCGATCACCACACCGTCGGCCCGTTCCTCGATCGGGTGGAGGACGGCGTGGTGCTCCGCCGCGGAGCAGACCGCTGCGCCGGACACGCCGGCGAGGACGGTGTTGTCGGCCTCGGTCCCGCAGCTCGTGAAGATCACCGAGCCGGGCGCCACACCCAGCACGTCGGCGACGTCGTCGCGCGCTTCGTCGATCGCCCGCCTCGCCTCGCGTGCGAAGCGGTGCGACCCGCTCGGGTTGGCGTACGTGCCGCTGAAGAACGGCATCATGGCCGCGACGGCACCCTCCCGCATCGGCGTCGAAGCCGCGTGATCGAGATAGGTGAGCGCCACGTCCGACCACGCTACCGACGGATTCGCGACCGCCCAGACGTCGCCCGCGTCGCGGTACCGTCGTCGCGATGCAGGGCTACGACCGCACGACGTACGGCGAGGCGTTCGCCGACGTGTACGACGACTGGTACGCCGACGTCTCCGACGTCGGGGCGACCGCTCGCACGTTGACCGAACTGGCCCTCGACGCCGCCGCGAGCGATGACGTCGCGAGCGTGCTCGAGCTGGGCGTCGGCACCGGCCGGCTGGCACTGCCCCTCGCCGCCGACGACCGGCTGCGCGTCGTCGGGATCGATTCGAGCGAGGCGATGCTCGCCGTGCTGCACGCCGCCGACACGGAGCGACGGATCACGACGATCGTCGGTGACATGGTCGACGACCTCCCGGCCGGACCGTTCGACCTGGCGTTCGTCGCGTACAACACCCTGTTCAACCTGACGGCCGACGGCGACCAGGCGCGCTGCTTCGGCGCGGTCGCCGAACGCCTCGCTGCCGGCGGCCGATTCGTGGTCGAAGCGTTCGTGCCGCACGAGCCGGCGGCCGACGGCGACGTGGTCGGCGTGCGATCGATGACCGCCGACCGCGTCGTCCTGTCGATCTCCCGGCAGCACGCGGACGAGCAGGTCGCAGAGGGTCAGTTCGTCGAGTTCACCGAAGCCGGCGGCGTGCGCCTCCGCCCGTGGTCGATTCGCTACTCGACGTTGCAGCAACTCGATGGCTACGCCGACGATGCGGGCATGATCGTCGAGGCGCGCTGGGCCGACATGAGCCGGACACCACACGGGCCGGATCACGACCGTCATGTGACGGTGTACCGACGACCCGGTGACGATCACGCCGGTCACGCCACGGGTGCCCGCGAAGACATGTGAACCGCTCTAGATTGGAGAGGGATGAGCCAGATGCGTCTCAACCAGCTCACCGGTCGATGGGTCACCATCGTCGCCGAGCGCGCGCAGCGGCCAACCGACTTCCGGCCACGCAGCGATTTCCAACCGATCGACGACTCGCGAGCCTGCCCGTTCTGTCCCGGGAACGAGGAGGCGACGCCACCGGCACTCGAGACCTTCGACGCCGACGGCAATTGGCAGATGCGAGTGGTCCCCAACCTGTACCCCGCCTTCCAGGGCGACGGCGGCTTCGCCGTCCACCACGAGGGACCGGTCCACGTGATGGCCGAGGGCACCGGTCTGCACGAGGTGTTCGTCTACACCCCCGATCACTTCAGTTCGCTCGACGCCCTCGACGACGATCACGCTGCCGACTTCATGCGAGCGCTCAAGTCTCGCTTCGTCCAGCACGCCGACATGCCGAACATCCGGTACACCCAGGCGATCGTCAACCACGGTCGTGAGGCGGGCGCCTCGATCGCCCACCCGCATGGCCAGTTGCTCGCCCTGCCGTTCGTGCCCGGCGAAGTCCTCGACGAAGAACGTGCCTTCGCGCGCTTCGCCGGCGGCTGCCTGCTGTGCACCACGGTCGAGGCCGAACTGGCTACGGGCGAACGAGTCGTGGCCGCCACCGACGACGTCGCGATCATCGCCCCGTACTGGAGTGGCGTTCCGTACGAGCTCCTGATCGTCCCCCGCCAGCACGAACTGCATCTGCAGGACAGCTCCGACGACACCCTGGCCGCCGTCGGCCGTGCCCTGCGCGACGCCACCGCCTTCCTCAACCGAGCGCTCGGCGACGTCGCCTACAACGTCGGCATCCACACGGCGCCCCACTCCCACACCGGCGAGTACCACTGGCACGTCCACATCTGGCCGAACCTCGTCACCACCGCCGGCTTCGAGCGCGGCACCGGCGTCATGATCAACATCGTGCCGCCCGAGCAGGCCGCCGCCGTGCTGCGCGACGCTGCTGCGCTCACGTCCTGACGTGCGCTTCGAGCACGACATCACGGTCTCGGTCGACATCGACGCGACCACCGCCGACGTCTGGGCGGTTCTCGAGCCGATCGAGACCCACGTCGACTGGATGGCCGATGCCGAGGCGATCCACTTCCGGAGCGATCAGACCCGGGGTGAGGGCACCGCGTTCGTGTGCGACACGAAGGTCGGCCCGATCCGGCTCCGCGACGAGATGGAGATCACGATCTGGCGGCCCGGCGCCGAGATGGGCGTCGAGCACCGCGGGATCGTGACCGGCCGTGGCAGCTTCCGACTCGAGCCGATCGATCTCGATCGTCGCACTCGCATGATCTGGACCGAGACCCTGTCGTTCCCGTGGTGGATGGGTGGTCCGATCGGGGCCTTCGTCGGCGGCTTCGTGCTGGAGCGCATCTGGCGCCGGAACCTGCGCACCTTCCGCTCGCTCGCCGAGCAACCACGCTGATCGCACGATCGCCCGCTCGGGCCGAGGCGTGCTCTATCGTGCAGCGCCGTGCGCGTCCTGATGTTCACGTGGGAGTACCCACCGAGTTCGACCGGTGGTACCGCGGCCCACGTCGACGGTTTGTCGCACGCCCTCACGCGGCTCGGCCACGAGGTCGTGGTCGTCACCCGACGGGTCGTCGGCACCGACCACGACACGACCATCGCCGGTGTCCGCGTGTTGCGAGCCGACGTCGACCTGCCGTGGCTTCCCGATGATGTGATCGCGCACACGGCGTCGGGCAATCACGCTCTGGTGGGCACGCTGTCGGCCCTCGGCGACTGGGAACCCGACATCGTGCACGCGCACGACTGGCGTGTGGCGTGGGCCACCGACACGGCGGCGTCGCTGTTCGGGGCACCGATGATCACCCGCTTCCACGGCACCGAACGCGGCCGCCACGGTGGCCACCTCTCCCCCGGCACCGCCGAGCAGATCAACCGCGTCGAGTGGTGGCAGGCGAATCGGTCGAGGCGCATCATCGCGTCGACGAAGCTGCTCGTACGAGACATCGTCGACGGGTTCGAACTCGACCCCGACTCGGTCCGACGCATCCCCGGCGGCATCGACCCGGAGTGGTGGCGTGCCGCGGGACCGAACGAACCGACGCCGAGCGTGCGCGGCGGCACCGTGCTGGCGTGGGGGCGCGTGCAGTACGAGAAGGGCTTCCAGGTGCTGGCCGGCGCCATCGCCGCGCTGCGGTACCGCGTCGCCGGACTCGAGTGCACGATCGCCGGGCGAGGCTCGTACCTCCCCGAACTGCAGTCGCAGATCGACCTGGCCGGGGTCGGCGACCTGGTCGACCTCGTCGGGTTCGTGACCGACAACGAGTTGCGAGCCGCGATCCACGCAGCGGGGTGCGTCGTGATCCCCTCGCTCTACGAGCCGTTCGGCGTCGTCGCGCTCGAGGCGCTCGCCGGCGGAGCACCGCTGATCGTGGCCGACACCGGCGGTCTCGCCGAACTCGTCGGTGGAACCGGGTCGGCGCTCACGTTCGAACCGGGGAACGCCGCCGACCTGGCCGATTGCATCGAGCGGGTCTTGACCGATCGCGATCTCGCCGATGACATGATCCGGCGCGGCGCCGAACTCCTCGAGGCCACCTACTCCTGGGACGCGATCGCCGCGCGGACCGTCGCCGTCTACCACGACGCCCTCGGCCGCTGACCAGAAGGGGTCAGGCACCTTCTGGTCGTCGCGCGAGCGGCACCGTCACCGGTCTGACCAGAAGGTGCCTGGCCCCTGCTGGTCAGGTGCCGGTGAACTCGGCTTTGCCGGGGCCGTGCTCGAGGAAGCTCTGGACACCGATCTGGCTGTCGTTGGTGCGGAACGACTCGACGAACGCGTCCCGCTCGGCGAGCAATCCGTCGGCGAGCGTCGACGACAACCCGCTGTCGATCACCTGCTTGGCCAGGGCTTGCGACAGCACGGCGCCGCGCGCACACTCGGCGGCCAGCGCGAACGCACGATCGTGGAGTTCGTCACCCGGCACGACCTCGTCGGCCAGACCGATGCGCAGGGCTTCGTCGGCCTTGACCTGGCGGCCCGTGAGACAGAGCTCTTTCGCCCGGCTCGGGCCGACCAGACGGGCGAGTCGCTGGGTGCCACCACCGCCGGGGATCGTGCCGAGCAGGATCTCGGGCTGGCCGAACACGGCCCGTTCGGACGCGATGCGGTAGTCGCATGCGATCGCGAGTTCGCAGCCGCCGCCGAGGGCGTAGCCGCTGACCGCCGCGATCACGAACCGCGGCACGGCCGCGATCGCATCGAGCGCACCGTGAATGGCGTCGGTGATCGGTCGGGCCTCGTCGGGGCCGCCGAACTCGGAGATGTCGGCGCCGGCGGCGAAGATCTTCTCGCCACCCGTCACGACGACGGCACCGGGCGGGTCGGCCGTCAGCTGGTCGGCGATCTCGTGCAGCGCCGAGACGACCGCACCGGACAGCGCGTTCACCTTGCCGTTGTTCAGGGTGACGACGGCAACCCCGTCGTCACGTCGTTCGAGCAGCACCACGGGATCACTCATGGCACCATCTTGCCCGACCGGTCGGCCGGCGGCGAGATCAGGCGTCGACGCCGGCGAGCATCTCGTCGGCGGCGGTCCACGGGTCGGTGGTCTGGTCGACGACCTCGCCGGTGAGCTGATCCCACCGCTCGCCCGTGCAGATCGTGCGGGCACGTTCGCGGAGGCGGTTCGTCACGATCTCGCGCAACTCTTCGCCGGCACGGAACGAGCGGCGTTCGGCGAGCTGACCGCTCGACTCGGCATGGGCACGATGTGCCAGCACGGCGTCCCACAGGTCGTCGACACCCTGGCTCGACGAGGCGATCGTGGCGACGATCGGCGGACGCCACGCATCGTGCGGCAGATCGGTCAGTTCGAGCATCTGCTCGAGATCGCGGCGGGTCTCGTCGACCCCCTTGCGGTCGGCCTTGTTGATCACGAACACGTCGGCGATCTCCATCAGACCCGCCTTGTTCGCCTGCACACTGTCGCCCCAACCGGGGTTGACCACCACGACCGTCGTGTCGGCCTTGCCGGCCACCTCGACCTCGACCTGGCCCACACCGACCGTCTCGACCATGACCCACTCCCGACCGATCGCGTCGAGGAGCCGAACGGCTTCCGGTGTGGCGAGCGACAGGCCCCCGAGGTGGCCGCGGGTCGCCATCGACCTGATGAACACGCCGGGGTCGGTGGCGTGGTCCTGCATGCGGACCCGATCGCCGAGAATGGCCCCACCCGTGAACGGCGACGAGGGATCGATCGCCAGCACCGCCACCTCGATCGCGAGGGAACGGAGGTGGCCGATCAGTGCGCTCGTCAGGGTCGACTTGCCGGCCCCCGGCGCGCCGGTGAGACCGACGGTGTACGCGTTGCCGCTGAGCGGATAGGCGAGACGGCCGACTCGGCGAGCCTGTTCACCCCCACGTTCGACGTAGGAGAGCAGTCGGGCGAGCGCACCACGATCGCCCGTGCGTGCGGCGGCGAAGAGTTCGTCGGGATCGGTGACGCGGGGCACCGGACCAGGATGTCAGACGCCGCTGTCGATCGCCGCTTCGGCCTCGGCGATGTTGACCACTTCGGTCACGCCGTCGACCCGGTCGCGCATGATGCGTTCGATGCCGCCCTTGAGGGTCTGCGTCGACACGGGACAGGTGCCGCAGGCGCCCACGAGGCGCACGGACACGATGCCGGTGGTCTCGTCGACGTCGACCAGCTCGATGTCGCCGTTGTCGGCCTGGAGGGCGGGTCGGATGACCTCGATGCACGCTTCGACTTGAGCTCGCATGATGCGGACCATTCAATCAGGCATTCCCGTACGATGCTGTCATGGCGTCGGTCACGGCTCTCGTCGCCCACCAGGGCGGATGGGACGAGGTCCTGCTGGTCGTCGGACCCGTCGTCGTGATCATCGTCGCCCTGACCCTCGCCAAACGCCGAGTCGACCGCCTCGAACGAGGCGGGTCGGCAGCGATCGGGTCAGGTATCGCAGGTGACGCCGAGGAACGAGGCGTTCCCGGAGATCACCCGATCCGGGAGTCGGGACGCGAACCCGAGGGAACGAGTCGCCGTGGCGGCCCACAGGACCCCGGGTCAGGTGACCGCCGGTAACGCCTCGCCCAGGGGGCGAGTCGTCACCTCTGGCACCTGACCCGGTGACCCGACCCGTTCGGGGTCAGACGCGTTCGATGCCGGCGCCGATGCTCTGGAGGCGGCCGACGAGGTCGTCGTACCCACGATCGATGTGGTGGACGCCCGAGATGGTGGTCGTGCCCTCGGCGGCGAGACCGGCGACCACCATCGCGGCCCCGGCACGGATGTCGTGCGACACGACATCGGTGCCGACGAGTCGTGGCACCCCGCGCACGACGGCGTGGTGGCCGTTGGTTCGGATGTCGGCGCCGAGCCGCTGCAGCTCGTCGACGTACTTGAACCGACCGGGGTAGATGTTCTCGGTCACGATCGCCACGCCGTCGGCGACCGACAGCATCGTCATGATCAGAGGCTTGTAGTCGGTCGCGATGCCCGGATACGGGAGCGTGGCGATGTCGGTGGATCGCATCCGCCCCTCCGACGACACCCGGAGTCCGTACCGCAGGGCGCGGAAGTCGAGCCCCATGTCTCGGAACCTGCTCAGCACCATCTGCATGTGGTCGGGCTGAGCGTTGAGCAGGTCGATCTGCCCGCCCGTGACCGCACACGCAGCGATGTACGTGGCCGCCTGGATCCGGTCGGGCACCGTCTCGTGGAGGCATGCCGACACCTCGTCGTGGCCGACGCCCGTGACGATCAGGCGTGAGGTGCCGATCCCCTCGATCCGGGCGCCCATCGACACCAGGAACTCGCACAGGTCGATCAGTTCGGGCTCGCGCGCCGCGTTGTCGATCGTGGTCACCCCGTCGGCCAGCACGGCGGCGGTGAGGACGTTCTCGGTCGCGCCCACGCTCGGGAAGTCGAACATGATGTCGGCGCCGTGAAGCCGGTCGGCACGTGCCTCGACGTACTCGTCGGTGAGGTCGAACGTGGCGCCCATCGCGGTGAGCCCGGCGACGTGCATGTCGATCGGCCGAGAGCCGAAGTCGTCCCCGCCCGGCATCGACACTCGGACGTAGCCGCACCGCGTGAGCAGTGGTCCGAGCACGTTGATCGACGCCCGCATCTGGGCGACCAGCTCGAACGGTGCGATCGGCGTCAGATCGCCGCGGTTGACGATCGTGACCAGTCCCGGATCGCCGACGGTGACCTCGAGCCCGATCGCGCGGAGCAGGTCGGCCATGATGCCGACGTCGACGATCGCCGGCACGTTGGTGATCTCGTAGGTGCCGTCGGCGAGGATCGATGCCGCCATGAGCTTGAGCACCGAGTTCTTGGCGCCGGGAACGACCACTTCGCCGCTCAGCGGGCCCGCGTTGTGGACGCGGATGCAGCAGCCGGGCTCGTCGCCCCGTTCGTTGGCGGTCACCCACCCAGTATGCCGACCAGCGGAGCCGCCCGGCCGCCGCCCGACCCGGCGGCCGTAGGCTGCCGGGGATGTTCGGGACGGAGAAGACGGTCGTGCGCCGGTGGCCGGCCGATCCCGATCACCGACGCATCATCGACGCCCCACGTGACGACCTGGTCGTCGAACGGGCCACCGATGCCGGTGAGTTCGAGCAGGAGCAGGGCCCGTTTCGCGCGTACCGTCGTTCCGTCGTCACGGAGGGCGACGAACTGGTCGAGACGACGCAGTATCGGCTGACGATCCCCTGGTTCGCGTGGCTCTTCGCGCTCCCCGTTCGATGGACCCTTCAACGGCGGGGAGCCGTGCACCGATCCGCTCCCCCGTGGTGGGCACCACCCGACCGCATCGACGAGCGCCAGGCGCTCGTGCTCGGCCTGCTCGCCGCAGCGTCGATGTCGTCCGCGTTCACGAACACCCTCTTCACCCAGACCGCACAGTTCGCGGCCGACGACTTCGGCGTGAGCGACACCGGGTTCGGCAATGCGATGAGCGTCGTCCGACTCGGCATCGTCATCGCCCTCCCACTCGCCGCGATCGCCGACCGTGTCGGGCGACAACGGGTGATGCGCTTCGCGGCGTGGGCCGCTCCCCTGATCTGCGCGCTCGGCGCCGTGGCCCCGACGTTCCCGACGCTCGTCGCGACCCAGTCGGTCGGCCGACCACTCGGTCTGGCGCTCGACTTCCTCATCGCCGTGGTCGTCGCCGAGGAGATGCCCCGCAACAGCCGGGCTTACGCCGTCAGCGTGATGGCGATGGCGGCCGGGCTCGGCGCCGGGATCGCCGTGATGGCGCTCCCACTGGCCGATCTCGGACCGAGCGCGTGGCGTCTGGTCTATGTCGTCACCCTGATCTGGCTCGTGGTGGCGGTCGACATCACCCGTCGCCTCCCCGAGACCACCCGCTTCGAGCGTCCGCACGTCATCGCCCCGCCGCTCGACAAGTCACGGTTCGCGATCCTGGCGATCGTCGCCATCTGCGCCAACTTCTTCGTCGCACCGGCCAGCGGCTTCCAGAACCGCTACCTCGACGAGGTGCGCGGCTTCAGCGCTTCCGAGATCGCCCTGTTCACCCTCATCACCGCGACGCCCGCCGGGCTCGGTCTGGTGGTCGGCGGCAAGCTCGCCGACATCCGCGGCCGTCGGCGACTGATCGCGATCACGATCCCGGTGGCCACGGTGCTCGTGCTCGGGTCGTTCGTCGTTGCGGGCCTCCCCATGTGGCTCGCTGCGTTCGGCGGCGGATTCGTCGGCGGCATCGCCTACCCGGCGCTCGCCGTGTATCGCGCCGAGTTGTTCCCGACCGGCAACCGGGGCCGCGCCGCCGGCATGCTCACGGCCGCTGCCCTGTTGGGCGGTATCGGCGGGTTGCAGCTCGTCGGGCGTCTCCTCGACCGGGGCGCCGGCTACGGCACGGTCATCGGCCTCGTGGCGCTCGGGCAGCTCGTCGTCGTGGTCGTCGTGCTCCGGTGGTTCCCGGAGACGGCGCACCGCACCCTCGAAGATCTCAACCCCGAAGACGCGACGCCGGCACCGACCGACGCGCCGCGTCTCAGCCCCTGAACTCGCTGCCGAGCACTCGCTCGAGGAAGTCGACGACGGCACCGGCGATGGTGTGATCGCAACCCTTGAGGTCGTGACCCTTCCGATCGACGAACAGGTGCTGCACCTTGGCCTTGCGGGGCATCGTGGCCGTCCACTCGCGGATCTCGTCCGGGGTGCCGAACGTGTCGTTGGTGCCCGAGATGAACAGCGTCGGCACGTTCACCTGCGGCAGGTGCTCGACGCGCAGCCGGTCGGGCTTGCCCGGCGGGTGCAACGGATAGCTGACGAGCACCAGACCGGCCAGGTTGGGTGGCGGTGGCTGCTCGTCGACGCCGGCGGCGATCATCGAGCACACCCGGCCACCCATCGATCGGCCTCCCAGCACGAGCGGTTCGTCGTCGGGGAGCCCGGCGATGTCGTCGCGGATCGAGGCCATGAGCTTCGGCGCACGGTCGGGGGCCTTGCGACCTTCCTTGCGGTACGGGAAGTCGGCCCGGACACAACGGTGCGGCGCCACCCACCGCTCGATGGCCGCCAGTGACGAGTGCGACGAGTCGGAGCCCGCACCGGGATACAGCAGCAGCGTCACGACGCCTCCGCCGACAGGATCCGGCGGGCTTCGTTCAGGTCGAGGATCGCCTTGCTGGCGTCGGTTGCCTCGCCGCCGTGATCGGGGTGGACGTCGCGCATCCGGCGACGGTAGCTCTTGGTCACGTCGCGTTTCGACGGCGTCGGACCCTCGAGGTCGAACCCGAGCACCTCCATCGCCCACCCACGCGGATCGGCGAGCGCCGTGAGTGCGGTCGACGTGGAGCCGGCCAGGTACGCCACCAGCGCCGGGCCGATCGGGCCCCGCCACGTGAGCGCCTTCGTCAACACCGGCGTGACGAGACGACGGTGTGACATGTCGAGTCGCTCCGCTGCGTAGACGGCACCGAGCACCATCGCCAGGTCGCTCCCGTGGGTACCGAACTCGAACTCGATGTCGTCACCCTCGCCGTGCATCTGGTGCAAGCTGCGGGCCAACCCGTGCCGATCGACCTGGAACCGGTGGCGCAGGCGTGGCTGCACGACGCGCTGACCACGTTCGATCTCGGTGATCAGCCGCTTGATGTCGTTGTGCAGGTCGGGACCGACCGCCGCGATGTGGCGGGCGACGACCGCGCCGAGCAGGAGCCCACCGAAGCCGGGAGGCGGATCGGTCGGCAGGATGAGGTTGCCCAACGACACGCGTCGGGTCGGGACCGCCGGCCTGGTGTGATAGATCTCGAGCTCGGCGAGCAGCACCGGCTACACCCAGTCGCGACAGACCCCGTGCAGGGCGTTCGCCGCTTCCTTGATCTCGTCGGTCGGGCGCCCGTTCTCGAAGGTCGCGACCAGTGCCGTCGCTGCTCCGACCATGGTCGCCCACGGACCCCCGGCCATGCCGAACGGCGGCGCCGACGGCGAGAGCCTCGGCACGAGGGCGAGCAGGGAGTCACGTGACGATCCGTGGGTCGGATCACGGCGCAGCTTGTCGGCGGCGCTGTACAGCGCGTGCAACGCACCGTCGGGGGCCTCGGTGTCCTCGTCGAGCGACGCGACCTCACCGGCCTCGATGGCGTCGAGCAGGTCGTCGACGACGTGTTCGGCATCGGTCGCGACGAACAGCGTCGTGTCGTGCCAGCGGTGTGGGATCTCGGCCTCGACCAGCGCCTGTTGCAGCGAGAGCAGGTCGGCCCGCTTCCACTCGTCGAGCCCGAACTCGGTCGCAGCGTCGTCGTCGCCGAGCACGACCGGGAACGGGCCGATCTCGGCCTCCAGCTGCTCGAAGAGCTGATCGACCGGACCCTCGAGGTGTTCGGGGATGACCAGCTCGTCGTCCTCCCAGACGTGGGGCACGGCGTTCTCGGCCAGCGTCTCGGCGAGTTCGGCCCGCTGGTCGATGCTCCAACCCGCGAGGTCGTAGTGCACCTTCACCTGGTCGGGATCGTTCGGGTCGAAATCGAAGTCCGGATGGGGCGGGGCGCCGGCGGCGACATCGGTCGATGTCTCTTCGCCGTCGCCACCCGACTTGTTCACGAACGCCATGTACGCACGCTACCGGCGCCGCCGCGACCCCGACCGCGAAACCTCGTTGGAACGACCGGCACCCACCTGTCACGATGCAGTCGCACTTCGCTCACGACGACCGAAAGGAGGTCCGACACCATGATCCAGATCATCCGCCTCGAGCACACCGGCCGGTCGATCGGCGACCCCGCGGGCCTCCGCGGCGTCACCGCGACGATCGGCTGAGTCCGAGCGGGCGCACGCCTGCTCCTCCCGACCTCGAGCACCTCTCCTCCGAGCACGCGCGCCCGCGTCGTCGCCCGACACGGCCACGACCCCGGCGCGTCCAGATCCCCCCCAACCCAACCAACCCCGACCATGCCGAAAGGGCACCACCATGTACGAAACCTTCAACACCCAGCTGTGCCGTCAGTACGCCGCCGACCGTCGAGCGACCCTCGAGCGTCAGGCATACGTCGCCCGGGTGGCGCGCCAAGCGCGTCTCACCCGACGCGAACGACATCGAAGGCACAGGTAGACCAGCACGGGTGGGACGGCCGCGAGCGCGGCCGTCCCACCCGTCGGTTCAGGCGGAGTCGCGGATGATGCGACAGTTCGCTGCGACGAACTCGGCCCGGCCGATCTCGTCGGTCGAGCGGTCGAGGAAGCTCTGCAGGAAACAGATCAACCGGTAGACGTCGGTGAAGTTGCTGGCGACGCCGACCGACACCCGAACGGCGGCGACGAGCAGGTCGTAGCGATCGAGCATCTCACGGCGCAGGTCCATGAACGAGACTGCGTCGCTGCGCCCGAAGAAGTCACGCATGTCGTCGGCGGTCAGCCCGTGTGCCACCTCACCGGCTCCGGGATTGCAGAAACAGCCGGTGCGCAGCGAGATGTTCACACCGTTCGCGAGCTCTTCGACCCGCCGGTCGTCGATCGGCCGACCATCGGGGTCGTGCAGGACGAACGAGATCGTGCCGCCACGCGACTCGGTCGAGGTCGGTCCGAACACCCGCACCAACGGCGCGCCGTTCGTGTGGCGAAGCGAACCGAGTGCGCCGAGGAGCCACTCGGTCAGACAGCGAACCCGCTCGTGGATGACCTCGACCCCGATGCGGTCGAGGTGACGCAGCCCGGTCTCGACCGCCGGGATGTTCAGGTAGTCGACCGTACCGTCCTCGAACGCCGCCTCGTCGTCGTGGAGGTAGTAGCCGTCGCCCTGCACCGACGCGATGGTGATCGTGCCGCCGGCGAACCACGGTCGGTGCAGCGAACCGAGCCGATCGCGCCGGATGAGCAGGCAGCCGATCCCGGTCGGGAAACCCATCAGCTTGTAGAACGAGAACGCCGCGAAATCGGGGCGGAGCGCGGCGATGTCGACCCGGTTGGTCGGGGCGAACGCAGCCATGTCGACCAGGACGTCCCAGCCGTGTTCGTGGGCCTCGTCGACGAGATCGAGCGGGTGTTGGACCCCCGAGTAGTTCGACTGGGCCGGGAACGCGAGCAGGTTGCGTTTCGAGCGGTCGGCTCCCGACAACACCTCGGTCATCGCCGCTCGGTCGAGTCGGAGCTCGGGCGCCACGACCGGCACGTAGTCGACCGCTGCGCCTCGCGCCTTGGCGAACTCCCGGATGCCGTTGACCGAGTTGTGATTGTCGTACGTGAGCGCGAAGTGGCTGCCGCGCTCGAACCGGTACGACTCACCGACGACCCTGAGCGCCCCGCTCGCATTCGGGGTGAACACCACGAGATAGTCGTCGTCGGGGGCGTCGAAGAACTCGGCGACGTATCGCCGGGCCCCCTCGACCAGCTCCGTCATGGCCAGCGAGGTCGGGTTCGCCGAGTGCGGATTGCCGAGCACGCGAGTCCGGAGCAGTTCGGCGTGGGCATCGATCTGCGACGCGGCGTGCATCCCGCCACCGGTGTAGTCGAGATACACCTGGTCGGTCTCGTCGAGTCGGGCGTACTCGTCGGCGCGGAGCCGGGCGAGTGAACCGTCGGCGTCGAAGTCGGGGTGGTGTGCGACGAAGTCTGCGGCAGCGGTCGGCAGGAGATCGGGTGCGAACTTCGGGGCCGACACGGGCGAGCTCATGAGGGTCGAGCCTAGTCACGGGTGTTCCGCCCCGGCTTTGGCGCCAGGTCGCTCAGCACTACGGTGTGCCACATGCCAGGACCGGCCGCACAGAAGCCCGACCGCAACCTCGCGATGGAGTTGGTGCGGGTCACCGAGTCCGCCGCCCTCGCCGCCGCCCGTTGGGTCGGGCGCGCCAACAAGGAGGGCGCCGATGCTGCCGCCGTCGACGCGATGCGTCTCAGTCTGGCGAGCGTCCAGATGGACGGCGTCGTCGTCATCGGTGAGGGCGAGAAGGACGAGGCGCCGATGCTCTACAACGGCGAGCAGGTCGGCGACGGCGAAGATCCCAAGGTCGACGTGGCGGTCGACCCGATCGACGGCACGACGCTCACGGCCAAGGGCCTCAACAACGCCCTGTCGGTGATCGCCGTCGGCGAACGCGGCTCGATGCTCAACCCGGGTCCGTCGTTCTACATGGACAAGATCGCCGTCGGCCCCGAGTGCGTCGGCGCGATCGACATCACCGCCAGCCCGACCCAGAACCTGCGGTGGATCGCGAAGTCGAAGCAGGAGTCGGTTCGCGACCTCACGGCGGTCATCCTCGACCGCCCCCGCCACGCCGACCTGATCGACGAGGTCCGTGCCAGCGGCGCTCGCATCCGCCTCATCAACGACGGCGACGTCTACGGCGCGATTGCGTCGGCCTGGCCCGACGCCGGCGTCGACGTGTTGTTCGGCATCGGCGGCACCCCCGAGGGCGTCATCTCGGCCGCCGCGCTCAAGGCAATGGGCGGCGAGCTGCAGGCGCGCTTCTGCCCGCAGTCGGATGCCGAGCGTGACGCGATGGTCGAGGCGAACATGGATCTCGACCGCGTCTACTCCCAGGACGACCTCGTCCAGGGCGACAACTGCTTCTTCGCCGCCACCGGCCTCACCGATGGACAACTGCTGCGCGGCGTCCGGTTCGACGCACGCGGCGCCCGGACCCAGAGCCTGGTCATGCGCTCGCGCAGCGGTACCGTGCGTTTCATCGACGCCCGGCACCGCGTGCGCAAGCTGCAGGAGTTCAGCGCGATCGACTACTCCTGATCGCACTCCCCGCCCGCCGGATCATCCGGCCGGGCTCGGGTAGTCGGGCGGCGTCTCCTCCGCCGGAGCCACCTCGTAGATCGTGATGCCTCCGGCCGGGTCGAACAGCGCCGACTCGGTCGGCCACTCACCCGGCAGGTACCGGGTGCCACCGTCGACGAACACGTACATCCCGGTACCGTCCTTGCGGATCTCGTCGGGCCCTTCGGCCGACTCGTCCCACCAGATCAACGCGGCGTCGTCGACGCCGCTGAAGTCGACACCGTCCCAGTAGCCGCGCTCGCCGTACGACAGGAACGGCTCGGTGATGCCCGGCGTCGTCGTCGGACCGTCGAACAACGCAGCACTCATGTTCTCCGGGGTGAGATCGGGTCCGGTCTGTTGGATCCCGCTGACGAGCAGTGCCATGTTCGGGATCAGCACGCCGATCGTGTCGGCAGCGGGAGGCTCCTCGCCGGTCCACCACCGGTACAGCGCAAAATAGCCCGACTCCTCGGGGGTGACCGGTACGGCGCCGTGCGTGACGCCGAATGCGTTCGCCCACTGGGACTGGTCGTACGTGCGACCGAACGCCGTGAGGTCGGACAGCGCCGGCGCAACGAGCACCCATTCGGGGAAGTACTCCTGCGCCGTGGCCTCGCGGGTGATGTCGCGCGGCGCCACGCCATCGCCGGCGATGACGACCGTCGTCACCGCCGACGACTTCAGCTTCGCCACGATCTGTGATGCCTGCTGCTGGATCGAGCCCGGGTCGAGGGTGTAGGGCAGCACCTCGACGACATCGGCCCCGTCGGCGGTGAGACCGCTGACGAAATCATCGGCGAGCGCCGGTGATTCGGGGCTCGACGACAGATACACGTGCCCGAAGGTTCGGGGCTGGCCCTGATAGGCCTCGTCGCCGGCAAAGGAGGCGTTGCCCCCGATCAGCTGCTTCGAGATGAACTCCCGTCCGTGGTCGCGAGCCTGCGCTGCCCCGATCGCCAGGCCGTACACGTACGGTGCGCGATCGGCGTACCAGGCCTGCGGCTGACCCGGCGTGCATCCGATGCAGACGATCCCGCGCGCCGCGAGTTCGTCGGCGAAGGCGTTCGTGAGCGCCGGTCCGCCCAGCACCGCGAACGGTTCGAAGTCCTCGGCGATGCGCACGGCGTCGGCGCGTGCGGTCACCTCGTCGTTGGCGATGCCGGAACTGACATAGGTCTCGTAGTCGATCGACCGTCCGTAGAACTCGTAGTAGCTCGAGAACATGTCGAGCATCGATCGCAGCGTCGCCTCGGCCTCGTCGTTGCTGTCGTCGACGGCGATCGCGTCGGTCAGGTACGAGATGATCGGATCGTCGTCGGGGCCGAGGTACTGGACCACCTTGATCGAGTCGGCGGTGACACCGGTCGCCGTGGCTCCCCCGTTGTCACCCTCGAACGGGGCGTAGCACCCCGGCGCGAAGTACCACTTCATGGCAACGGTGCCGAGCTCGGTGTCGCACCGCTCACCCCATTCGACAGCGACACCCTGCTCCTCGGCCTCGGCGAACGACAGCGGATACGTGATGTCGCCGGTGGGCTGATCGGGGTCGGTCGAGTCGGGCTCGGTCGCCTCCGGCTCGGTCGAGTCGGGTTCGGTCGCCTCGGGGTCGGTGTCCTCCGGCTCCTCGCCGTCAGGATCGGTCGCCTCGGGTTCGGTCGCGTCGGGTTCGACGTCGATGGCCGTCGTGTCGGCGGCCGTCGTGTCGGTGGTGTCGTCGTCATCGCCGCCCGTCGCCACCACGAGTCCGACGACGGCACCGACGACGAGGACGATCCCGACGATCGGCCCCCACTTCTTGAGATTCGCCGATGACGAACCGTCGTCACCGCTGTGTGCTGGTTGCATGATCTACTCCGTTCCCCCTGAGCGGGCGATCGCGGCACCGGAGGTGCCGAGGTACGACTCGACGACGGCCGGGTGTTCGAGCACGTCGGCGGGTGGCCCGGTCGTGACGACCCGGCCCTGGTCGAAGGCGATCAACCGGTCGGACACGCCGGACACGAACGGGATGTCGTGTTCGACGATCACGAGGCTCGCCCCCATCTCGTCGCGCAGCCGCCGGACCACCGGCGCCAACGCCTCCACCTCCCGCTGTGCGATGCCCGATGTGGGCTCGTCGAGCAGGATCACCGTCGGGCGGTGCGCCACGAGGCACGCCAGGTCGACGATGCGTCGGGTGCCGGTGGACAGCTCCCGCACGAACGAATGTCGATAGTCGCCGAGCCCCATCAGCTCGACGAGCTCGTCGACCCGACCGGCGATCTGCAACTCGGACTCGACGACCATCGGGAGATGCAGGGCTGCGGCCATCACGCTGTGGCTGCCGACGAAGCGCTCCTGGGCGATCGCGAGCGTCTCGGCAACGGTGAGTTCGGGGAAGAGCCGGGCGTCCTGGAACGATCGGCCGAGTCCGAGGCGGGCCCGCTCCGACGGTGACGTGCCGGTGATGTCGTGACCGTCGAGCGTGACGGTTCCGGCAGTACGGGGCGTGAAGCCGGACACGAGGTCGAACACCGTGGTCTTGCCGGCGCCGTTCGGACCGATGACCCCGACGATCTCGTGGGCGAACACGTCGAACGTCGCGCCGTCGACGGCACGGATGCCGCCGAACGTAACGGCGAGTTCGCGCACCGACAGCACCGGAGCACCCGATCGATCGACGTCGACGGACCGAACGACGGGGTGGTCGGCGAGCTGGACCTCGGGCCGATCGACCTGCACGCCCGGCTCACGATCCGGGCCGGGTGTGTCGCCGTTCGTGTCGTCGGCCGTCGGAGACTCGTCCGGTTGGTCGGTGATCGCTCCGGCGAGGAACACCGACCGCAACAGATCGGGACGGTCGAGGAGCTCGCTCGTCGGCCCGTCGAAGCGGATCGAACCGCGCTCGAGGAAGTACGCCCGCTCCGCGACCGTGAGTGCGACGTTGACGCTCTGTTCGACGAGCACGACGGTCACACCGTCGGCCGCCATCCGGCGCACGATCGGCAGCAGCTGCCCGACGATGGTCGGCGCGAGACCGAGCGACAGTTCGTCGATCAAGAGGATCCGCGGGCGCATCACGAAACTCATCCCGAGCGCCAGCATCTGCTGCTGCCCGCCCGACAGATTGCCCGCCGGATCGTCGAGACGATCGACCAGCACCGGGAAGGTCTCGAGTGCCTCGTCGATCGCTGTACGGACCCCGGCGGCATCCCGACGGTTCGTCCACCCGGCCAGCTCGAGATTCTCCCGGACCGTGAGCGAGCCGAACACCCCCTGCCCGCCCGGCATCTGGACGATGCCGTGTGCGGCGATCTCGTTCGGGGGCGCGTGTGTGATGTCGCGGCCGTCGAGCACGATCGCACCTCGGTCGGCTTCGACGATGCCGCTGATCGTCTTGAGCAGGGTCGACTTGCCGGCGCCGTTCGTGCCGAGCAGCGCGACGACCTCACCCTCGTCGAGGTGCAGGTCGATGCCGTTCAACACCCGGCGGTGGTCGTACCCCGACTCGACGCCGCGCACGAGGAGGAGACTCGTCGTGCCCTGTCGCCGGTCGTAGAGCACGCTGGAGCGAGCCGCCGTCGACTGCCAGACCTGTGCGATGTCGTCGTCGATCACGTCGGCGGTGCTGCGGAGGATCAGGCTGCCGATGACGAACATCGGCACGAGCAGCAACATCCCGACCTGGATCGTGACGTTGTCGGCGACCCAGCCGATCATGGGCAGGACCGCCAACCCCGGGATCACCCACAGCGAGCCGATCGCGAAGCCGGTCGCACGCGCCCGCGGCGGGATCGCCAGCGACAGCGCGGCGAGCACACCCGGGCCGATGATCGCCAAGGCAGCGGAGATGACGCAGTTGAGGGCGACGGCGATCCAGATCGACGGGGCGAACGCGAACCCGGCCGACGCCAACGACGTCACGAGGGCGATCGATGCGACGAACCGGATCAGCCCCTTCACGTTGCCGGCGAACCGTCGGGTCGCGATCCGGGCTCCGATGACGAGTCCGACGAGGGCGAACGGCTCGGCGATCGCCGCCGCGAACCCTCGCTCACGCTCGTCGAGTCCGAACTCCTGCTCGTAGAGCAGCGCGGCGAGTGCGACGAATCCGATCAACGACGTGGCGAGGAACGGCAGACTCCACCAGATCCGCTGCAGCGATCGGACCTTGTGCGCCGTGCGCCAACTCTCGGCGAACGAGGGCGACTCCTCCTCGGTGTCGACGACCTCCTGCGATGCGCCCGCGGCTCGACGCTCCCACCGGCCTCGTACCGGGTCGCGCAATCCGGTCGCCAACACCGCGAAGATCGCCGTCGGGATGACGAACAGCAGGAACGGCGCCCGCCAGTCGAGGTAGTACGCCAGCAGGCCGGCCGTGAGCGGGCCGACGAACGCGCCGACTGCGTTGGCCGCCCGATGGAAGCTGTAGACGCGCGATCTCGTCTCGATCGGGTAGTAGTCGGCGATCAACGAGTTGTGCGTCGGGTCGATCACCGCCTTGCCGAGTGCCGAGCCCGATCGTGCGACGGTGAGCACGATCAGGCCGGTCGCGAGGCCGGTCATGCCCGAGAAGAAGCCCCAGGCCAGCGCACCCGACACGACGAGCGGGATTCGGTTGGTGCGGTCGGCCCACTGGGCGATCGGCACCTGGAGTGCCAGCGCCGCAACGGCAGACAGCGCGACCAGCGACAGCGCTGTCTGGATGTCGATGCCGAACTCGTCGCGGATCTCGGGGAGCAGGATGCCGAACGCGGTGCGGTCGAGTTCGTCGACGGCGTTGAGCCCGAACAGGACGATCAGGGGGAACGCCGACTCGCCCCCGCACAGGTCGCGCATCCAGCGCCGGGGATGGCGCACCCCGAACCATGTTCGCTGCAGCACCGTCCCCTCGCTCATACGGTCGTCCGGTCGTCGTGGTCGGCTGCGGCCTCGGCATCGGAGCCGCGCCGGGCGCCTGTGTCGGCGGTGTCGGCGGTGTCGACGGGTGCCGGGTCGGTGAGCACCCGCCGGTCGACGATCATCGTGACGAACCGGTCGCGGATCTTGATCACGAGGCTGGCGAGGCCGCCCGGCAGGATCAGCAGCACGAGCAAGACACCCATCGCCGACGAGAGCAGGCGCCACTCGGCAGCGGTGATGAACCACTCGCTCCCCCGCAGGAAGACGGCGCCCAGGATGCCGCCGAACAGTGAGCCGAGGCCACCGACGACGGATGCGGTGAACACGTTGAGGCTCTCGGCCGGTGCATAACTGGTGAGGTCGAAGCTCTGACTCATGTGCACGAACAGGCCACCGGCGACGCCGGCCACCGCGCCCGACACCGTGAACGCCGTCAGCTTCACCGGCACCGGCGACACCGACAGCGCCTGCGCTGCCAACTCGTTCTCGCGCAGTGCGACGATCGCACGGCCGGTGCGGCTGCGGCGAACGCCGCGGAGCGCCAACAGCATCAGCACCATGACCGTCAGCGTGAAGAGGTAGAACCGGGTGGGTGTCGACAGGTCGACACGGCCGAAGAGCGGCAACCGCTCGACACGCTCCTGGGGGATCCAGTCGAAGAACTGGCGGTTGAGGAACCACGAGTTGACCGCCAGGGCGAAGACGAGCGTCGTCACGGCCAGGTAGAGACCACGAAGTCGGAGCGCGGGGAGGCCGACCACGAACGCCGCCGCCGCACCCGCCGCCCCACCGGCGAGGAGCGCCAGGGTGATGTCGGCGTTCCACTCGATCGTGCACGTCGCGCTGACGGCGGCGCCGATCCCGACGAACGCCATCTGACCGAGCGAGATCTGCCCCGCCCAGCCCGACAGCACGACGAGCGACATGCCGATCACGGCGTAGACGAGCACCGCGTTCGCCTTGATGATCTGGTCGGTTCGGAACACGACCGGCACGACCAGCAACGTGGCGAAGACGACCGAGATGGTGCCCCACCGCATCAGGCGGACGAGCGGGAGCCGGGCGACGGCCGGTCGCAGCGGCCGGATCTCGTCGGCGAGCCGCCAACCGACCGCCTCGTCGCGATCGGTCCGCCCGTAGCGGCGACGCTGCAGCAGCAAGGCGACGAGCACGGCCGCGCCGATGATCGGGGTCACGAGCAGCGGACTGCTCGCGTTCCAGGCGACGCCGTACTCGAGGATGCCGAGCGCGATCGCCGTCAGGATGATGGTCGGCAGATCGGTCAGCCGGCCGAGCACGAGCGCGGCGAGTGCCAACACCAGCGCCTGCAGGCTGAGCGCAGCGCCGAGTGGTACGCCGAGGATGCCGGCTCGGAGGAACAAGGCGAGGAACGACAGCGCACTCGCCACCGCCCACACCAGTGTCGACAGCCAGGCGACCGGGATCCCCAGCATCAGCGCACGCTCGCTCCGCTCGGCAGACCCGCGGATCGCGGTGCCGAGACGAGTCGACCCGAGGAAGATCGCCACGGCGATCATGGCGGCGGGCGCCAGCACCATGGCGATCAGGTCGTTCGCCGAGAGCACGGTGCCGGTGGCGCCTCCGATGGTGAGCTTCCAGTCGAACGGCGGCGGGATCCGTTGCGACGCCGCGCTGCGATCCCAGAGGCGCGGGATCATCAGCGCGCACGCAGCGAGCAGCTGGGTGATCCCGATCGTCGCGACCGTGAGGACGAGTCGTGAGCTGTGGGCGAACCGCCGCACGAAGGCCAGCTCGACCACGGCGCCGACCAGGATCGACCCGGCCAGACCGACGACGAACCCGAAGAGGTACGGGAGGCCGGAGAAGACGATCAGCCCGACGGCGAGCGATGTGGGGACGAAGCCGAGGTCGGCCTGGGCGAAGTTGACGACGCGGTTCGCCCGGTAGACGAGCGCCATGCCGAGCGCGAGCAAGGCGACGAGGAGGCCGAGCGTGAGGCCACGCACCCACTGCCCTGCGGGCAGCCCGAAGAACACCAGCTGCACGGCGACGAGTGCGACGGGAGGGGTCGACTTCCAGACCCACCGTTGCGCACCCGAGACCCCCCGATCCCGTCGTGACACCCCCATGTCGAGTCGCAACCTAGCCGCGCACCGACGCGCTGTGTCGCACCGAGCGCGCGCAGCGGAGCAAGAATTGGGCGGCGGGTCAGGTCACACTTGGGCGCTGCCGCGCCGCTGGATCGCTTCGCGATTCGCAGCGAGGGTGTCGGGATCGAAACGCCGCATCCACTCGCGCGAGTAGCGGCGTTCGGCGTCGAGGGCACCGTCGTCGACGCCCGCAGCCGCAGCGCGGTACGCACCCTTGATCGCGCCGAGCCCGGCTTCGGGAACCGTGACCATGTCGGCGGCCAGCTCGCAGGCTCGCGACACGAGCCGGTCGTGCGGGACGACCTCGTTGACGAGGCCCCACGCGAGCGCGGTCGACGCATCGACGTAGTTGCCGGTGAAACTCATCTGCCGTGCCCGGCGGATGCCGATCGCCTGCGGGAGCAGCACCGTGAGGCCCCAACCCGGCATGACGCCGACCCGCGCGTGGGTGTCGGCGAACGTCGCCCGTTCGCTGGCGATCAGGAAGTCGCAGCCGAGGGCGAGCTCGAAGCCGCCGGTGACCGCCGCGCCGTTGATCGCGCCGACCAACGGCTTGGTCAGCGAACCGAACGGCAGCGGCGTCGCGTCGGGGTCGGCCGACAAGCCGCTCGAGCCGAGTTCTTTGAGGTCGAGCCCGGCGCAGAACGCCGGGTCGGCACCGGTGAGGATCATCACGCGCACCGCCGGGTCGGCGTCGAGTTCGCGCAACCGGGTCGGGATGGCCCGACGCAGCTCGGTGTTGAGCGCGTTGCGGGCCTCGGGGCGATTCATCGTGACGACGGCGACCCCGTCGGCGATCTCGGTCGTGAGCACAGCAGCCATGCCCCATCGTCGCGAACCACCCCATCCGGGTCGGGTGTCGGAGGGAACGGCGACGGAGTCGACGTTTCCGGAGATCACCCGACTCCGGTGTCGACGGTGCGCGCTGATCGCCGGGTCGAGGGGTTGCGGGGGTGGAGTACGGTCGAGGTATGCCCGCCTTCACGTCCTACGAACCCGGTCAGCCGTGTTGGGTCGACCTGATGAGCCCCGACGTCGATGCGTCCAAGGCGTTCTACTCCGCCGTGTTCGGCTGGGATGCGCACGACGAACTCGACGACGAGGGCAACCGCATCTACGTCAACTTCTCCCTCGACGGCAACGACGTCGCCGGCCTCGGCGCCAACCAGCCGGGTATGCCGCCGATGGCGATCTGGAACAGCTACGTCTGTGCCCCCGACGTCGCCGCCACCGTCGCCAAGGTCGAGTCGGCAGGCGGCACCGTCATGATGCCGCCCATGCAGGTCATGTCGGCCGGTCACATGGCGATCATCGCCGACCCGACCGGCGCCGTGATCTCGATCTGGCAGCCCGGCGAGCATCCCGGCGCCGGCGTGGCGAACGAACCGAACACGTGGTCGTGGAACGAGTTGATGACCCGCGACATCGACACCGCGCTCCCCTTCTACACCGACGTGTTCGGCTGGCAGTTCGACGCCATGGACATGGGCGGCGGGATGATCTACCACGTCGTGCACGGCGGCACCGACGGCTGGGCAGGCGCTATGGCCATGCCACCCGACGTTCCCGAGCAGGCACCCAACCATTGGGCCGTCTACTTCATGGTCGCCGACACCGACGCGACCGTCGCAGCCGTCACGGCGAACGGCGGGTCGGTCGTGATGCCACCGATGGACACACCCGGCGTCGGCCGGATGTGCATCTTCCACGATCCGCAGGGCGGCAGCTTCTCGACGCTGCAGCCCGAACAGCAGGGCTGAGGCTCAGCCCCGCTGCACGATCGACGACGCACGCCGCCGCAACCACCGCGGCGTGATGTTCGTCGTCGCCACCATGACCTTGTACTGCGCTCCCGGGACGGCGAGGGTGCGGTTGGCAGCCACCCCGTCGAGTCCGCACCTGGCGACCTCGTCCGGACTGGTCCAGACGAACGAGGGGAACTGATCGGCGTAGGTGTCGGTGTTGCTGACGCTCTGGAACTCGGTCTTGGTCAGGCCGGGGCACAGCGCCGTGACGTGCACGCCGTGGGGCGCCGCCTCCTCGTGGAGGCTCTCGGTCAGGCTCGTGACGTACGCCTTCGTGGCGGCGTACACGGCCAGCTGCGGGGCCGGCTGGAAGCTGGCGACGCTCGAGACGTTGAGCAGATAACCGCTCCCCCGAGGCACCATCGCCGCCAGCGACGCCTGGCTGAGCCGTGTCAACGCTGCGACGTTGACCTCGATCTCGTCGGCGAGCCGGTCGGGGTCGAGCTCGTGGAAGTCGCCGTTGGTGCCGAATCCGGCGTTGTTGACCACGAGATCGATGTCGCCCTCGGCGATACGGTCGACGACAGCCCGCTGCCCGTCGTCGGTCGACAGGTCGGCCGCCATCGGTGTGATGCCGTCGTGGCGTTCGGCGAGCGCCTCGAGGCGTTCGAGGCGTCGTGCCACGACCGTGGTGGCGACGCCGGCGTCGGCGAGCTGCGCGGTCATCACCTCACCGATGCCCGAGGAGGCGCCGGTCACGAGTGCGGTACGGAACGGATACGTGGCCATGGCCGCGAGCGTACCCACGCGAGCGGCCCGGCTCGGTCCGACGATGCAGGACCGAGCCGGGCTCGTCGCGACGTTCGGAACGGTCAGCCGAGGATCGCCGGGTCGATCTCGCAGGCCTCGACGCCTTCGATGATGCCGCCGAAGGCGATGTCCTGCGTCGCCGTGTCGGCCGCGTCGAGATCGATCAGTTCACCGTCGACGAGCGCGACGTCGACCCCGAGCGCATCGACCACATAGGGAGCGAGGCACTCGGCCTCGGCAGCAGGGAGGCCGATCTGGAGCGTCAGCTCCTCGGCCATCAGGGCGTAAGCCGTCGCTGCGTCGCCCGACGCCGCACTGTCGCCGGAGTCGGCATCGGCGCTCGCATCGGCCTCGACCGAGTTGAGGAACGGGACGATGATGGCGTCCATGTCGCCGGGCGATCCGGTGAGGATCAGCATCGTGCGCGTACCGGGACCACCCTCGACGGTGAACGGACCGCCGACCGGCTCCTCGGCGCACTCGCGATCGTCGTTGGCGTACAGCAGCACGTCGACGCTGTCACCGTCGTACGCGTAGGCCGGCGTCTGCGTGCCACCGACGAGCATGCTCGCGTCGAGGTTGACCGAGTCGAGACAACCGGCGACCCCGTCGTAGCCGAGGTTGAGACCGAAGTCGGCGTCGGTGAGATCGATCGCGATCGCGACGAGCTGACCGGCCGAGGGATCGGCGGCGATCATGACGTTCGAGGTCGTCTGATCGGCCGGTGCGTCCTCGTACAGGTCGAAGGTCTGCACCCGACCTTCGGCGTCGTGGAGCAGCAGGGTGTGGACGTCGCCGGTGTCGTCGAACGCCGACACGTTGCTGAGGATGTGATCGCACGTGGCGACGCACGTCGCGTCGCCTGCGCCGGCGGTCGTCACGACGACCGGACCGCCTTCGGGCGGGTAGAAGAAGTCGGTGACCACGCCGGGCTCGACGCCCATCTGCGCCTCGAACGCCTCGACCAGGCCGGTGGTCCGGACGTAGACGTCGACGGTCTGATCGGTCGAGTTGACGACCCGGTAGCCGATCGATCCGGGCTCGTACGACCCCGACGACGCGTCGTCGCCCGAGTCGCCCGAGTCGGCCTCGGTCGTGTCGGTGCCGGCCGAGTCGACTTCGGTCGTGTCGGTGTCGGTCGTGTCGGTGTCGTCGGTCTCGGTTGGCTCGGTGTCTGTCGTGTCCGCGTCGTCGGCTTCGGTCGTGTCGGTGTCGTCGGACGACGCGTCGTCGTCACCGCCGCAGGCGCCGAGTGCCAAGGCGAGGACGCCGATCACGGCGGCCGAACGGCGCCACGGGACGGTACGGGACGGGGTGGTGTGCATGCAGGGGTTCTCCGCTGTTGTTCACGGTCGACTGTCCGCCAGCCGACATCGACTGACCACCGTAGCGAGCGACGTTGCAGCGATCTTCGATTTCGTTCGGCGTCGACCGGTGCTCACGGACACACGATCGGGATCAGCTCGACCAGGGCGGGCACCAGGCCGGTGGCGATGGCAGCATGCCCGTCGACGTCGGGGTGGAGCCCGTCGGGGTCGGGCCCGGCGGTGTCGAGGCGCCCGTCGTCGAAGTCGTCGTAGTACGCCGGACGACCGAACAGCCCGTCGTCGGACAGGAGCGGAGATCGGTCGTCGGGATCGACCACTCCGGACTCGACGAGCCGCCGATTGAACTCGGCGATCGCCTGTGCGACCGCGGGGTCGGAACCGACCGCCACCGGGTTCATCGGCAGGACGGCGACCGTCTCGAACGCCGACGTGGCTTCGTCGTACATCGCATCGAAGGCCTCGTACGAGGCGTCGACGTCGAGCGAGCGCAGTTGGAGGTCGACGACGCTCGGCGCCACCACGAGCACCGCTGACCCGTCGGTGTGCGCCGAGGCGAGCGTGCGGAGCTGCTCGGTCATGCTCGTGACGCCGTACAGCCCGATGTCGAACCCGGCACCGAGGACCGAACCGTTCTCGACGCTCACGTCGGTCGCCGGCAATGAGCGTGCGAGCATCGTCTCGAGGAGGGCCGGCCACGCGTCGTCGGTCGGTGCGTCGACACCCACCACGAAGTTCGGCCAATAGTCGGTCGAGTTCCCGAGCACGACGAGCTCGACCGCCGGGCACGGCACGACCGTGCTGGTCGTCGAACTGATGGTGCTGCTCGTCGTCGTGCTGGACGATGCGCCGGTCGTCGTGGTCGTCGTGCTGCTCGTCGAGGGACGGGGCACCGCCGGGCTCGTGCTCGACGGCGTGCTGATGCTCGTCGACGGCGCCTCGGTCGTCAAGACATCGGTCTCCGTCACCTGGGCCGGCGGCGACACCTCCGGGGTGTCGCTCGCACAGCCGGTGAAAACGACGACGACGGCGAGCATCGCGCCGGCGCAGAAGCGCCGACGCCCGCTCACCGTCGGAATCAGAGTGCGCCGGCCGCGTTCAGGCGGGCGTGCGCACGGCCGAGGGCGCTGACCGCCTCGGCGTCGTGTTCGTGACGCAGCGTCTCTTCGGCACGCTCCTTGGCGGAACGGGCACGCTCGATGTCGACCTGGCTGCCGAGCTCGGCGGCGTCGGACAGGATCGAGACCTTGTTGTTCGAGACCTCGACGAATCCACCGTGGACGGCGACGTCCTCGGTCGAGCCGTCGGCCAGGAACACCCGGGTGTGGTTCTCGGTGAGCGCACCGAGGAACGCAACGTGACCGGGCTGGAACGCGACCTCGCCACCACCGATCGTGCGGGTGATGACCATGGTCGCCTCGCCCGAGTAGAGCACCTTCTCGGGCGAGACCACTTCGACGGTCATGACGTTGGCCATGGTCAGCTCTCCTCGAGCTTCTTGGCCTTCGCGAGAACCTGCTCGAGGCCACCGACGTTCAGGAACGCCTGCTCGGGAACCTCGTCGACCTCGCCGTTGAGGATCGCCTCGAACGACTGGACGGTCTCCTCGATCGGCACGAACTCACCGTCGAGGCCGGTGAAGACCTTGGCGACGAAGAACGGCTGCGACAAGAAGCGCTGGATCTTGCGGGCACGGTTGACGGTGAGGCGGTCCTCGTCGGACAGCTCGTCGAGACCGAGGATGGCGATGATGTCCTGCAGCTCCTTGTAGCGCTGGAGGGTCTCCTGCACGCCACGGGCGATGTTGTAGTGGTGCTCGCCGACGATCTCGGGCGACAGGATGGTCGAGGTCGAGGCCAGCGGGTCGACCGCCGGGTAGATGCCGAGCGAGGCAACCGTACGGCTGAGCTCGGTCGTGGCATCGAGGTGCGTGAAGGTCGTGAACGGCGCCGGGTCGGTGTAGTCGTCGGCGGGCACGTAGACGGCCTGCAGCGACGTGATCGAACGACCGCGGGTCGAGGTGATGCGCTCCTGCAGCTGGCCCATCTCGTCGGAGAGGGTCGGCTGGTAGCCCACCGCCGAGGGCATACGACCGAGGAGGGTCGACACCTCGGAACCGGCCTGGACGAACCGGAAGATGTTGTCGACGAACAGGAGCACGTCCTGGTTCTGCTCGTCACGGAAGTACTCGGCCATCGTGAGCGCCGACAGGGCGACACGGAGGCGGACGCCCGGCGGCTCGTCCATCTGGCCGAACACGAGGGCGGCCTTCTCGAACACGCCCGACTCCATCATCTCGAGACGGAGGTCGGTGCCCTCACGGGTGCGCTCGCCGACACCGGCGAACACCGACACACCACCGTGCTGCGAGGCGACACGGTTGATCATCTCGGTGATGAGCACGGTCTTGCCGACGCCGGCGCCACCGAACAGGCCGATCTTGCCACCGGCGACGTACGGGGTCAGCAGGTCGATGACCTTGATGCCCGTGGGGAACACGCGAGCCGACGGCTCGAGAGCGTCGAACGACGGCGCCTCACGGTGGATCTCCCACCGTTCCATCTGGTCGAAGCCTTCGGGCTCCTCGTCGAGCGCCTCGCCCCACACGTTCCAGACGTGGCCGAGGACCTTGTCGCCGACCGGCACCTGGATGCCGTGACCGGTGTTGCGCACGGGGGTGCCGCGCTTGAGGCCGTCGGTGGGCTTGAGGCAGACGGCGCGAACGCGGCCGTTGCCGAGCTGCTGGGCGACCTCGGCGAGCACCTTCTGGCGCTCACCTTCGATGTCGACCTCGAACTCGACGGCGGTGTTCAGCTCGGGCAGCGCGCTCGGCGGGAACTCGACGTCGATCACCGGGCCGGCGATACCGACGACGCGGCCATCCTGCAGTTGGTTGTCGGTCATGGTCATGGCTGTCAGTGTCTCCTCAACCAGCGGTTTGGTCAGATGTTCTCGCCGGCGTCGGGCGAGTCGGTCGTGTTGGTCACGGTGTTCGTACGTTCTTCGACGGCGATCGATCCAGCGTTCTGGACATCACCGGTCGGGGTGGTGGACGGAGCCGGGTGACCGGCGGACGAGCCGCCGAACGTGGCGTCGAGGTCGAGCTCGACGTAGCGGATCTGTTCGTCCTTGCCGGAGCCCAGCGCCTCGGCACCGCCGACGATCTCCATGATCTCGGTGGTGATCGAGTCCTGACGGGCACGGTTCATGATGATGCTGAGGTTCTTGATCAGTTCCTCGGCGTTGTCGGTGGCCGACTTCATGGCCCGCTGACGGAACGCGTGCTCCGAAGCCGCTGCGTTGAGCAGTGCTGCGTACACACGGGCTTCGACATAGCGCGGCAGCAGCGTGTCGAGGATCGTCGTCGGGTCGGGTTCGAACTCGTAGTCGGAACCCGATCCATCGGTGGAGCCGGCCTTGCCGTCGCCACCTTCGACCGTGTCGCGCTGCAGCGGCACCAGCGGGCGCAGCACGACTTCCTGGCTGCCCGCCGAGATGAAGCGGGTGTAGACCAGCTCGACCGAGTCGACGTGACCCGATGCGTACAGCGCGACGACGTGCTGGCCGATGGCCTTGGCGTCGGCGTACGACGGGTTGTCACTGAAGCCCTGGAACGACTGGCCGAGCGAGTAACCGCGGAAGCGGAAGTACGCCTCGGCCTTCTTGCCGACCGGGATGATCTCGTAGCCCTTGCCCGCGAGGACGTCGGCCTTGATCTCACCTTCGGCGGCGCGCTGCACACCGGAGTTGTAGCCGCCGCAGAGACCGCGGTCGGCGGTGATCACGACGTAGCACTTGTTCTTGACCTCGCTCCGGCCGGCGAGCAGCGGCGAATCGCTGCTCGCACCGGCAGCCGACAGGTCTTTGACGACCTCGGTGATCTGCTCGGAGTACGGCACCGCCGCCTCGACGCGTTGCTGCGCCTTGACGATCCGGCTCGCCGCGATCAGCTCCATGGCGCGGGTGATCTTCTTGGTGGCCTGCATCGAGTTGATGCGGCCGCGCAGGATACGTTCCTGGCCTCCTGCCATGTCAGATCACTCCTTTCGAAAGCTCGGTCGGTGGACGGGTCGAGAACATGGGGCAGATCACTCGGTGGCGAGCGTCTTGGTGCTGTGCGCCTCGCCGAGCTCGTCGGCGTCGACACTGGCGGGGTCGACGTGGTGGCCGTCGGCGCCGGTGATCTTGAACTGGGCCTTGAACGCGTCGACCGCGCCGGCGAGGCCGTCGGGCACGCCACCCTTGATCTCCGACATCATGCCGCCGTGCAGGCCGTGCATGAACTCGAGGAGTTCGCGCTCGAAGCGGCGCACGTCGGCGACCGGGATGTCGTCGAGGTAGCCCTTGGTGCCGGCGAAGATCGACACGACCTGGTCTTCGACCGACATCGGGCTGTTCAGCGGCTGCTTGAGCAGCTCGACGAGGCGGTAGCCACGCTCGAGCTGGGCCTTCGACACGGCGTCGAGCTCGGAACCGAAGGTTGCGAACGCCTCCAGCTCACGGAACTGGGCGAGGTCGAGCTTCAGGGTGCCGGCGACGCCCTTCATGCCCTTCGTCTGGGCGGCCGAACCGACTCGGGACACCGAGATGCCCACGTCGACGGCGGGACGCACACCCGACTTGAAGAGGTTGTCCTGCAGGTACACCTGGCCATCGGTGATCGAGATCACGTTCGTCGGGATGAACGCCGACACGTCGCCGGCCTTCGTCTCGATGATCGGCAGCGCAGTGAGCGAGCCGGCGCCGTTCTCGTCGGAGAGCTTGGCGGCACGCTCGAGCAGGCGGCTGTGCAAGTAGAACACGTCGCCGGGGTAGGCCTCACGGCCCGGGGGACGACGGAGCAGCAGCGACATCTGGCGATAGGCCTCGGCCTGCTTCGAGAGGTCGTCGTACACCACGAGGGCGTGCTCGCCGTTCTCCATCCAGTGCTGGCCCATGGCGCAGCCGGCGTACGGAGCGAGGTACTTGAACGGTGCCGAGTCGGCGGCCGGGGCGGTCACCACGACGGTGTACTCGAGGGCGCCGTTCTCACGCAGGACCTCGACGGTCTGGGCGACGGTCGAGCCCTTCTGGCCGATGGCGACGTAGATGCACTTCACGCCCTGACCCTTCTGGTTCAGGATCGTGTCGACGGCGACGGTGGTCTTGCCGGTCTTGCGGTCGCCGATGATCAGCTCACGCTGGCCACGGCCGATCGGCGTCATCGCGTCGATCGCCTTGATGCCGGTCTGGAGCGGCTCGTGCACGGGCTTGCGGCCCATGATGCCCGGCGCCTGGATCTCCATGCGGCGCAGCTGGGTGCCGGTAAGTTCGCCCTTGCCGTCGACGGGCTCGCCGAGCGCGTTGACCACGCGGCCGAGCATGCCGTCACCGACGGGGACCGAGAGGATGCGACCGGTCGCCTTGACCGGCTGGCCCTCTTCGATGCTGGCGGTGTCGCCCAGGACGACGGCACCGATGGAGCCCTCGTCGAGGTTCAGCGCCAGGCCGACCGAGCCGTCTTCGAACTCGAGGAGTTCGTTCACGGCGGCGTCGGGCAGGCCGCTGACGCGGGCGATGCCGTCACCGATCTCGGCGACGCGGCCTACGGTGCGGGCCTCGAGCGACTGCTCGAAGCCTTCGAGGTTGTTCTTGAGCGCCGAGGCGATGTCGGCGGCGGAGATGGTGAGTTCAGCCATTGCGGTGCTCCTGTCCGTCAGAGACGGCTCTTCAACTGGTCGACACGGGTACGGACACTGCCGTCGATGACGGTATCGCCGACGGTGGCGACGAGGCCGCCGATGATCGAGGGGTCGACCACGATCTTGAGGTTGACTTCCGAGCCGGTCGCGTTGGCGAGTGCGGCCTTCAGTCGGGCTTGCTGATCGTCGGTGAGCGGTACGGCACTGCGTACCTCGGCGACGGCCAGGTTCTTCGAGCTCGAGGCTCGGGCGACGAGCTTGTCGATGATCGCGGGCAGCTCACGGGCTCGGCCCGCACCGACCACCATCGACACCAACTGGGTCGTGGTCGACGTGGCCTTGCCACCGAGCAGATCCTCGATGATCGCCTGACGCTTGGCGGCGGGGATGCCCTCGTCGCTCAGCGCCGTGCGCAGTTCGTCGCTCGACTCGTACGAGCGGGCGAAACGGAAGAGTTCGTCCTCGACCTCGTCGAGGGTGCCCTCGGCTCGGGCGACCTCGAACAGGGCCTTGGCGTACCCCTGGACACGTGCGTCACTCATGAGGCACCCACCTTCGAGATGAACGATTCGATCAGTTCTTGCTGCGTCGCGTCGTCGAGGGGCTGGCCCGAGACCGCACGGTCGACCGCACGGCGGGACAGCATCGAGATCTCACCGCGGATCTCGCCGCTGGCGCGGGAGGCGATGAGGGCGATGTCGGAGTCGGCGGCTGCCCGCAACTCCTCGATCTCCTCGTCGAGACGGGCACGACCCTCGGCGAGGATCGACTCCGCCTCGGTGTCGGCCTCGGCGAAGCGGCGCTGACGCTCGGCGTCGATGTCGCCGGCGGCCGAGCGGATCTCGGCAGCCTCGGTCTTGGCCTCGGCGAGCTTGGTCTCCGACTCGTCCATCGCCGACTGGATCCGCTCGGTTCGGGCCTCGAGGGCCTTCTTGAAGAGCGGCCAGCCGAACTTGAACAGCACGGCGAAGACGATGAGCGACGAGATCGTGCCGAAGATCAGTTCGGCGTCTTCGGGCCACAGCCAGTGCGGGGAGCGTGCCGGATCGAGCAGCTCACCGTCGGCGGCGACGAAGCCGTATGCCAACTGGTTCATGAGCGAACCTCCGAGTTCATCACGTCGGCGACGGCGGACTCGACCTGCTCGGTCGGTGCCCGGCCGATCGCCAGTTCCAACACCTTGGACGTGACGTCGGTGACGGCGCTGCGCACGTCGGACTCGGCTGCCTCTCGGGCGGCTCGGGCCTCGGCCATGGCGGCTTCACGCTTGGCGGCGATTTCGGCGTTCACCTCGGCGAGGCGGGTCTCACGTTCACCGGCGAGCGTCGCACGAGCGGCGTCGACACGCTCGGCCGCTTCGGCGCGCACGGTGGCGAGAGCCGCTTCGTACTCGGTGACCTCGGCCCGGGCGGCGGCACGAGCGGCATCGGCCTGCTCGAACCCCTCCTCGACCTTGGCATAGCGGGCATCCATCCCCTTGCGGAGCTTGGGGTAGAGGAACAGCCGCATGACGACGAGGAACACGAGGAACGAGCCTGCGCCCCACGCGAGTTCCTTGACCTCGGGCAGGATGGGGCTGGGCCCCTCCTCACAGGGGTGGCCCTCCGCCAGTTCTGCTTCGAACTCTTCTTCTGTTTCGAACGGGAACTCACAGAAATCTTGGGACTCTTCGAACGTCAAGTCCGCTTCGCCGCCGTCTGCCTGTGGCAGGAAGGCGACGTCGATTCCTGTGACTCCCCGGGTAACGACGGCTGTCAGCACGTCAGCTCCTTGCGGGAGAGATGGACGGATGGATTGAGCACGTGGCTCCGGGAATGATCAGGCGTGTGGGGCCGGCTCACTGGACGAGCATGGCGACCACGAAGCCGATCAGCGCGATGGCTTCGGTGAACGCCACACCCAGGAACATCGTGGTGCGGACCATGCCGGCCGACTCGGGCTGACGGGCCATGGCCTCGACGGACTTGCCGACGATGTAGCCGATGCCGATGCCCGGGCCGATCGCCGCGAGGCCGTAGCCGATGCCGGCACCGATCGGACCGAAGTCCGCGGGCTCGGCGACCTGAGCGAGGATGCTGAGTGCTTCCATGTTGGGTTGGTACTCCTGTTGGTGTTGGTGTGGGAGAGAGGGTGGTTCGGATCAGTGCTCGGGGTGAGCCGACGAACCGATGTAGACCGCGGTGAGGATCGTGAAGATGTAGGCCTGCAGGAAGCCGACCAGGACCTCGAACACGGTCATGAGCATGAGCATGATGAACGGCAGCACGCCGAGTACTCGGAAGATGATGTTGTCGCCCTCGAGGATGAGTTCCTCGGTGAGCAGCGAGAACGTCACGAGCAGGATGTGGCCGGCCAGCATGTTGGCGAAGAGACGAACGGCGAGCGAGAAGGGGCGGATGACCAGGTTCGAGAGGATCTCGATGGGGCCGATCAGCGGGTAGAGGGCCGCCGGGACGCCAGGCGGGGCGATCATGTGGCCGAAGTAGCCGAGCCCCTGGTGCTTCAGACCGGTTCCGACGTACACGAGCCAGACGAGCAGGGCGAGGAACAGCGGGATCGCCATTCGAGCCGTGGCCGGCATGTACAGGATCGGGATGATGCCCGGCAGGTTGCACAGATAGATGAAGATGAACAGCGTCAGCAGGAACGGGGTCCAGCCCATGCCCGACTTGCCCATCGCCGGCATGATGATCTGGTTCTCGACGAACTCGACGAGCAGCTCCGCGAAGTTGCGGATGCCCTTGGGCGCCTTGGAACCGTCCTTGCTGGCAGCGATCAGGAAGATCACGATGCCGATCAGCGCCGCGGCGACGGCGATGAGCGCGACCTTGTTGAAGGTCGGGAACAGGTCGCGCCAACGGAGGATTTCGTTCAGGGGCGGGAATTCGAGGGCGAGCACGTTGTTTCCGATCTGTTCCTTGTGAGAGCCGGTCGAGTGAAAGTCGTGGGGTGTTCGAGCTGGTGTCGTGTGTCGACGGTGTCGGAGCCGGGGCTACGACTTCGTCTGCTTGGGTGCCAGGCCGGGGTAGGCCAGGTTGATCGCGACGTATCGGAGCTCCCACATGAGGAGACCGAGGTGCGTCGCGATAATGGTCGCTCCGAGCGCCGGAAGTGAAATCCAGGGCTCGTCGCGAACGAGAACGATGACGAGGAAGATGAGGCCGAGGCGCAGCGCGTAGCCGAACAGGACGGCACCCATCATCAGGCCGAGCGAGATCCGGGCGGCGCCGGAGACCAAGGCGGCCGAGAGCAAGAAGTTGGCGACGACGAGGCCGATCCCGACGGCAGCGCCGGCGGCACCCTCGCTGCCCCAGACGAGGGCGCAGATCGCCACGATCACGGGGGCGATGACGAGGCCCTTCTTCGCGATGTCGAGGCTGATCATGTATTCGATCGGGTCGCCCTGCACCGGGAGCGACGTGGGCGAGATGTCGGCGGTCTGGTCGGACATCTCGGCGTCGTCGGGGGTGGCGGCAGGATCGGTCATGGCGTCGCTCATGCGGCGTCGGCCTCCGGGGCGCTCGGCGCAGCCTGTTCGGCGCGCTTGGCGTTGCGCTTCTCGATGCGCTCGGCCTCGAGACGATCCATTTCGGCGTCGTAGATCAGCTTCGTGCGGGCGAACGAGCCGGCCGCTGCGAAGAGGAACAGCACGATCATGAACAACGGGCGAGTGCCGAGCCACGTGTCGATCCCGAGTCCGATGAGGACGAACAGCAGGATCGTGAGCGCGATCTCCATACCACCGGCGACGGCGTTGCTGCCGAATCGGCCTGCGAGCGGTGCCGACTCGGTGTCGGCGGCGCGCGGGCGGGGCGCTGGGCTGTTCGGGGACATGGAAGGAGACACTCGTCGTTGAGGGAAGATCCGAGGCCTCGGCGTGCTGACCGCCGGGGCTTGTGAACTGCTGCACAATCTAATCGGGCGCTGTCGCTCGGGGCAACTTCGCGCGCAGATCGACACGGACAGACTTACACATCCGCGTCGTCGTCGGCGACGAGAGCGGTGTCGGAGCCGACCGCAGAAGCGGTCTCGGCACCGTCGTCGAGCACACGTGCGGGTCGCTCCCTGGCCCGTTCGGGCCGCGACGGGTCGATCTGTTCCGACGCCGGTCGGTCGAGGGCCGCCTCGACGGCCTCGGCACGCTTGCGCCGCACGCTCGGGTGCAGCACCGTGAACAGCACCAGACCGAGGGCCGCCACGCCGAACGGGAGGTAGCTCGGGTTCTGGTTGCTGAGCACCGGGTAGAGCACGAATCCGGACAGCAGCGCGGTCCACGCCCAGAGGATGAGGACGCTGCGGCGGTGACCGTGGCCCAGGTTCATCAGTCGGTGGTGCAGGTGGCCCTTGTCGGCGACGTCGAGCGCCTGTCGTTTCGAGGCCCGCCGGATGATCGCGAACACGGTGTCGACGATCGGCACGCCGAGGATGAGCAGCGGGATGGCGAGTGGGGCGAAGAAGAAGAAGGTCTGGCCGACGAAGGCCTGCGTGTTCGGGTCGGCACGGCCGCCCACGAGGCTGGTGGACACCGCCATCAGCAGCCCGAGCAGGAATGCTCCGCTGTCGCCCATGAAGATGCGGGCCGGGTTGAAGTTGTGCGGGAGGAACCCGATGCACACGCCGGCCGCGATGACCGCCACCAGCGGGCCGGGGTTGCGGTCGGGCAGCAGGTCGAGTTCGTTCAACCGGAACGCATAGAGGAAGAACGAGCCGGCGGCGATCGCGACGATGCCGGCGGCCAGACCGTCGAGCCCGTCGATCAGGTTGATCGCCTGCGTCATGCCGAGCAGCCAGAACACGGTGACGAGCGGGACCCAGTCGCCCGACAGCAGGATCACGTCGTAGAACGGGACACGGAAGTAGAACATCGTGGCGCCGAACCAGTAGAGGATGATCGCCGCCAGGACGATGCCGGTCACCTTGGCCGGTGGTGCGAGGTCTCGCACGTCGTCGAGGTAGCCGACGACGAAGATCACGATCGCTGCGATGACGATGCCGATCGGTTCGGTGTTGTCGGTGAAGACGACCTCGAACCGGCCGGTCGCCCACGCCATGAGCATCGCCGCGAGGAACCCGGTGAGCATCGCGATGCCGCCCACGTGCGGGATCGGGGCCGTATGCACCGAGCGGGCGTTGGGCGGCACCAGCCAACCCTTCGGCTGCACGGTGCGGGCGATCAGCCCGACGATCGGCGTGACGATCACGGTCACGATCGCCGCGACCGCGCCCACCAAGACGTAATCGCTCATCGCCGGACCCACGTGCGCCGATCGTACCCGTACCGCGATCCCGAGGGTGCTCCGGGTCAGGTGATCTCTGGTAACGGGTTCGGCTGCGCCTCACCCGTCACCGACGACACCTGACCCGGGGTGGCGGGGCCGAGCTCTTCGGGTCAGGTGCCAGAGGTGACGGCGAGGAACGAGCCGTTACCGGCGGTCACCTGACCCGGGGCGGGTGCGCGTCGAGCCTTCGCGGTCAGTAGGCGGGGAACTTGGCGCAGAGGTTGGCGACCTCGTCGCGGACGCCTGCCACGGCGTCGGCGTCCTCACGATGGCGCAGGGCACGCGCGATGAGGTCGGCGATGACGGGCATCTCGGCCTCGGTCATGCCCTGCGTGGTCACCGACGGCGTGCCGATGCGCACACCACTGGTCACGAACGGGCTGCGCGGATCGTCGGGCACGGTGTTCTTGTTGAGGGTGATGCCCGCCTCGTCGAGCGACGACTGGGCGACCTTTCCCGTGAGCTCCTCGTCGAACGGACGCAGGTCGACGACCATCAGGTGGTTGTCGGTGCCGCCCGAGACGAGCGCGAACCCCTCCCCCACCAGCGCCTCGGCGAGCGCCGACGCGTTGGCGACGATCTGCTGGGCGTACTCGGAGAAGCTCGGCTGCGACGCCTCGTAGAAGGCGATCGCTTTGCCGGCGATGGCGTTCTCGATCGGTCCGCCCTGCCAGCCGGGGAACACGGCCTTGTCGATCGCCTTGGCGTGCTCGGCCTTGCTGAGGATGCAACCACCGCGCGGCCCACGGAGTGTCTTGTGGGTCGTGAACGTCACGACGTCGGCGTAGGGCACCGGATTCGGATGGGCGCCACCGGCGACCAGACCGGCGAGGTGGGCGATGTCGAACATGAGCAGCGCGCCGACCTCGTCGGCGATCGCCTTGAACGGCTGCGGGTCGAGACGACGCGGGTAGCTCGTGGTGCCGACGACGATCATCTTCGGCCGGTGTTCGAGCGCCTTCGCCCGCACCTCTTCGACGTCGATCCGTTCCTCGGCACCGACGCCGTAGGCGACGAAGTCGTACAGCAGGCCCGACGCGTTGACGGGCGAGCCGTGGGTCAGGTGGCCGCCGTGGTCGAGGCTGAGGCCGAGCACGGTGTCGCCGGGTTCGAGGAGTGCCTGGTACACGCACATGTTCGCGTTGGCGCCCGAGTGCGGCTGGACGTTCGCGTGTTCGGCGCCGAACAGCGCCTTGACGCGCTCGATGGCGAGCCCTTCGACGTCGTCGATGACGGCGTTGCCGCCGTAGTAGCGCTTGCCGGGGTATCCCTCGGAGTACTTGTTCGTGAGGACGGAGCCGACTGCGCGCATGACGGCGGGCGAGGTGAAGTTCTCGCTCGCGATCAGCTGCAGTCCGGTCGTCTGGCGCTCGTACTCACGCTTGAGCAGCGCCTCGACCTCGACGTCGGGGTTGGTGTCGGTGTGGAACGGCATCGGGGGCCTCCGGTGGGGTGGGGATGAACGATCAGAAGTCGGCTTCGAGTTCGCCGAGTTGGGCGACGCGTCGGGCGTGGCGCCCGCCTTCGAAGTCGGTGGCGAGGAACAGGTCGACGATCTCTTCGGCCAGGCCGAGGCCGACCACGCGGGCGCCGACCGACAGCACGTTGGCGTCGTTGTGCTCTCGGGCCATACGGGCGGTGTAGAGGCAGTTGCACAGCGCGGCGCGGACGCCGCGGACCTTGTTGGCGGCGAGTTGTTCGCCCTGGCCGGATCCGCCGATCACGATGCCGAAGTCGGCGGCGCCGTCGCGCACGCTGCGTGCGGCGGCGGCGCAGAACGCCGGGTAGTCGACACTGTCGGTCGAGTCGGTGCCGTGGTCGATGATCTCGAAGCCCTGCTCGCCGAGCCGTCGCACGAGGTGCTCCTTGAGTTCGAATCCTGCGTGGTCGGCACCGAAAGCGATCGTCGTCACGGGTCGCGAGTGTAGGAGGCGCCACCGGCGCGGACCGTCTGCGTTGACGAAACGTCCGTCACGCCGGCCGCAAGGCGCCGCCGATCCCGTCCGATCAGGATGTCGTCGATCAGGGCGTCTCGGTGACTTCCTGGCCGGCGAGGACGCCCTGGTCGGGGCAGTTGTCGCTGAGGTAGAGGTCGGTGAGCGGGATCTCGACGTCGGTGACGAGGCTCTCGTCGGTCGCCCACGGCCCGACCTCGTCGAGGTAGGCCGGGGCGGCCTCGTCGATCAGGAGCCACAGCGGTTCGGGGAGGTCGATCACGACTTCGGGGTCGTCGGGGCGACGGGTCGCCAGCGCCAGCACCCACGCCTCGTCGATCGCGTCGAGGTCGGCCTGCGTCGCTCCGGCGTCGACGAGGGCGGTGCGGGCCTGGGCGAGTCGTCGGGCGAAGGGGCCGTAGACGCCGTCGAGTGCGGCGTCGGCCTCGTCGGCGAGTTCGTCGGGCCACTCGAGCGAGAGATCGGCATAGGCGGACGTGGTCGTCGGCGACGCCACAACCTCGAGCGTGGCGAGGCGGAGGTCGTCGCTGCCGCCGAAGGCCGCGTTGACCGCGACCACCTGGAACGAGCCGCCGAAGCGGCTCCACGACCGGCAGAACGCGTCATCGGCGTCGAGCCCGGGCACGCCCGTGTCGTCGACCGCGACGGAATCGGGCGGCACGGTCACGTCGGCGCCCGCCGTCGCATCGGGTTCGGCGTCGCCCGAGTCGTCGGGGTCGCCCACCGCAGGTTCGGCGACGGT